>NZ_JAXOFP010000005.1:0-137782 GCF_041224285.1 Corynebacterium drakensteinense
GTCTTGGTGGCAGATTGAGTCCTGTCGAATACTTCTAACGCTTTAAGTCGTTGCGCATTCGTGTATCGAATATTAGTCATGCGGAAAATCTCTCCAAGATTTCGTCCGCATCCCCCATAGTGTCATCATCGGGATGGTCTCTACGCAACCGCCCGGAAATCTGCTCAGGAGAATTCTTTTCTTTCAGCATCTCCCACACACGGCTGCCTAATTCTGGGTTGGCCTCAACCTTGCGCTTTTTCGGGCGAAACCTAGACAACACAGACTTACGCTGCGCATGGGTGGGTAGATACACACCGAATTCGTCTCGATTGCGTTTGAGTTCCTTGCTAATCGTGCCAGGTGAGCGGCCTAGTCGCCGGGCTATCTCGCGGACACCATAATTCTGGCGAAGCAAATCAAAAATAAGCTCGCGTTCTTCTACACACAAGTAACGCAATGAAATACGCTGGTCGATCCTTTCTTGAGGAATAACCTGAACCGGCACAGCTACCCGACCGTCGACATGAGAAATAACCTGCATAAGCCTGTTATACAGTGCAACGTCGGGACCATCGGGAACAAACGGGACACGCGCGCCACGCAGCTTTATCACACCCTTATCAATATCCAAAGCATCACGCGGATTGATACCACACGCCAGGGCTGCATCTTTGCGTCCTAAAGCATTCGCGCGTAGTTGCAGGTATTCACACCGACGAGATGTAGCTGCTGCTCTACGCCCGTGTGAGTTTCGCTGCCATAAGCCCAGCTCGATACCAATGCGATAGACCACGCTTGGCCCGACAGATAGTATTCGCACGATTTCCATCGGGGCCAGGCCATCCAGCCACAACCGAGTGATTTCTTCTTCCGTACCTGGGCTTACCGGATTTTTACTCCTCATCGGCAGTTGAAGCTGATGTGCAAGCCGGTAAGCCACAGACAACGGCATGTCAACCACACCAGCAGCAGCACGAACCGAATCACCGGCCCGAACAAGAGCACAAAAGCGAGCAGTAACAGCAGAATCCGGATCCCACTTCGCTCCCACACAATCACCTAACCCATGTCAGGTGTTTCCACGACCCCTAGAATCCAAGCTAACTGCAACAACCTTGCGGTGTTAACGCGCGGCGTGCTCTGGTGGCAGAGGCTGCTTTTGCGCGTAGAGGAGCTGCTTTAGTGTGCAGGAATGGCGTCGCTAAACAACAAGGTCTCGATGCGGCCATGCACCAGTGTCGCCGGGCACGACTTATCTGGTCCTGCCGTGGAGACCAGGCGTGCAACGGCGTCTTCTTTATTCCTCCCGGCGGCCAAAAACCAAATCCGGTCGGCGTGAGCAACCGCCGACAGTCCCAGACTCAGGCGCTCAGCCGGTGGTTTCGGCGAGTCTGTCACCGCAATAACGTCTGCTTCGTTATCAAGGCCAGCATGGTTCGGAAACAGGGAATTGATGTGGCCGTCGTCGCCCAAGCCGAGCAGATGGATATCGAAGCCGGCAGGTGCGACCTTGTTGATTACCGCGGAGTACTCGTCAGCGCGTTCGTTCAGGTCTGTGCCGCCGCTTAGTCCATAGCCGTGGATGCGTTCTGCAGGGATGTCGAGCTTATCGAGCAGCGCGCCGCGCGCTTGCCCCTCGTTCGATTCCGCGTCGGCAAGCGAAAGATTGCGCTCGTCACCGAAGAATATTTCGATACGTTGCCAGTCCACATCGGCCGCGTCATCTGTGCTCGCAAGCGCTTCCAATACCGCGATACCTGAAGAACCGCCGGTGAACACGACGCGCGCAATGCCGTCGTCATGTGCGCCGCCCTCTCCACTTTGGATCTCACTGATGAGTGCAACGAACCGCTGCGCGACCTTGTCCGCTAAATCTCGCTTATCCGTTGCTGGGAAAATAGTGGTCATGAACGACATTCCTTTCGCATCTACTGCGGTAGTCGACTGCTATAGTTGTTCGCTTGCCCGCAAGGAGCGTGCATAAATTTCATCGGCATCAAGGTGGCGGAGCTCTTCTGACAATCGTTCGGCCCAGCTACGTACGTTCAAAGCCACCAGGCTCCGGGCAGCACCCGGAATTTCGACGCTGACAGTATGATTATCCGCACGTGCGATGCGCACCTGTTCGCCGTCGTCCATGAACAAGATCAGCTCCGCAACGGCAAACTGCTCTGCGAGCACAGAGATGTCGGCGCGAGCGTTTGTGTGCGCAGAATCATCAACCTGGCTGGAGACTTCCACGCCCAAAGCATCGGCAAGCCAGCCCGCAGCGATAGCATGTTCGGGGCCGCCGTCGCCGGTAATACTGACCTTGACGACGCGGTGGTCTGGGTAACGATCGAGTGCAGAGGCCACGATGCCACGCCACGCGGTGATCGCAGACCAGGCGGTATCGGAATCACCCGGGGCATAGTTGTGAGCAAGCGCGGATAATTCCGCGGCAGAGGTGATGCGGCGCTGGGCGATCTGCCCGATCGGGTCAGTAGCAGGCTGGTCAGGATGCACGTTCGGCCACCACGCCACGATCGGCGTATCTGGCAACAATAATGGCGTGACGATAGCCGAAGGGTGGTGGGCCATGGCCCCATTGAGCGTCATCACGACGATCTCGGAGGCTCCGGCTTCGCCACCAACGCGCAATTCTGCATCCAGGTACGTCTCGTCGGACGAGTCTGCGGTCAACAAAATCAAGACGCGAGCTGGGTGCTCGTGCGAGGCATCACGGCTGGCACGCAGAATAGCTTCCACGTCATCGCTGACGGAGGCCACGATGATCAGCGTCAGCACACGGCCTGTAGTGAGGGTGTAGTGCTCTTGCGCAAGATTGAGTTCGCGGGCGATATCGGTGGTTGTCGTATCCGTGAGGTAATGAATCATAGTTGTTAATTAGTCCTTGCTCGGTGGGTACACGGACGGTTCTGTGGAGACACGGATACCTTGCTTACGGCCGTCGCCAGGTGTGGCCACGGCGAGCCAACATCTCATCGCTGCTGGCCGGGCCCCAACTGCCTGCTGGGTAGTCATCAGGTTGATCCGCGTGTTGCCAATATTCGAGCATCGGATCCAGAATCGCCCAGCTTAGCTCGACTTCCTTATTTGTCGGGAACAAGCTGGATTCGTCCAACAAGGCATCCAGAATCAGGCGTTCGTAGGCCGCTGGGGATTCTTCGGTGAATGCTTCTGCGTAGGAAAAGTCCATGTTGACATCGCGAACTTCCATACCCGATCCTGGGACCTTGGAACCGAAGCGCATCAGCACGCCTTCGTCAGGCTGCACGCGAATGACGACGGTGTTTTGTCCTTGCTGGGCACCATAATTCGCAAACGGTTGATGCGGGGCATGCTTGAACACCAACGCGATTTCGGTGACCCTTCGTCCTAAGCGTTTGCCGGTGCGGAGGTAGAACGGCACGCCAGCCCACCGCCGCGAATTAATCTGCAGGGTGCACGCAGCATAGGTTTCAGTGGTCGATTCGGGATCGAATCCATCCTCTTCGCGTAGGCCACAGACCTTTTGTGAGCCTTGCCATCCGGCTGAATATTGCCCGCGAGCAGTGTTGTCTGCGATGGGAGTTGCAAGGGAAGTAGCCTGCAGGATCTTGATTTTCTCCGCGCGTAACGCCTGCGGGGTAAACGAGATGGGTTCTTCCATTGCTACGAGTGCTAACAGCTGTAGCAAATGGTTTTGCATGACATCACGTGCTGCGCCAATGCCGTCGTAATAGCCGGCGCGACCGCCGAGACCGATGTCTTCGGCCATCGTGATTTGCACGTGGTCAATGTGCTGGGCATTCCACAGCGGCTCAAAAATCGAATTAGCAAACCGCAGCGCAAAGATATTCTGCACAGTTTCTTTGCCGAGGTAATGATCGATGCGGTAGACCGAGTCTTCCGGAAATACCTGGTTGACGATCTCGTTGAGCTCGCGGGCGGATTGTTCATCGTGGCCAAATGGCTTTTCGATGATCACACGACGCCATGCACCCGGGCGTCCGCTGACCATGTTGGTGCGCTCCAACTGGTGGCATACTTCGGAGAAAAAACTCGGAGGAATCGATAGATAATACGCCCAGTTGCCGGCGGTGCCGCGTTGTTCATCAACTTCTGTTATGCGTTCTGCGAGCCGGTCGAATCCGGTATCGTCGAAGCCCCCGACGACGAATTCCATGCCCGAAGCAAGTTGGCGCCACACGTTTTCGCGAAATGGCGTGCGTGCCCCGTCCTGGACGGCTGCTTTTACGTAGTTCACGAAGTCGTCGTTAGTCCATTCACGACGGCCAAAACCAACGAGAATGAACGCTGATGACAGCAAGCCGCGGTTTGCTAGATCATAAATAGCAGGTAGCAGCTTTTTGTATGCCAAATCGCCGGTGACGCCAAAAATCACCATGCCCGAAGGCCCGGCGATCCTCGGCAGTCGGGAATCGTGCGGATTACGCAAAGGGTTATGCCAAGGAGTCGACGTCACAGGCGGAAGATCCTTTCTCTGCCCAGGAATCAGGGCATGGGTCGTGCTTAGTGTTTTGGCGCTAGTCGCGCTGCAACCGCTGCGAAACGGATTCCAGCAGATCTTCCCACGCGTTCACAAACTTCTCGATGCCCTCGAGCTCAAGTTTCGCGTAGACCTCTGCGAAATCAATTCCGATCGATTCCAACTGGCCGAAGACTGTTCCGGCGCTATCGCCTGCGCCAGTCAACGTGTCGCCCTTGATAGTACCGCTATCCACTACCGCGTTGAGTGTGGCTTCCGGCATAGTGTTGACGGTGTCTGGTCCGGCCAGCTCGGTGACGTACATGTCAGCAGGATAGGCTGGGTTTTTCACCCCAGTCGATGCCCACAGTGGCCGCTGTTTGTGCGCACCTGGGATCGCAAAATCACTGAACTCGTCGACGAAGAGCGCATAAGCACGGCGCGCGTTCGCGATGCCGGCGCGCCCGCGAAGCTCGAGTGCCTCGTCAGAGCCGATTTCTTCCAGCTGGTTATCGATCTCGGTATCGATGCGCGAGACGAAGAACGAAGCCACCGAGTGGATCTTGGACAAATCAAGTCCATTGTCCTGGGCTTGCTTAATGCCGTCCTTGTAGGCGCGGATGACTTCCCGGTAACGCTCGACGGAAAAGATTAAGGTCACGTTGACGGAAATGCCTTCTGCCAATGCGGCGGTGATCGCCGGGAGACCTTCCGGGGTCGCCGGAATCTTGATCATGGCATTGTCGCGGTCGACTTTCTTCCACAGCTCTCGAGCTTGGGCCAGAGTTTTCTCGGTGTCAGCCGAATAGCGTGGGTCAACTTCGATAGAGACTCGGCCGTCGGCGCCACCGGTGCGCTGGTAGACCGAAGACAAGACATCGCAGGCAGCTTGCACATCGGCGATGGCCAGTTCATAGACCGCGTCGTCGGCAGCTGCCTTCTTTTCTGCAAGCGCAGCGATGTCATCGTCGTAGGAGTGTCCCTTGCTCATCGCGGCTGAGAAGATCGACGGATTCGTCGTCACGCCAAGAACTGATTTGGTCTCGATCAATTCTGTGAGGTTGCCGGATTCGATGCGCTCGCGAGAAAGATCATCGAGCCAAGTTGCGGTACCGATTGCCGCAAGTTCTGCCAGGGGGCTATCAGCATCTGCAGTATCGACAGCTTGTGCCGGGGTCACTGCAGCGGTGTTGTGTGCGTTCGCTGCACTTGTACCTGCCGATTCTGCTTCGGCATTCCAACCGGGAACCTCGTTTGCCTTCGGTGCTTGGTCCAATGCCAATTTTGCTTCGGCGACGACGTTATCGACGCTAAAGCCAAACTTCTCGAATAGTTCTTCTGCCGGGGCAGATGCTCCATAGTGTTCGAGGGAGACCTGGCGGCCGTATGGGGCGGTGTATTTGTGCCACGGCATTGCCAAACCAGCCTCGATCGATACGCGAGCGGATACCTCGCGCGGCAATACGGCTTCGCGGTAAGCCTCGTCTTGCGCTTCAAACCATTCCAAACATGGTGCAGAGACCACGCGAGTGGGAATACCGTCTTCTTCCAAACGCTGTGCGGCAGCAACTGCAAGGTGTACTTCCGAACCCGTAGCGATGAGAATTAGTTGCGGCGAGGCAGAGGCTTCGACCAACACGTAGGCGCCCTTGGCGACGCCTGCAGCCGCCTTTTCGGCTGTGCCTTCCAAGACCGGAACATTTTGCCGGGTCAGTGCCAACCCTTTTGGTCCCTTGTCGTGGCGCATTGCAGCAACCCACGCCTGGATGGTCTCGTTCGCGTCGGCAGGACGAATGACCGAAAGATTAGGGATGGCGCGCAGGGCCGCTAGCGTTTCGACAGGCTGGTGGGTTGGGCCGTCTTCGCCCAGACCGATCGAATCGTGCGTCCAGACGTAATAAGTGTCGGTGCCCATCAATGCACCCAGGCGAACCGCGGGGTACATGTATTCCGAGAAAATCAGGAAGGTGCCGCCGTAGACACGGGTGTGCCCGTGCAAAGCGATTCCGTTCATGATCGCGGCCATGCCGTGCTCGCGAATACCAAAGTGCAGATTACGGCCATGAAGCGGATCGGCCTGCCACATATCCGTCGAAATTGACTGCGGGCCGAACGATGGTGCGCCCTTGATGACGGTGTTGTTCGAGCCTGCCAAATCGGCAGATCCACCCCACAGCTCCGGCAGTTGCGCTGCCAAAACCTGCAACGCTTCTGCTGAAGCCTTTCGTGTTGCAATGCCTTTTTCGTCTGGCTGCCACACTGGCATGTCTTCGCCGAAGTTCTCCGGCAGTTCGTAGGCCGCCATGCGATCGAATAGCTGCTTGCGCTCTGGATTTTTCTCTGCCCAAGCGGTAAACGACTTGTTCCATTCTTCCTGGGCTTTCGTGCCGCGTTCTACCAGTTCGCGGGTGTGCTCCAGCACCTTGTCGTCGACATGAAAGTGCTTGTCCGGGTCGAAACCGAGGAAGGTTTTCGTTGCACGAATTTCGTCTTCGCCCAGTGCAGCACCGTGCGAGGCTCCAGTGTTCATGGCATTGGGTGCTGGGTACGCGATGACAGTTTGCACGCGAATAAACGTCGGGCGTGAAGTGTCTTGCTTTGCCAGCTTCACGGCTTGTTCCAGGGCGCTGACATCTTCACCAGAGCCGACCTCAAGCACCTGCCAACCGTAGGCTTCGTAGCGCTTGGCGACGGATTCCGAGAACGCAATATCGGTGTCGTCTTCGATGGAGATGTTGTTGTCATCCCAGAAAACGATGAGATTGCCCAATTGCTGTGTGCCCGCCAGCGAGCAAGCCTCTGCGGTGACGCCTTCTTGCACGTCGCCGTCGGAACAAATTGTGTAGACGTAGTGATCGAACGGCGATTCACCAGCGGGTGCATCGGGATCGAAAAGGCCGCGTTCTTTGCGGGCAGCCATCGCCATACCGACCGATGAGGCGAGGCCTTGCCCCAATGGGCCCGTGGTGATCTCTACACCCGCGGTGTGCCCATATTCAGGGTGGCCGGGGGTTAAGGAATCCCAGGTCCGCAGCTTTTTCAGATCGTCCAATTCCAGACCGAAACCGCCGAGGAACAACTGAATATATTGGGTAAGGGAGGAGTGTCCGACGGATAATACGAAACGGTCGCGTCCTACCCACTGGGGGTCAGCAGGGTTGTGGTTGAGCACCCGCTGGTAGAGCGTGTACGCCAATGGTGCGAGAGACATAGCGGTGCCGGGGTGCCCAGAACCGCAGTTTTGCACGGCGTCGGCAGCAAGCAGGCGCACCGTGTCCACAGCGCGGGTATCAGTCTCGCTCCAGTCGCTGGGGTAACGACGAATGGTCTTCGCTTTGAGTTTGGGGGACAGTGACACAGCTAGTTCCTCGCATCAATCTGTTTGCAACGGTGATATCAATGGTGTGCCCCATAGTTTAAAGGTAGGCCCTAACTTTTGCGTACTTGCATGCGATTAGGAACCGCACTGGGGGCAGCGTGTAGGATATGGTGGTTCGAGACAGTGAGTTCTTATCCGCCGAAAGTTGGTGGGAACTTTCCGCCCTTTGTAAACGACTATCTCTTATGCCGCCGAAATCCCAGCCGAGGCCCACAGGCGGCATGTAACCAGAGAACGATATGGCACGTTGTTGGAGGATTTTTCCTTGGGGAAGATCAAGGCATATTTCGCATTAACCAAGCCGCGGATAATTGAACTGCTCTTGGTGGCTGCGCTTCCCGCTATGCTGCAGGCAGAGCGCGGTGCGGAGGCGATAGCTGGTAACTTTGGCTTGATCATCCTTACCCTTTTGGGCGGTTGGATGGGCGCTTCTGCTGCGCACACCTTCAATATGGTCGCCGACTATGAGCTTGACCAGAAAATGAAACGCACTCGCGGCCGACCGTTGGTTAACGATGCGGTCTCGAAACGCGAGGCCGCAGTCTTCGGCGCAGTATTACTGATAATTTCGGTGCTGTGGCTGGGCGTTCTGGCCAATTCCTGGCTTGCTGCGTTATTCGTGATTCTGACAAACGTGCACTACATCTTGGTTTATACCAAGTTCTTGAAGCGTCGGACCTCGCAAAATATTGTGTGGGGTGGGCTCGCTGGCTGTATGCCAGTCATGGTCGGCTGGGCTGTGATCACCGATAACGCGCCTGCCGACGAACCGTCGCAATGGTGGCAAGCTATCGCGCTGTTTTTGATCATCTTCTTCTGGACGCCACCGCACACCTGGGCGCTCGCGATGAAGTACAAAGACGACTACAAACGCGCAGGTATTCCGATGCTGCCAGTCGTCGCCAAAGAATCAGAAGTCACGCGGCAGATTTTGCTGTATTCAGTTGCGATGGTAATCACCTCGTTTGTGCTGATTCCGGCTGCTTCCTGGATTTATCTGGTGGGTGCTGTCAGCACCGCAGCCGTGTTCTTGTTCATGGCTAATCGCCTGCACCAGGGCGTGAAAAAAGGCGCCAAGGTACAACCCATGGCGCTGTTTATCTGGTCAAATAATTACCTAGCGATTCTTTTCTTGACCTTGTCCGTCGACGCACTCGTCGGTTGGACACCGTTTATAGGCTAGCGACAATCGCGGGCCACTAACGGCGCCCCCGGACACCGCTTCCACACCGGGCGCGCAAAAGACGGTGCAGCAGCGGTGTGGCCCGTTGCTGAAGTCTCCTGGGACTTATTGATGTTCGTCCTCCTGTACCCACAAAACGATGGAACCGGTGGTTTTGCGGTCTTGTAGATCCCGATGAGCTTGTGCGGCTTGTGCCAGTGGATACGAATTACTAATCCGGAATTGCAGATCGCCGTCAACCACAGCTTGCACAACGGCTTGAGCGCGCATCTGGAATTCTCCCTCACGGCTGGTCCAACCGGCGACAGATGGGCGGGTGAGAAAGATAGAGCCTTTTTGGTTGAGAATCTGCGGATCAATCGGATCAACCGGCCCGGAGGCTGCGCCAAACAAACACACGACGCCACGTTCACGCACCATGTCGAGCGATTGTTCGAAAGTATCTTTGCCCACGCCGTCATAGACGACATCGACACCGTGACCGTCGGTCAGCTCGCGCACTTGCTGTACCAAATCTGGCCCGTAGCGCAGCACATGGCTTGCGCCGGCGTCGTATGAAAGCTGCTCTTTTTCGTCACTAGAGACCACGGTGTAAACCTTGGCTCCGGCGGCGGCTGCCAGCTGTGTCGCGACTAAGCCCACGCCGCCTGCGCCTGCGGTAATCAGGCAAGTATCGTCGGCGGAAAGCTCGTAAACCCCGTGAGTTAAATAATGTGCGGTAATGCCTTGCAACAGCATGGATGCCGCGGTGGGCAGGTCAAAGTCGTTCGGCACAGCGACCAGCTTTTCCCGGTCGACACACACTTGCTCAGCATACGAACCAAAGGCGGTATTCCACGCCACCATCGTGCCCTCTGCAATCTTGCCCGCCGGATCCTGACGGACGCGACCAACGCCTTCAAAACCAGGGGTAAACGGAACCTCAGCGGAATAAATGCCCTCGCGGTAGTAGGTGTCGATGTAGTTGACCCCTGCGACGAGGACATCCACGAGAACCTGGTCAGCATTCGGCTTTGGCGCGGTGACCTCGGCTAGCTGCAGGACGTCCGGTCCACCGGTTTGCTTAATCTGTATTGCCTTCATAACTTACGAGGGTACAGGGCAAAACCACTCGATGAGTCTAGATTCCGCATTTCGGTGTTGGACTAGGTTGGACTAGGTTGGACTAGCCCGATTGAGCAGCCGGGGTGTGATCCGGTAAAGACTTGCCGAACATGACCGGTACACCTGGCAACCGCGGGCGCGCATATCCGCGGGCCCAGAGCGCTGCGGTGAAGGCGACGACGACAGAGCTCATCGCGATATGGAACGGCACCGTCCAGCGCGGTACGCCGAGGTAAAACTGGGCGACGCCAATTGCCCACTGCACGATAATGGCACCCACTAGCACCCAGGCGGTATATTTCGCCCGTCGCGGTGCCTTTTGCTTGTAGAGCTGCCACACCACCAACAGCGTCAACAGCAAGTAGGCATACATGCACACCGCGTGCACGATGGCGAGAACTTCTGTATCGAGCTCGAGACGTCCTTCCATTCCGGCGTCTGCATCGCCCGAGTGTGGGCCAGATCCGGTGACCATAGTGCCGGTGATCAGAACGATTGCCAAGGCTATGGCTGCTAATGCTGCGAAGCGGCGAGTGTTCGCCCCGAAGAATTGGCGCGGGGCTTGCTCATCGTCTTCCACTATCCGGGTGTACAACAGTGCGGCAATCCAGACCAGAATCATTGAGGGCAAGAAATGTATGGCCACTGACCACCACTGCAGCTCCAAGTGCACGGAAATCCCGCCGATCACTGCTTGGACGACGATGCCGAAAATCGATAATGCACCGTAGACGATGAGCTCGCGACGTCGGCCGGCCATGATTACCGCAACCAACACTGCGATCGCAGCTGCAACTACAACGAAGGTGAGCAAGCGATTACCGAATTCAATAAGTTGGTGGACCCACGGTTGTGCACCCGCGACGGGAACGAGGGAGCCTTCTTGACAATTCGGCCAAGTATCGCAGCCGAGCCCAGAACCTGTGACGCGGACGATGGAACCGGAAACCGTGATGCCCGCCTGCGCGAGAAGCAACAGCAGTGCCCAAAGCCGCTGCCAGCGTAAGCTGGGCGTCATTTGTTGGCGATGAATCTGCGGCGAATTCGCTTCTGTGGGCGAAGAATCTGCTTCTGCGAGGTTGTTAGTGGGGTGCTGGTTGACGGTACTCACAACGCTCATCCTACTCGGTAAGCAGCCGGGTAAATAGAACCGACTTAATCGAATCGGAATTTTTTGACCGCGAGCCCGGTGGCAACAACGCCCCATGCGCACGTGATAAGCAACTCGACGAGCGGAAAAGCACCAGCCAGGCTCTCGGTCAACGCAGACGCTACCGCTACAGATGGCACTATCGTCCAGATTCCGTTATCGCCGAGACCTTGTGAATAAAGCACCCACCCGACAATGCCCAGCAAGACTAGCCAGCAGAAATTACTCAAACCCAAGACCTTTTCGGCTGCTAAGGTTCCGCCGAGGAAGAGCCCGAAAGCGGTAAAGCAGCCAGCGGCGAGCAACAGGACTAATACGGCGACGAGAGCTGCCCCGAAATTAGCGCTGAACCCCAGGAGTGCAGCGACTATGGAGAGCACGACTGCCTGGAGAAAGGTCACGATGACGATGGCGCATATCTTTCCGACGATAATGGCGCGGCGGGGTACGCCGGATGCGCCTAAACGTTTCAGTGCGCCATAACGGCGGTCAAAAGCCACAGCGATGGCTTGACCAGTAAAACCCGAGCCCATGGCGGCAACTGTGAGGACCATCGGGAATATTTCGTCGATTCCGCGATCCTCGCCAAGCACGGGCACTAGGGATGCGCCGATTAGGATTGCCAACGGAACGACGATATTCAGTAGTAATTGCTCGCCGTGGCGCAGGATTAAGGCAGTTTCCATGCGCGTTTGAGCGAGCGCGATGCGCGCAAACGATGCGGGTTCGGGGCGAGGACTAAAAGTATTGACGGGAAAACTATGCACGGTGATCAACGTTATCGGTAACTGAGAGGAACACATCTTCCAGGTTGCGGGCAGTGATGTTTAGTTCACGCAACAAGGTATTACGTTCAGCGAGAATAGTAGTCAATCGGGCGATAAGCTCCGGGGTGGGTGGAGCGTGTAGCCGGTAGCGGTTGCTGCCGAGTGTGCTCAGGCTCCAATCGTCGGGTAGCGCGCCCGCGGAGAGCTCTTTATCTGTGACAAAAGTCAAACTCTCCCCGCCTGATTCTTCCAGCAGCGCCTGCGTAGTGCCCTCGAGTTGCAGCTGGCCACGGTCGATAATGTAGATGTAGTCAGAAAGTCGCTCGGCTTCGTCCAGCAAGTGCGTGGTTAGTACCACGGTGACGCGATCCCTGCGCAGTGCGGAAATGAGGTCCCAGGTCAAACGGCGTGCCTGTGCATCCATGCCGGCGGTGGGCTCATCGAGAAATACCAGCTCCGGGCGGGGTAGCAAGGCCAGGGCTAGTGAGAGACGTTGTTGCTGCCCACCCGATAATCGTCGATACGTCGTGGTGCGGTGCTCTTGTAGGCCGATCACCTCGAGTAGCCATTCTGGGTCGTGTGGGTTCTTGCAGTACTTCGCTGCTAAATTCAGCTGCTCGATTACCGAGGCTCCAGAATAACCACCGCCACCTTGTAACATCATGCCGATGTGTTGGCGGACTCTATCGGGTTCGACAGACGGATCCATGCCGAGCACGGATACTTTGCCTGCGCTGGGTTTGGTGAATCCTTCACACATTTCGATGGTGGTGGTTTTTCCCGCGCCGTTAGGCCCGAGTAATGAAACGATACGCCCTCGCGGAACAGTCAAGCTTAAGGATTTGACTGCGGTGTTGTCGCCGAAGTTCTTGCTGACAGAGTCGAGGACTAAGGCGGGAGAATTCTGCCCGGATTGCTCGTCTACGCCATCAAAAGTTGTATGCACGCCACTTATTGTAGGGCAGAGCCGCGATTTCGCCGCAGTAGGTAGTAGAACAGCGCGGCGCAACCGGAAAGCACCAGGCCAGTAACCAAAGCCTGCAGATAAATACTCGTGACGACGCCAGGCGGAAGCGCCATCCCGCGCGGAAGCGTTAAAAAGCTGACGATGACGCAATAGACGGTGACCAGTAAACGGAAGACCGCGCGATTGGCCCAGGCGGCGAGTGGAACAATTGCCCACAGCAAGTACCAGGGGTGCACGACAGGGAAGAAAATCACCAAGACCAACATCGCCATGCCGAGTCCGCCAACCGGGTGTATCGCACCGCGGAAAGTTGCAAACAGCATGCGCAGGAGAAAGATCCCGGAAACGAGCACACCAAGACTGCGGGTGAGCACCAGAATGGACTCAGTGTGATCGCCAAGTCCCAACAAGGCGCCAATGAAACCACTGCTGACGCCGAGAGCCGTGGTCAATGACAGCCAGCTACGGATGGTGGCAGCGCCGCCTTGTGCGCCGATCCAGCCGAGATCAATGCCCGTGACGACGGTGACGACGACGATGCTGGCAATCAATACCACGAGATAAAACCCAGCAGCAGTAACCACCGCAATCCAGTGGCGCATTCCTTTATCGGCCAACCATTTCGCCAACAGCATCCCGGCAAAACCGAGTGCAACAAAGCCTGTTACCTTGACCATTCCTGCGCAGGCAATCAAAAACCCACTCGCTACCAACAAGGCCCAGCGCTTGTAGCGGCTCGTGGACTCAATCCCACGAAAAGTCAGTTCCATACCGACTAATAAGAAGCCCAACAGGATCGCCTCGTTGTGGATTCCTCCCAACAGATGCAGCATCACCACCGGATTGAGTACGCCGAGCCATAGTGCGGTCTCCGGTGCCACTCGGCAACGCCGCGCCAGCTTTGCTAATGCCCAGGCCATAGCGGTGATACCCAGCAATGAGACAACACGGTGGGCGAGCACGCCAAAAATAATCCCATCGCCAGTGAGGTGGCTAATCACACCGGCAATGCCCAGACCAACTGGACCATAAGGCGATGGCGATTGGGCCCAGATGAAGGGCACAGAGCGGGCCAGTGGATCATCGGCGCCAAGCAGTTCCACCGGCCCGGCCTCGTAGGGGCTTAAGCCTTGGGCGACGATCGAGCCATTGGCGAGATAAGAATAGATGTCTTGGGTAAACAGCGGGGCAGTAAATACTAGTGGCAGTGACCACGCAGCTAAGGTCTTCTTCAAGTCTGTGGTGGTGACAGTTTTCTGCAGGTCTGCGCCAAAACTCAAGGTGACACCGACGGAGCGGGCCATGGCGACCCATGCTAGCGCGAGAAGCGCAATCCCCACCATCACCAGAGCCGAAGAAGTTTGTAGCATCCGCGCCATCACTGAACCCAACGGAAAATCGGAATATGGGTTGTTGACGACGGGCAAAGCCCCAGCACCCAGGCCGCCGAGTCCGATCAACAGTGTTGCCACGGTGCCAAGCCAGCGCAGGAACCGAAACCTCCGCTGTTGCGCATCGGTGGGGGAAACTTGCGGAGGCAGTGGTGCGGTGTCGTCGTGTAGCTGCGCAGAGCGTGAGCCGGCAGTGCCGATCCGCGGTAGTACCGCACGGATCGGTGGCCAAGGGTTCAACGTGCGCAAATTCACGAAAACATATTTTAGTCATAATTCACGCCAAGGGCGCGCACTCGGGTAAGCGCTATCGCGTGTGCAAAACGGATCCGCTAACAGACCCCGCCGTGTGTCAAAGCCGCGTTGTAGACAAGATTGAAAAGTGTGAGCTTATATTGCCAGTTGGGCCGCAAACTTAGATCCAATTTGAGCCAGTTGGACACCGCGCCAGATTTAAGGAACACTAGTGTTGTCGAATGATGACAAGCCGATAGAGCGTAAAGGAGGTGCAAGGTGGTGGCCCGGTCACACAAGGTTTCCGGAAACGGAAGTTGCTCTAACACAGCTTCCGCGCAGGATTCTTCTGTGAGCAACGGAATTTCTGCGAAAGAAACACGCACCACGGATGGCGATACGCGTCGCCAAGTAATGCACTTATTGCTCACGCTGGGGCCGGTGACGGCCAGCAGGCTCGGTGATCATCTCGGCTTATCAGCCGCAGGTGTGCGCAGGCACCTGGACATTTTGGTGGAAGATGGTCTCACCGAAACCGTGCAGCGGCGCCCGCTTGGGCAGTCGCGCGGGCGTCCGGCGAAGCATTTCCGCCTTACTGATCGGGGACGTGCCAATTTTGGACACTCTTACGATTCCTTGGCATCTGATGCCCTCGATGCCCTGCGAGAGGCAGGAGGATCGGATGCAGTTCGCGAGTTTGCACGCCAGCGTGTTCGCCGAATTCTCGATAGAATTACACCGGCGTCATCTCTTGACGACGTCGACGAAGACGCTGTTGAAAAAACTGCCGAGCAACTTGCGGAAGCACTTAATGAACATGGTTACGTGTCGACGGTTCGCCCGTCGGAATCAGGCATCCAGGTGTGTCAGCACCATTGCCCGATCGCCCACGTTGCAGCAGAACACCCCGAGTTGTGCGAAGCCGAGCATGAGGTCATTACTTCGCTTCTTAGCCACCACGTGCAGCCTTTGGCTACCATCGCGGAAGGCCACGGGATCTGCACAACAAATATTCCCTTGACGCAATCACCCACCATGATGAAAGGAGCTGGTCATGACTCAGGCACAACCTAAGCCAGAGACTCCGCAGATGACCGATGATGAGATTATCGATTCGATCGGGGCATACGAATACGGCTGGCACGACACCGACGTTGCAGGCGCATCCGCCGAACGTGGAATTAGTGAAGACGTCGTACGCGATATTTCGCGCCGCAAGAACGAGCCAGAGTGGATGCTCGAAGCTCGCCTGAAGGCTTACCGCATCTTCGATAAGAAGCCGATGCCTACGTGGGGCGCAGATCTCTCAGACATCGATTTCGACCAGATTAAGTACTACGTCTCGTCCACCGAAGGTCAGGCGGCTTCGTGGGAAGATCTCCCAGAAGACATTAAAGCCACCTACGACAAGCTTGGTATTCCAGAAGCCGAAAAGCAGCGCCTGGTTGCCGGTGTTGCCGCACAGTACGAATCCGAAGTTGTGTACCACCAGATTCGTGAAGACTTGCAGGAAAAGGGTGTCATCTTCGTCGACACCGACACTGGTCTGCGCGAATACGAAGACCTCTTCAAAGAATACTTCGGCTCCGTGATTCCAGCCGGTGACAACAAGTTCTCCGCGTTGAATACCTCTGTATGGTCCGGCGGCTCCTTTATCTACGTGCCGAAGGGCGTCCACGTCGATATTCCGCTGCAGGCATATTTCCGCATTAACACGGAAAACATGGGCCAATTCGAGCGCACTCTCATCATCGTCGACGAAGGCGCGTACGTGCACTACGTTGAGGGCTGCACCGCGCCGATCTATAAGTCGGATTCGCTGCACTCCGCCGTCGTGGAAATCGTCGTCAAGAAAAACGCTCGTTGCCGCTACACCACGATCCAGAACTGGTCGCAGAACGTTTACAACCTCGTGACCAAGCGCGCGAAGGCCGAAGAAGGCGCCACTATGGAATGGGTCGATGGCAACATCGGCTCGAAGGTCACCATGAAATACCCAGCCGTCTGGATGACTGGCGAAGGCGCCAAGGGCGAAGTTCTGTCCGTGGCTTTTGCCGGCGAGAATCAGTTCCAGGACACCGGCGCCAAGATGGTGCACATGGCTCCACGGACTTCCTCCAACGTGGTATCGAAGTCCGTCGCCCGCGCAGGTGGCCGTGCTTCCTACCGCGGACTCGTGCAGATCAACAAGAATGCGAAGCACTCCACGTCGAATATTGAGTGCGACGCCTTGCTGGTCGATTCCATCTCGCGTACCGATACTTATCCATATAACGACATCCGCAACGAGTACGTCACTCTCGGCCACGAGGCGACGGTCTCGCAGGTCTCCGAAGAGCAGCTGTTCTACCTGATGTCGCGCGGTATCGCTGAAGAAGAAGCGATGGCGATGATTGTGCGCGGCTTCGTTGAGCCGATTGCTAAAGAGCTGCCGATGGAATACGCACTCGAATTGAACCGCTTGATCGAACTACAAATGGAAGGATCCGTGGGCTAAATTGGTTAACTCCAACGAATTCAACACCACGAAAGCAGCCACGAAGGGCGACCAATTCACGTCGTTCAACGTCGATGATTTCACGGTGCCCAGTGGACGCGATGAGGTCTGGCGCTATATCTCTCTGCGCAGCCTTCGCGGCCTGCACGACGGTACTTTCGCCGAGGTCGTCGAACAGAACATCAGCGTAAGCGAACAAGATGGCGTCAAGAGCGAAAAAGTTGCTCCCGACGATTCCCGTCTGGGACGTGCGGGTGCACCGGCAGACCGTGTCGCAGCGCAAGCATGGACTTCGATGCCCGCTGGTCAGGTCATCACCATTGACGGCGATAAGCAGTACGACGATGCCGTGGTCATCACGATCACCGGTGCAGGCGACGATGTAACGTCTTTCGGTGCTACGTCGGTAGAGATCGGCAACCATGCTGAGGTCACCGTCGTATTGAACTACCAAGGCACAGGCACGCACGCAGACAACGTGGAATTTGTCATCGGTGACGGCGCCCACGTCAACGTGGTGGTTGATGCCGATTGGGACGATGACGCAGTGCACCTGTCACACCAGGTTGCATCGCTGGGACGTGACGCAACCCTGCGCCACAACGCAGCCATCTTTGGTGGCGAGATCGTTCGCATGGTGCCTCGCGTCGGTTTCCGTGCGCCAGGTGGCGATGCGGAATTGCTGGGCGTGTACTACGCATCCGAAGGTCAGTACTTCGAAAACCGTCTGTTGATGGATCACTCGCAGCCATCGTGCCGTTCCAACGTCATGTACAAGGGCGCGATTCAGGGAGCACCGGGCTCTTCCAAGCCAGACGCTCGCTCGTGCTGGGTTGGCGATATTCTGATTCGCTCAAACGCAGAAAACACTGACACCTACGAGGTCAACCGCAACCTGTTGCTGACCGACGGTGCCCGCGCAGATGCGATTCCGAACTTGGAAATCGAAACCGGCGAGATCGCTGGAGCTGGCCACGCCGCAACCGTCGGCCGGTTCGACGACGAGCAGGTTTACTACCTGATGTCGCGCGGTATCCCAGAAGGAGAGGCACGTCGTTTGATCATCCGTGGCTTCTTCTTGGAGATCATCAACCGCATTCCAGTGCAGAATTTGCGCGAAGACTTGGCAAAGCGAGTCGACGACGAACTCGCAAGCATCTCGGCATAACACGAAATCGAAATCGCTAGGGCAGCGGCTCCAGCCGCCCCTACACGCACGACCTATAACCACGGAAAGAGTGAGCTATGTCTACCTTGGAAATTAAGAATCTGCACGCTCAGGTGCTGCCGTCGGATGAGACCGCAGAGCCAAAGCCAATCCTGAAAGGCGTCAACCTGACCATCAAGTCGGGCGAGACTCACGCCATCATGGGACCAAACGGCTCCGGCAAGTCGACCTTGGCTTACGCCCTGTCGGGTCACCCTCGTTACGAAATCACCGACGGTGAAGTGCTTCTCGACGGCGAAAACATCCTGGAGATGGAAGTTGACGAGCGCGCGCAGGCCGGTC
Source organism: Corynebacterium drakensteinense (assembly GCF_041224285.1). Lineage (NCBI taxonomy): Bacteria > Bacillati > Actinomycetota > Actinomycetes > Mycobacteriales > Corynebacteriaceae > Corynebacterium > Corynebacterium drakensteinense. Next base: position 18,636 of record NZ_JAXOFP010000005.1, read on the forward strand.
TGTTCCTCGCCATGCAGTACCCAACCGAAGTTCCTGGCGTTTCCTCCTCGAACTTTATGCGCTCGGCAGTATCCGCCGTTCGCGGCGAAGCACCAAAGCTGCGTGAATGGGTCAAGGAAGTCAACGAAGCCCGTGAGGCGCTGTCCATCGATAAGTCCTTCGGTGAGCGCTCGGTTAACGAAGGCTTCTCCGGTGGTGAGAAGAAGCGCCACGAAGTACTGCAGCTGGGACTGCTGAAACCAAAATTCGCCATCATGGACGAAACCGACTCCGGCCTTGACGTTGACGCGTTGCGTATCGTTTCCGACGGAATTAACCGTTATCAGGAAGAAACCAACGGCGGAATCATGATGATCACCCACTACAAGCGCATCTTGAACTACGTCAACCCTGACTTCGTTCACGTGTTTGCTAAGGGACGTATCGTCGAAACTGGCGGTGCTGAATTGGCCGACACCCTCGAGTCCAGCGGTTACGACCAGTTCATGTAAACGCGACCACTAATGGTCCAGCCGGTAGGGGCATGCATTCGAGGCATGACTGATCTTGCAACGTTTGCACAGATACGAAGAAACTAGGTTTAACTTTCGATGTCTACTTTGGATACCGATGCAATTCGGGCCCAATTTCCGATTCTGTCGCGCACGGTCCGCGGCGATAAGCCGCTGATCTATTTGGATTCAGGTGCGACGTCGCAGCGACCAGCGGCAGTGTGGGAAGCAGAAAAAGAATTCGTGTTGAATTCTTTCGCACCCGTGCACCGAGGTGCTTACCAATTGGCAGAGGAAGCCACCGACGCTTACGAAGATGCCCGCGAAGCGATCGCGCGCTTTGTCGGCGTCGCGGGTGAGGACATCGCATTCACCAAGAATGCCACCGAAGCACTGAACCTAGTTGCTTTCACCTTGGCCGACCCGCGCGCAGGGGATCTGCACGTGGGGGAGGGCGATACCGTCGTGGTCAGCGAGCTCGAACACCACGCGAACCTGGTCCCATGGCAGGAGCTGTGCGAAAAGACTGGAGCCACGCTGAAGTGGTACACGACGACCGACGACGGGCGCATCGACCTAGATTCCTTAGAGCTTGACGAAACGGTGAAGGTCGTCGCCGTGAGCCACCAGTCGAATGTCACTGGTGCCGTGGTCGACGTCGAAGAGGTTGTGCAACGCGCACGTGCCGTCGGCGCTGTGGTGGTTTTGGATGCTTGCCAATCGGTCCCACACATGCCGGTAGATTTCCGCGCCCTCGATGTTGATTTCGCGGCATTTTCCGGACATAAGATGTGCGGGCCATCCGGGGTTGGCGTGCTCTACGGCAAGCCGGAGTTGCTGGCAAAGCTGCCACCGTTTCTGACCGGTGGATCGATGATTGAAGTCGTCAAAATGGAATCCACCACCTTCGCGGAACCGCCACAGCGCTTCGAAGCCGGCACGCAAATGACCAGCCAGGTCGTCGGCCTGGGTGCGGCCGTGAAGTTCTTGGAAGAAATCGGAATGGACAACATTCACGCATACGAACAAGAACTGACGAAGTACTGCCTAGAAAAATTGTCCGCGATCGACGGCGTACAGATTGCTGGGCCACTGGATACCGAAAATCGTGGCGGAGCCGTATCTTTCGTCGTCGACGGGGTGCACCCGCACGATTTGGGGCAGGTCCTGGACGATCAAGGCGTGTGCGTGCGCGTCGGGCACCACTGCGCGTGGCCGGCGCACCGCAGTATCGGAATGCAATCAACTGCCCGGGCAAGCTTCTACCTGTATAACACAACCGAAGAAATCGATGCGCTTGCCGACGGCATCGTTCACGCCCAAGAATTTTTTGGAGTCTGATCTAGATGAATCTCGAATCGATGTATCAGGAAGTGATTCTAGATCACTATAAAAACCCACAACACAGCGGGCTTCGTGATCCCTATCAAGCCGAAGTTCACCACGTCAACCCCTCCTGTGGTGATGAATTGACGCTGCGCGTACAGCTCTCAGCTGACGGCCAGACCGTCGATGACATCTCTTACGACGCCGTGGGCTGTTCGATCTCGCAGGCCTCAACCTCCGTGATGGCCGAAGAACTCATCGGAATGTCACGGGACCACGCGATGGAAAAGCTTGCGGAATTTGAACGCATGATTACCTCCCGCGGTAAGGAAGAAGGCGACGAGGAACTCATCGGTGATGGTGTTGCGTTTTCGGGTGTCTCGAAGTACCCAGCCCGCGTAAAATGTGCACTACTCGGGTGGAAGGCGTTCCAATCCGCGACCGCGGATGCGCTAAATGAATTGGAGAAATAATGTCTGAGAATACTCAAACACAGAACTCTGACCAGCCGGTTGATCCGTACCAGAATGAGAACTCCTCATTCGACGGTGCGCGCGAAAAACCGGAACAAACCGAAGAGCAATTAAGCCTGGCTTATGATTGCGAAGAATTCTTGCGCGACGTCATCGACCCAGAGCTCGGTATCAACGTTGTTGATCTCGGCTTGCTCTACGACATCTGGATTGAAGAGGAAGGCGAGAAGACCCGCTGCGTTATCAACATGACGCTGACTTCGCCAGCCTGCCCGTTGACCGATGTGATCGCTGAACAGGCAGAACAAGCCGTCGTGGGTAACACGAAGTGCGATGAACTAGAACTCAACTGGGTATGGATGCCGCCATGGGGTCCACAGATGATCACGGATGAAGGCCGCGAACAGCTGCGCGCACTCGGCTTCGCCGTATAACAGCTGCAACGCCTAGCTGTCTGTTACAACAGTGCTGTAGTCGCTAGGCGTCTGTGATTAAACCTCGTCGGATTTTTCTGGCGAGGTTTTTATCGTTTCCGGCTGTGTGATTATCTTAGAAATACTCGCATCGTTTGGCCCTAAGGAGGCATGCCCGTATGAGCACAGCGGAACTCAATCAATCCGTGGTGTGGAATACCGCAGATAAATTCTTGCGTTCCATCGTTGAACCCGAGGATTATGGCGATTACATTTTGCCGCTGACGGTACTACGTCGCCTCGAGTGCATTCTCGCACCGACAAAGGAAGAGGTCCTCGACTTGGTATGGGGATTGCAAGAGGAGGGAATTAGCGATGAAATGATTGATTGGGAGGTACAGACCCGCTTCGGTCTGTCCTTCTACAACACCTCCCCCCTTGATCTCCCCAGCATTGCCAGCCTGGATGACCACGTTTACGACTCGCTTATGGAATATGTCGGCTCGTTTTCCTCCTCCGTGCGCGACATTTGGGATGCCTTCGACTTTGCGGTGAAGATGAAGACTCTTGATACTTCCTCTCGCCTATGGCCGGTGGTCAAGCACTTCGCCAGTATCGACATGAGCATGCATTCTTTGCCTGACGCGCAGATGGGTGACCTGTTCGAGCACGTAATGTATAAGGCGTTCAACACCAAGGGCAAGGCTGCCGGTGCGTTCTACACCCCGCGCGACGCAATTCGGCTCATGGTGGACATTCTTTTCGCCTCGGACGATGTGGGTCTGACCTCCGACGGCGCTTCCCGCACCGTCTACGACCCCACGGCAGGCACTGGTGGCATGTTGCTCGTCGCAGAGCGCGCGCTCAAAGAACTCAACCCCGACATTGAGGTAGTTCTCGCAGGCCAGGAACTAATGCCCACCGGATACGCCATCGGCAAGGCTGACCTGCTGATCCAGGGGGGGGAGCCGGATGCTATCCGCCACGGCGACACGCTTTTGCACGACCTGTACGAGGGCGAACAGTTCGAATACATCCTTTCTAACCCGCCGTTCGGGACGGATTGGGAGGTCCAGCAGCAATCCGTAAAGGAGCAGGCCAAGGTACCTGGTTCCCGCTTTAGCCACGGCCTGCCAAGTAAAGACGACGGGCAAATGCTGTTTCTCGCCCACGTTGCCTCCAAACTCATGCCCGCGGCCGACAACGGCGCAGGCGGCCGAGGTGCTGTGGTTTCCAACGGCTCGCCGCTGTTTACAGGTGGCCCTGGCTCTGGTCCTGACAAGATTCGGGCGTGGCTGCTGGAAAACGACCTGGTCGACGCCATTATTCAACTTCCGACCAATATGTTTTACGGCACCGGAATTTCGACCTATGTGTGGATTCTCGACACGAACAAGGAGGACCACCGCAAAGGCTTCGTGCAGTTAATCGACGCTTCCGAATGTTGGTCTGTCCCTGATAAGGGGCTGGGCGACAAGCGCCGCGAGATGCGGGAAGGTGACCGCAAGCGCGTGCTCCAAGAGTACGAAGCGTTCGAGAACACCGTGATGTCGAAAGTGCTTACACCAGATGACCTTGGTTTCAGGGACGTGAAGGTCACGAAGCAGGCTCGGCTTCGCGTCGAGGTCACCGCAGAAGCGGTTGAAGAAGTACTCGCCCACAAGTCAGCAGTCCCCGAGCACGCCGACGTGCTTGCAGACGTGGCAAGCGTGAAGTTCAACGACCTTCCGGAGGCAATGAAGGTCGCCGCGAAGAACCGTGGGGTGAAAATGCCTGCCGGTGTTATCGACGTGGCATTGAAAACTGTGGGTGTGCCGGATGAGTCTGCCGATCCTGCTGTGGACCGCAAGGGCAACCCGGTGCTTGACCCGGCGCTTTCGATGACCGAACGTATTCCGCTGACCGAAGACGTCGGCGAGCACATGGCGCGCGAGGTACGCGCGTTTGCGCCTGATGTGACCTGGGATGAGGGCGCGGCCAAGGTTGGCTACGAGATTCCGTTCAAGCGGGTGTTCTACACCCCGGCGCCGGTGCGTTCGCTCGAGGAAATTGACGCTGACGTGTCCGTTGTGATGGGACGTCTGGCGGAGAAGTTTGCGGAGGTGAGGGAGTGATGCCGTTCATTACCTGGTTGCGCTCGGTAAATCCCGATTGGAACCTTGTCCCGGCCAATGTTCTATTTGCGGAGCGTAGTGAGAAGTCGGGGGCGGAGGACGTTCACTTGACCCCATCCCAGAAACTAGGTGTCCTGCCCCAGGCAGAGTACGTAGAACGCACCGGAGCGCAAGTCGTCCGCAACCGGACCGGTGCTGAAAACATGAAGCACGTAGAGCCAGGCGACTTCATAAGCCACCTTCGTAGTTTTCAAGGCGGACTCGAATATTCTGCCCTCGCGGGTAAAGTCAGTAACGCTTACACCGTCATTACACCCCGCGTTGACTTGGTTGACGGATACTACCGTTACCTATTTAAATCCTCGCTATTTATAGAGGGTTTGGGGAATATTACTGACCAACTTCGCGACGGACAGACCATCAACTTTGCTCGATTTTCGCAATTTGGGCTACCCCTTCCACCCCTGGAAACCCAGCGCGCCATCGCGGACTACCTCGACCGCGAGACCGCCGAAATCGACGCCATGAGCGCCGACCTGGACGAGATGGAGGCGCTGCTGACGGAGCGGCGGGACGCTTTCGTTGGAAGTGCGGTGCGCTCCTTACGCGGTCTTTTTACCCGAGCATCCTTGCAGTCCATCGCTCAAATACACGCAGGAGATACGATTACCGCTGCCGAAATTAAAGACCAGGGCGCATACCCCGTGTATGGCGGTAATGGGGTTCGAGGTTACATCGATAGATTTAACGAATCGCAGGACCGAGTTCTTGTAGGCAGACAAGGTGCACTTTGCGGGAATGTCCACCTGGCCAGTGGGCCGTTCTTCGCGTCCGAGCACGCCCTTGTCGTAGAGCCAATTATCGAGGTTCACCCCGGGTGGCTCGCACAAGTGCTAAAGGACCAGAATCTGGGACAACTGTCTATGTCAGCGGCCCAGCCCGGTATTACCGCAACGGGGGTCGGTATGCAGAAGATTGACATGCCGCCCCTCGACGAGCAGCGCCGAATCGCCGACGAGATTGACCGCGAGACCGACGAGATTGACTCCATGCTCGCCGACATCACCGAACTGCGAGACTTGTTGGCCGAGCGTCGCGCCGCCATAATTGCCGCGGCTGTGACCGGTCAAATCGACATCCCCATACACGAGGAAGCAACCCATGCCTAGCACCCACATACTGCGCGAATCGAACCTCGAATCCGCCATATGCAACGCATTGGCCGAGCGCGGCTGGACCAACCGCGACGGCGTTGCAGATGACGGCTGGGATAGACGCCTCGCGCTGTATCCAGCTGACGTTCTGTCGTGGCTGTTCACCCAGTATCCCGACGAGTACGCCAAGGCGGTCCCCGTCGACGCTACAGATGCTAGTCGCGAGACTGCGGAACGGAAACTCCTCGAACACGTCGCAAACCGCCTCGAAACCAAGACTAAAAAGAACCCGCAGTCCGGGCGCACCCTTGGCGGTCTCCTCGGTACTCTGCGCGAGGGATTCAAGTATGCCCAAACCGGCGCTCGCTCGGCATCTTTCGGCCCGCTGGTGGCGTTCCCGCCCGCCAACCCGCTGCTAGAAAAGGCTAAGGAGCGCGCCGAGCACAACATCCTGCGCGTTATCCGCCAGGTCCACTTCGATCCAAAGACAAACGAGACGATCGACCTGGTGCTCACTGTCAACGGAATCCCCGTAGCGACAATGGAGGTCAAAACCGACAACACCCAGTCGGTCGCGCACGCACGCAAGCAGTACCGCGAAGACCGCGTACCCAGCCCCGCGCGTAGATTGCTGCTTCCAGGGCGCGCACTCGTCCACTTCGCTGTGTCCAACGAAGAGGTTTACATGACCACTGCGTTAAAAGGTGCGGACACGTATTTCTTGCCGTTCAACCGGGGATATGACGGTGGCGCCGGCAACCCGCCTATAGCGGGCAAGTCAGAAGCGTCCTACTTGTGGGAAGACGTACTAGAACGAGAAACGTTCTTGCGTATTTTGCGCGACTTCGCCGTGTGGGAGCCGGACGCGAAACGGAAGCGCGGCACACCGGGCGGCAAACTTATCTTCCCGCGCTACCACCAACTACGCGCCGTGGAGCGTGTGACCAGGGACGTGACCCGTCGCGGGCCGGGCGGGCGCTATCTGATCGAGCACTCGGCAGGCTCCGGCAAAACCAAGACAATCGCGTGGCTTGCCCACCGACTAATCCGCCACGTCGGTAAAAACGGGGATAAGACTTTCGATTCGGTCATCGTGGTCACCGACCGCACCGCGCTTGATACCAACGTGCGCCAGGATATGCAGATGTTGGATGCTTCCCTGGGGCTGGTGGTTTCCGTCGGCGAAAACGCCGGGTCGAAGTCACCGCAGTTGAAGCAGGCAATCGAGGAAGGCGACCACATCATTACCTGCACGCTGCAGACGTTTCCGCATGTGCTCAAATTGCTCGAAGATGAAGAGAATTTGCGCGGCAAACGCTGGTGCGTGATCGCCGATGAGGCTCACTCGTCGCAGACCGGTTCGAGCGCCTCTGCGCTGCGCGAACTGCTCACCGATGTCGAACTTGACGAGGGCGAGGAATACAACGCCGACGACCTGTTGGAGTTGCGCCAGGAGGCCATTGCGGTTGCCGCGAACATGACGTTCATTGCGCTAACAGCAACGCCAAAGGGCAAAACACTGCGCCTATTCGGCACTGAAACACCTGATGGGCACTACGTTGCCTTCGACACCTACCCGATGGGGCAGGCCATCCAAGAGGGCTTCATTCTCGACGTGCTCGGCAACTATTCGACCTACCAAATGTGGGCCGAGGTGCGCGACGAACTCGGTCGCACCGAGGAGGTCGACGAGTCCGCAGCCGTGACCGACATGGTGCGCTTCGTTCGTCTCCACCCGACCTCAATTGCACAAAAGGTTGAGGTCGTCGTTGAACACTACCGCCGTAACGTCGCCCACCATCTTGGTGGCGAAGCACGCGCAATGGTGGTCACCGCCTCGCGTAAGGCCGCGGTGCGCTGGTCGGAGGAAATGAACCGCTATATTGAGGAACGCGGGTATGATTTCCGCTCGCTTGTAGCGTTTTCGGACGCGGTGCGTGTCGACGAGGATGCGGAACCTGTCACCGAGGTCCAACTCAACGGGGTCTCCGACGTCGAGCGTGCGTTCAAAGACGATGAGATGAACTACCGCGTCATTATCGTGGCGAACAAGTTCCAGACCGGATTCAACGAGCCGCGACTGTGTGCGATGTACGTCGACAAGCAACTCTCCGGCGTGACCACCGTGCAAACACTTTCCCGGCTCAACCGCATTTACCCCGGTAAACCCACTCCGATGGTGGTGGATTTTGTCAACGATCCGGAATCGATTGTCCAAGACTTTAAACGCTATTACGCGGGTGCAGAGATCGCCACCGACATTGACCCGAATTCGCTGCACCGTCTCGGCGACGAGCTCGACAGTGCCGGATTCTACACTCCGGACGAGCTGGAGCGCGTCGCTGCCGCCTACATGGACGGTGCCGACTCAGAGGCACTGCGCGGTGCGGCCGGGGCCATAATCAAGCGGTGGAGGGCGAAGCGAAATTCCGGCAAGGAGGGACGTGACGTCGCACGCGACTTCAAGTCCAACGCGGAGAAGTACCGCCACGCCTACGAGTTCCTCTCCCAAATCGTCGCGTATGCCGACGCAGAAGTCTCTAAGCGAGCCATGCTCGCTGCGGTGTTAGAGCGCAACTTGCACCTGAAAGAAATTGATGACGAAGACGAGGACTTCATCACCGGAATCGCGCTCGCAGGTGTGGCGATTACCCAAAACGAGATGGAAGTTGACCGCTCGCTTACCGATGGGGGAGACGAGGCGCTCGACGTGCCGACGTTTGATGTCACTTTAGGTGGGGATTCCACTCCGTTGCGCACCGCGTTCGACGACGCCGTGGAGAAGGTCAACGACATTTTCTCGGTGGCTGGCGTGGACGTGAGCTCTGGGGAGACCGCCCAGTTGATTGTCACTGCCTGGGGCACGCTGTCGGAGCAGCCGGAGGCACGCAAACTGGGGCGTACTAATTCGAAGGAACAGCTGAAGCGATCCAAGAAATTCCAGGGCGAGGCTACGAAAGCCATTTTCTCCGGCATCGAGGAGCGCAAGCAACAAGATGCACTGCTGTCTAGCGATCGTGACGTGCTGCGTGAAGTTATCGGCGCGCTCGCAGGAATTATGTCTGCGGCAAAGGAGATGGGCGAGTTGGACGAATAGGCTGCGTAGCGCCTCATATCAATCGCATAGAAAAACTGTCGGACTGACAGGATTTGAACCTGCGACCCCCACACCCCCAGTGTGGTGCGCTACCAAACTGCGCTACAGCCCGCCGTTGCCAGTACAACCGATGTGATGGCAACAGTGACACTATAGCGTTAGCTCGTTATTGAGCACCAAAATTCGAGGTCAGCGCAGTTATAAAACACTACCGTCGGCTGCTAGACTTGCTGGTCGTGATTGTTAGCCAAGACCTTGAAGTCCGCGCCGGTGCCCGTACACTTTTGCACGCCCCTGGCCAGCACCTTCGCGTGCAGCCGGGCGATCGTATCGGTTTGATCGGACGTAATGGTGCCGGGAAAACCACCACGATGCGCATCCTGTCTGGCGAGACCGAGCCCTATGGCGGTGAGGTTCATATTTCCGGCGATATTGGTTACCTTCCGCAGGATTCGCGCGAGGGCAATATCGAGCAGACTGCGCGCGATCGTGTGCTGTCTGCCCGTGGCCTAGATGAGCTACGTCATTCTCTCGATAAGCAGCAGCAGATCATGGAAACGACGTTGGACGACGACAAGCGCGACAAGGCCATCGCCAAATTCTCGCGCTTGGAAGAGCGCTATCACAGCCTTGGCGGCTATGAGGCCGATTCGGAAGCTGCCACCATCTGTGACAACCTTGGGCTGGAACAACGTATTCTTGATCAACCGCTCAAGACCTTGTCGGGTGGCCAACGTCGTCGCGTCGAACTTGCGCAAATTCTGTTCGCCGCCACTAACGGAGCTGGCAAGTCGCAAACCACACTGCTTCTCGACGAGCCGACAAACCACCTGGATGCTGACTCGATTTCCTGGTTGCGGTCTTTCTTGGCAAAGCACGAAGGTGGTCTGGTGATGATCAGCCACGACGTGGAATTGCTCCGGGACGTATGTAACAAGATCTGGTTTCTCGATGCCGTTCGCGCCGAAGCAGATGTGTACAACATGGGATACGCGAAATATCTCGATGCCCGGGCCACCGACGAAGCCCGCCGTCGTCGGGAGCGTGCGAATGCAGAGAAGAAGGCGTCTGCACTGCAGAAACAGGCCGCAAAGTTGGGCGCGAAAGCCACCAAGGCTGCCGCAGCGAAGCAGATGCTGGCACGCGCGGAACGCATGATGGGCAATTTGGATGAGGTTCGCCAGGACGACAAAGTTGCCTCCATCAAATTCCCCGAGCCTGCGCCATGCGGCAAAACTCCGATGCACGCCACGGGCCTGACCAAAATGTACGGTTCACTGGAGGTTTTCGCCGGCGTCGATCTAGCGATCGATAAAGGCTCCCGGGTGGTCGTGCTGGGCTATAACGGTGCGGGTAAAACAACCTTGCTCAAATTACTTGCCGGTGAAGAACGCACCGATGGCGAAGGCGGAATTGTCACCGGTCACGGCTTACGCATCGGCTACTTCGCACAGGAACACGACACCATCGATCCAGACCGCAGCGTGTGGGAAAACACCATCTCCGCATGTCCAGACGCTCATCAACAGGAGCTGCGCAGCTTGTTGGGAGCGTTCATGTTCTCCGGGGATAAGCTCGAACAACCTGCGGGTACGCTATCCGGTGGTGAAAAAACCCGCCTGTCATTGGCGACCCTGGTTTCGTCGCGAGCGAATGTCTTACTTCTCGACGAGCCAACCAACAACTTAGACCCGATTTCGCGTGAGCAAGTCCTGGATGCCTTGGCGACGTACACGGGTGCGGTGGTGCTGGTAACCCACGATCCCGGCGCGGTCAAAGCTCTCGAGCCCGAGCGCGTGATCATCATGCCAGATGGCGATGAAGATATGTGGAGCGATGAGTACATGGAAATCGTCGAACTCGCCTAATTCTCGTCTCGTCGATCGTCATCCCGTCGATTGTCTTGATTAGGGAACCTGAGCGGAGCCGGCACAGTCCATTGAGGTAGGGCTAGAGAAAGGACTATCCAATGAGCCTTGATAAATACCGCAATCGCATCAAAAACTTGCTCGACCGTGCCGCAGCATGCGAAGGCACCCCCGAAGGCGATCTGTGCCGGACGAAAGCTTTCGAGTTGGCAGCCAAGTATGCACTGGACCCAGATGAAGTACAGCATGCAGGAGATACTGCGGCAACCTGGCAGACGGCATGGGAATGGAATCTAACCGGCAGTTATAAACCACAGCAACGAGAGCTGTTGACTTATATCTCGAATGCGTTGCACTGCCGAGTGTTGTACTCGCAGCAGGGGACAGGCAAGCACAACTCATATGGCCTCGTTTTCGGGGTGCCGCGTCACCTAGAACGAGTGAAGATGCTGTTTCCCATGTTGAATATCCACATGGCCGCGGGGGCCACGAAATATGCCGCACAACATGGCGGCCACGAAGCTGCGCATACCAAGCGGTTAAAAACCTCCTGGATGCTGGGGTTTTCGCGCAGCGTCTATGAATTGTTGGATCAAGCTGATCAAGACACCGCCGTGCAAGTGGGGCGGGGTGCTGCTTTAGCGTTGCTAGACGACGCATCTGCGGCGGAGCAACTGTTGCAGGATTATGTCCACGATGCTGGTCTTGCGCTGCGCAATGGGCGTCGACAAGCACGCGCAATTGATCGCGCGGCGATGCGCGCTGGCAGCGAAGAAGGCTACCGAGTAGACCTCGGGAATTCTCAGCTGCCGCAACGCCGACAACTGTCTGCGTAATCCCGGCTCCTTAGTCCAGCACACCGGTATTATTCAGACTGGTGATACCTGCAGCCGAGACAATACAGTTGCCTGCAAAAAGTCCGCCGCGCGTTTAGTGCCGCGTGTTTAGTTACGGAATCCGTGCACTGGCGCCGGGATAAACCCGCCGCGGTGGATGAATTCACGGTTGCCGACGGTGTTCACCGGGATCACCGGCGCATAGCCCAACAGGCCACCGAAGTCGATCTCATCGCCGACTTCTGCGCCTGGTACTGGGATGACGCGCACCGCGGTGGTCTTGTGGTTCATCATGCCGATCGCTGCTTCATCTGCGATCATGCCGGCGATGGTCTCGGCAGAGGTAGCTCCTGGCAGAGCGATCATATCGAAGCCAACCGAACAGATTGCCGTCATCGCTTCCAGCTTGTCCATGCTGATGCTGCCCGAACGCACAGCGTCAATCATGCCTTTGTCCTCGGAAACCGGGATGAAGGAACCAGACAGTCCGCCGACGCGTGAGCACGCCATCATGCCACCCTTTTTCACGGCGTCGTTGAGCAATGCCAACGCCGCGGTGGTTCCATGCGTTCCCACCTGATCGAGGCCCATGTGTTCCAGAATGTGTGCGACACTGTCGCCCAGCTCCGCGGTAGGTGCCAGTGACAAGTCCACGATGCCGAAAGGCACTCCTAGCCGTTGGGAGGCCATGTTGCCCACGAGTTGGCCAGCGCGGGTGATCTTGAATGCCGCTTTCTTAATCTCTTCGGCGACCTGATCCAGGCTGGCGCCTTCGAGGCTACCCAAGGCACGGTCGACGACACCGGGGCCAGAAACACCTACGGAAACCACGCAGTCGGGTTCTTCGACGCCGTGGAATGCACCGGCCATGAAAGGGTTGTCTCCGACGGCATTGGCGAACACCACGAGCTTTGCACAAGCAATCGCTGACTGCTCCTTGCTCAGCTCAGCGGCGGATTTGATGACTTCGCCCATCTTGCGTGCTGCATCCATGTTGATGCCAGCCCGAGACGAAGCAATGTTCACGGAACCACAGACCACATCGGATTGCGACAATGCCTCGGGAATCGAATCAATCAAGCGGCGATCTGCTTCGGTGGCGCCTTTTTCGACGAGTGCGGAATAACCACCGATGAAGTTCACGCCGACCTCATTGGCTGCTTTGTTCAAGGCATGTGCGAGCTCAACTGGGTCGCCATCGACGCCAGCTGCGATCAGGGAAATGGGCGTCACCGAGATGCGCTTGTTCACGATTGGGATTCCGAGCTCTGCCTCGATACCTTGGCACACCTCTACCAGACGCGCTGCTTGCGTAGTGATCCGGTCATACACGGCATCGCAGGTGGCAGACATCGTCGGGCGAGTGCATCCGAGCAAGGAAATACCCATGGTCACCGTACGAATATCGAGACGGTATTTCTCAATCATCTCGATCGTGTCAACGATCTGGGCATTCTTAAAAGAAAAAGGCATGGTGGAAGATTATTTCTGCGCTAGGTGATAAGTATTCGAAGTGACTAGATCTCGTTGATCGCGGTAAACAGCGATTCAGCCTGGATCCGAATGATCTGGTGGGTCTGCTTTTCGACGGCTTCCATGCGCTCCTGAATCTCTGGAATCGAAAGCTTTGCGTCATCGAATTCCACGCGCAAAATCATAGTGAAATAGCCCGACATCAATGTCTGGGAAACATCCACGATATTAACGTTCAAATCTGCGAGTGCTGTGCTCACCGCGGCGATAATTCCGGTGTTATCGGCGCCGGTGACGGTCATGATGGCATACATGCTTCTATCTTAACCTCATTGGTTGCACCGATTAACGCAGGGGCAAAGGGCACACAGTTGAGCTATTGCGGCAAGCAGCCACGGAGGGCCGAAAAAATTGCCTATTCGGCGTAGCATGGGCGGCATGGTTGATACACAGCACGTTGAATCGAAGAAACAAGTGCTCGTCATCGGTGGCTCTGGTCAGGTGGCAAGCATTGCTATTCCGCAATATTGCAATGATTTCGCGATTACCGCGATGCTGCGTCGGGAAGAAAAAGCCGAGGAAGCCCGCGAGCACGGCGCGACACCGCTGGTGCAGGACGTCACTGAGCTTTCCGCCGATGAGTGGGCAGAATTGATCGGTCAGTTCGACGTAGTCGTGTGGACCGCCGGAAATGGTGGCCGCGCGGGCGCTGAGGTCACCTATGCAGTTGACCGAGATGCCGCTCTGGAATGTATTGCGGGACTGGAGAAAGTTCAGGACGCCGTCGGCAAGCATAAGGCACCAAAGTTCATCATGGTCTCTTATATGGGCTCGCTAGAAAATGAGACCGATGACGACGGTGCGTGGTTGGCGTATGTTGAGTCGAAGAAAACCGTCGACAAGCGCTTGATCGCTTCGGATTTGCGGTTCGTGATTCTAGCGCCGACGCTGTTGACTCTCGAGCCTGCCACTGGCGTTAAGTTAACCGAAAACTCGACCAAATTTGCCGGTGAGCACACCTCGCGTGAACTCGTCGGCCAGGTGATTTTTGAGCTCGCCGGGCGCGAAAACTTACCTGATGAAGATTTCATCGCCTTCCACGACGGCAACGATGCGGTGAGCTCAATTTAAGGAGGCAAGCTAATGCGCTACTGCATTCGTCGCACAGTACCGTACAAAAATCGTGATTAGTTCGTTGCTCCAGGTCGTGTCAATCTCCGGCAGGCTGTTGACGATGTCGAGATAATCTTCGGGGGAGAAATAACCGTAGTCATAGAAGAAATCCATGCGGTTTTTCATGGCTACGGCATCCATTTCGGCGTGGAACTGGCTGGCCCACGTGGAATCACCGACGCGCAACAATTGCACTGGGCAGGTAGGGCCGTCGGCAAGCACGGTGACATCATCTGAATCTACGGGGAGGGATTCCACAGCTTCAGTATGGCCGGTCAAACTGGTGAATTCTTGTGGCAAATGGCGCGCCAAAGCATCTTGTGCGGCTTCTGGCGTGAGCCGTACTATCGTCTTGCCAGAGGTCTCCGCGTGGGTATGACCAACTGTGCCGCCGACATGATGGGCTAGCCAGGAAGCACCAAAGCAGATTAAAAAGACTGGTAGCTCAGCTTCGACAAGAGATGCAAGTTGCTGATGAATATGGTGCTGCCAGTCGCTCCACTCGTCGTTGGTGATGTTGAGCGAGCTGCCACCGACAATGACTCCGTCGAATTGTTTCAGATCCGGCAGCTGCACTTTTGTGGAATCAATTATCAGGTGAGTCGTTTGTTCCTGGGTTAGGCCAGCAGCTTCACAAATATCGCGATACTCGGCGGCTGCTACCGCCGGGGCAGTCTCTCCATAACGCAATGAGACCAATAGAAGATTAACCATAGTGGATACCGTTATACCTTACGGTCGGCTCCGCGGATTAATCAGTCGCAGAATCGTTGTTATCAGCAGTGGCATCGTTGCCATCTCGCCGGATTGCTTGCTCCGCGATATCAAGAACTGACTCGTCGGTCGCCATGCCCATGGCATTGCGCGTAATCAGGCCGTCCATGACCATTTCCAGGAAATACTGCAAGGTATCGATCGGCACGTCGACACGCATGCGGCCTTCTGCGGCATTTTTGGCTAAACGATCATGCACTGCTTGGTCTAGGACAGCTTGATGTTCTTGCCAGCGCGCCCGAAACGAGGCATCGGTGCGCAGCATCTTGGAAATTTCCAGCCGCGTAGCCAACCAATCATATTTTTCTGGATGACGCACGATATCTCGCATGACTTCCACGAGTCCTTCCCGCGCCACAACTTCTGCTTGTCGTGCGGCATCTTCCCGCGCCAAGGCGAGGAACAGGTTCTCTTTATCGGAGAAATGGTGGAAGATCGCACCGCGCGATTTCCCGGTCGCTTGTTCTAGACGACGAACGGTCGCGCCTTCGTAGCCGTATTCAGCGAAGCATTTCCGTGCCCCAACCAAGATTTCTTGGCGACGACGGTTGAGCTCATTTTCACTCATTACTGGCATAGCGGACGCGACCTTTCAGACCGGAAAATACGAAAACGGGGCTGCAGGACCCAGCTGCGAGCTCCACCCCGGAAGAGGTGGAGCATTATTCGCAGCGAGACGTTATGCAGCCCCGCAATAATTGATGATTAGGACTTAACCATCTGACGGAGTACGTACTGCAGGATGCCTCCGTGGCGGTAGTACTCGGCTTCACCAGGGGTATCGATGCGGACGTTGGCATCGAATTCGACGGTATCGCCGTCTTCCTTGTGAGCGGTGACCTTGACGGTCTTCGGGATCGAACCATCGTTGAACTCGGTCAGGCCTTCGATGTCGAAGGTCTCGTGACCGGTCAAACCGAGAGATTCGTGGGATTCGCCGTCTGGGAACTGCAGTGGTGCAACGCCCATACCGATCAGGTTCGAGCGGTGAATACGCTCGAAGGATTCGGTGATGACCGCACGAACACCCAGCAGCAGGGTACCCTTAGCTGCCCAGTCGCGGGAAGAACCAGTGCCGTATTCTTTACCACCCAGAACGACCAGCGGAGTCTGCTCTTCCTTGTAGTTCTGCGCTGCGTCGTAGATGAAGGACTGTGGCTTGTCTTCCTTGGTAAAGTCCAAGGTGTAGCCGCCGGATTCTTCTACGAGCTGGTTACGCATGCGGATGTTGGCAAACGTACCGCGGACCATGACCTCGTGGTTACCACGACGGGAACCAAGCGAGTTGAAGTCCTGGCGCTCCACGCCATTTTCTTCCAGGTACTGCGCGGCCGGGGTGCCCGGCTTGATGGCAGAAGCAGGGGAGATGTGGTCGGTGGTGACCGAGTCGCCCAGCTTCACCAAAACGCGTGCGCCCTTGATGTCCTGGACATCTTCCGGCTCGTTCGGCATGTCGTCGAAGTATGGAGCCTTGCGGATGTAGGTGGAACCGTCATCCCAAGCAAAGGTCTTACCCTTCGGGATGTCCAGGTTCTGCCACTGCTCATCGCCCTTGAAGACGTCGGCGTAGTCAGCCTCGTACATCTCACGGGAGATCGATGCCTGGATGGTTTCTTCGATCTCTTCTGCGGATGGCCAAATGTCCTTCAAGAAGACATCGTTGCCATCTTTGTCCTGGCCCAGTGGCTGCTCGTCGAAGTCGAAGTCCATGGTGCCCGCGATGGCGTAGGCGATGACCATCATCGGCGAAGCCAAGTAGTTCATCTTGACGTCCGGCGAAATGCGGCCTTCGAAGTTACGGTTACCGGACAGAACTGCGGTGGCAGCGAGATCTTCGGTGTTAATCGCATCGGAGATTTCTTCTGGCAGTGGGCCGGAGTTACCGATACAAGAGGTGCAACCGAAGCCGGAGAGGTAGAAGCCAAGAGCCTCGAGGTCCTTCCATAGGTCGGCACGCTTGTAGTAGCCGTCAACGACCTGGGAGCCAGGGGCACAAATCGTCTTGACCCATGGTTTGGAAGTCAGGCCGAGTTCGTTGGCCTTGCGGGCAATCAGGCCGGCACCGATCATGACCGATGGGTTAGAGGTGTTGGTACACGAGGTGATCGATGCAATCGCCACCATGCCGTGGTCCAACGTGTATTCACCACCGGCTGGCGACTGCACCAGCGTTGGGTGGGAAGGGCGTCCTTCGCTGCCTGCGGAAGCGTCTTCGCCTTCACCTTTACGGGAAACGTTGTGGCCTTCGGTGATATCGGCATCAGCGTAGCTCTGCAGGCCACCTTCAGCGACCATGCGACGAACTTCTGGCTTCTTGCCGTCGGCAAGAACTTCGTCGTCAGTGTAGTTAGGAAGGTCCTTGCGGAACTGTTCTTTGGCTTTGTCGAGCTCGATGCGGTCCTGTGGGCGCTTTGGACCAGCGATCGAAGGCTTGACGGTAGACAGGTCGAGTTCGATGTACTCGGAGTACTCGGCCTCTTCGTCGTCTTCTTCCAGCCACATGCCCTGGGCCTTGGCATAAGCTTCAACGCGGTCGATCTGCTCTTGTGGGCGACCGGTAAGCTCCAGGTATTTGGTGGTTTCTTCGTCGATTGGGAAGATCGCGGCGGTGGAACCGAATTCTGGCGACATGTTACCGATGGTTGCACGGTTTGCCAGAGGAATGGACTTAACACCATTGCCGTAGAACTCGACGATCTTCTGCACAACGCCGTGCTCACGCAGCATATCGGTGATGGTCAACACCACGTCGGTCGCGGTAACGCCGACTGGGATCTCGCCGGTCAGCTTGAAGCCGACGATCTTTGGAATCAGCATCGACACTGGCTGACCCAGCATGGCAGCCTCGGCCTCGATACCGCCGACGCCCCAGCCCAGAATTCCCAGGCCGTTTTCCATGGTGGTGTGAGAGTCGGTACCGATACAGGTGTCTGGGTATGCCAGGCCATCGTTGTCAAAGACGACGCGGCCAAGGTATTCGATGTTGACCTGGTGGACAATACCGGTTCCTGGAGGAACAACGCGGAAGTTCGAGAAGTTCTCAGCACCCCAGCGCAAGAACTGGTAGCGCTCTTCGTTGCGCTCATATTCGATGGCGACGTTTTTGGTCAGCGCGTCTGCGTCACCGAAAGCCTCGGTGATCACAGAGTGGTCGATAACCATTTCCGCTGGGTTCAAAGGGTTGACCTGATCAGGGTTACCGCCCAAGTTGGACACGGCCTCGCGCATGGTGGCCAAGTCAACAACACAAGGCACACCGGTGAAGTCCTGCATCAAAACGCGGGCAGGGGTGAACTGGATTTCCGTATCAGGCTCAGCCTTCGGATCCCAGTTTGCAATGGCTTTGATGTGATCTTCGTTGACGTTCTTGCCGTCTTCGGTACGAAGCAGGTTTTCTGCCAACACCTTGAGTGCATAAGGCAGCTTCTTCATTCCGTCTACTGCATCGAGCGCGAAGTAGTCATAAGACTTATCGCCGACCTCGAGCTTCTTCTTAGCGTTGAAGGAGTTCAAGCTTTCAGTCACGGGGAGCTCCATTTCCTTGTTTTGCAATATTGTAAGAACTAAAAAGTCCTAGAACACGGGGGTTCATTGTCCCAGTGTAGGTTGATGATCCCTCGTCTTGCCAAAAGTATAACAGTACAGCTGTTCTGTTTTAAGTTTATGGTGCCCGTCGCGGACAATAGTGTGGTAAAAGTTGCTCCGCTAGCGTATTGAGAACGAGAATGAACGCCCGGCTGGGAAGGTATTACCCCCGGATAGATTAAGCAGAAAGTAGCCGACATGATTCCCCACGGTGTAGATATTGCAGATCTCAGCGCTCAGCTGGAGGACGATCGGTTGGCTTTTGGCCCGCACGCGGAATTCGCTCGACAGCAAGAACCGCAACTGGAACAGGCGGTAGCCACAGTCAACAATATTGACGATGGACAAACAGTCGGCGTCGCGCTTGTCGACGTCTATGTCGACAAGGCCGCAGACTTGCGAGATTTGGCTCAAGAGTTGCAACGTGAGACGGAGCTGGACACTGTGATCGTGCGAACTCCACACGGTGGTTCGGCTGTGAGTGAACACTTTTCGCGCGCCAACCTGGAGGCCGCTGAGACCGCATTCAAGGATGCGCCTATCGACGTCGGGGTTGTGAACTACGTGAACGAACTTTCGCAGCCGCTCGTGTCGTGGCCGATTGTCGCCGCCTTGGCAGCCATTGTCATCCTTTCAACCTTGACCATCTCGTGGATTTTAGTAACCAAATCGTTACGCAATTGAGCTTAAATTGCGCGTGTCGTTACAAAATGTGACAAACAGCACAGTCGATTATTTTGGCAGACTTTCCGCAGGGCAGGGCAATGGTCACGCCTAAGTCCTTGACGTAACGAACGGGATGAATGTGAAAATATGTGTCGCTGTTGCGTTCTGTGGCCTATGGTTTGGATATTGGCTCACGAGCCTTAGCAGAAACATTGGACTGTGCGGTGGAAGCAAGCCGCATAAATTTCATAAACTTTGGGTTCTTGGCGGACCATCAGCACGGGCATGTGGGGAAGCACGCCAGGGGCGACGGTGGTTAACGGTCAAGGGCGCAAGGTTTATTGAGGATAATTGCGTCCACATGCCTGCTGAGTTCGTGTGTCGGTACCCACTGTCGTAGAACTCAACGTTCAGTCATGGCTATGGCCTTGACTGAACCTGTCAGGAGTGTGTCGTGCCTTCATTGTCTCATCGGCGTGCGTTTCGCGTACGCAGTTTTAGCGCAGCCGTTGCGTGTACAGCGTCTTTGTCGTTATTCGGATCATCCGCGATCGGGCAGGCAAGCCCGAAAGATTCGCTGCAGCCGGCGGTTGCTGAGCTTATTTCCACCATCACCGAATCCGAATCAGAGCTCAACAATTTGGATCTGAGAATCGGCGAGTTGCGTGAATCTGTCAACGAAGCACTGCTCATCTTGCAAGATGCGCGTTCCGAGGCTGCACAAGCAGAACGTGGCGTAAACTCCGCGAAAGAAGAGCTCGATGTTGCGCAGGCTGATATCGCTGACGCACAAGACGAACTCGATGAGCTCTCTCGTGCTAAATATCGGCGCGCTGCGGGTTCGGCGAGCCTCGCGGAGATCAGCAACGGCGATCGCCGCGACGATGAGCTGTACCGCAAAACATTTTTGCGCGCGCAGGCTGATGAAAAATTGGCCACCATCGACGAACTCGACCGTGTGCGCACAGAAAAAGCCAATAAAGAATCGCAGCTGCGCAAAACCCATGAACTTGCCGAGCAGCGTGCTGAACAAGCAAATGATGCGGAAACGCAAGCCCGTGAACTGTTAGAACGCACGACAGCACAAGTTACACAACTTCAGCAGCAGCGGGCAGAAGTTGCTGAAGAGCACAAAGAATCTCAGCAAGAACTTGCGGCAGCACGCGGAAACTCGACCAATCGATCCGCCGCGAGCGATACATCACCGACTGATCAGCAACCCGTTGATCGACAAACGGCTGGCGATAGTCCATCCGGTGGCAGACCAGCGGAAGACGGCTCATCGACTAGTGAAGATGAGCAAGTTGAACACACACAAACGAATAGAGCGGAAAAAGATTCCGGTAACCATCCGGCTGAGGCGGTATCTGACACTGCCGAGGCGCTTTCGCCCGAACTGACGGAATTGATTGAACAAGCAGCCAATGAAGTCGCGGAGCATTTGCCGGATCACACAGCATTGGATTCGGTCACACCGGATACCAGTACAACTGAACAGACCGTCCAAGATCCGCCGGGGCAAATCCCAGCGCTACAAAGAGTTGAGGAATCAACGCCGAGAACACAACTAAATACGGAGCCAGCAGAATCACTCACTGATACTGCAACTGGTACTGGCACCAGTACTGGTGCTGAAGCGGAAGGGGAAGCCGCTTCAGCCCAAAACCAGGTGGCATCCGAGCCAACAGACAGCTCGACTAACCAGCAAGGTGCAGCTAGTGAATCTGCTGGCGCAGGTAGCGAAGACAGCACCGACGAGTCTGAATCAACTGGTGACCAGCTTGTTAACGAACTCAGCGGAGTTTTGGACGAGCTGGACACCAACACCACGGTGACTGAAGATGCATCCGCCAATTTCGCCGAGGTTGGCTCCTCGCAACAGGCACAAGCAGTGCTGTCGCGGGCTCGCTCGCAGTTGGGAGTGGACTACGCCTGGGGCGGCGGAAACGCGCAGGGTCCAACAGCAGGCATACGTGATGGTGCAAATGCCGACAGCAATGGTGACTTTGGCAAGGTCGGTTTCGACTGTTCCGGATTGGTGCAATACGCATTCGCTGGTGCCGGCATCTCGCTTCCGCACTACAGCGGTGGTCAATACCGCCACGGCACGCACGTATCAACGTCGGACCTGCAGCCCGGAGACCTCATCTTTTATGGCCCAGGCGGATCTCAACACGTCGCCATCTATTCGGGCAATGGAATGATGATCGAAGCTCCGCATTCTGGTTCCCAGGTTCGCGAAGTTCCAGTACGGCATAGCGGTATGACCGAAAACGCTGTTCGTCTGCTGGGATAGCCTTTTCAGCCGTACGCAGCAGGTTCGTACTCTGCTGGCTAGCACCGCCGCGTGCAGTTCAGCGGGCTCGTCGAAAAGCAGCAAATAACCGTGAATGCCAGCAGTTATTGCTTGCTAGGCTAAAGACATGACTGATTTGCACCCCCTGACTGATTACGACGCACTCCTCGTCCTTTCCTTCGGCGGCCCCGAGGGAAACGACGAGGTTGTTCCATTTCTGGAGAACGTGACTCGTGGCCGCGGCATCCCACGCGAGCGCTTGGAAGA
This sequence comes from Corynebacterium drakensteinense, assembly GCF_041224285.1. Taxonomy (NCBI): domain Bacteria; kingdom Bacillati; phylum Actinomycetota; class Actinomycetes; order Mycobacteriales; family Corynebacteriaceae; genus Corynebacterium; species Corynebacterium drakensteinense. The sequence goes on from NZ_JAXOFP010000005.1 coordinate 40,642, forward strand.
AGTCGGAGAACACTACTTTAACTTCGACGGCATAAGCCCCATCAACGGCCAAAACCGCACCCTCATTGCGAATATCGAACAGGTCCTCGCACGCCGCGAGATTGACCTTCCGGTATATTTTGGAAATCGCAACTGGCACCCATTCGGAGAAGACACCGCAGAGCAAATCGCGCGTGATGGTCACCGGAAGGTATTAGTCTTTGCAACGTCCGCCTGGGGCGGATATTCGGCGTGTCGTCAGTACGACGAAGACATCAAGCGCATCCGTGAGCATTTGGCGAACAAAGACTTACCAGAGATCCAATTCACGAAAATCCGTCAGTTTTTCTCACATCCAGCATTTATCGCGGATACCGCAGCGGCCATTAAAGAGGCCTTCGACAAAGTTCCCGCCGCGCGCCGCGAAAACACCCGCATGCTGTTTACCGCGCATTCTGTGCCGAACCGGCATGACGACGTCGGCGGTGCGGCAGGCGACAAGAACCTGTATTCGCGGCAGGTTGCCGAAGCCGCACGTTTAGCAGCAACCGCAGCCGGCATCGACGATTATGACCTGGTCTGGCAGTCACGCTCGGGCGACCCGCGTGTACCGTGGCTCGAACCCGATATCGTCGACCACACCGAATTCCTCGCAGATGACCGCGACATCAAGGCCGTGGTGGTATGTGCGATTGGCTTTATCACCGACCACATGGAAGTCATGTGGGACCTCGACACCGAGCTAGTCGAAGCCGCACAAGAAAAAGACGTCCACGTCGAACGCGCACGAACCTCGGGTCTGACCATGCAGTTTGCAGAAATGGTCGTCGACATTGCGGCAGAATCCGCAGCCGGGGAAATCGTCGAAAAGCTTGGCGAGGTCACCGTCCAGGGCAATACCGCCAATGGTCAGCCGTGCGCGGCTGGGTGCTGCGATATCTGGACGAAAAACTAGCTCAAGCTTTTCGGTTTCGCACCGATGCGCCAGGAAAATGCTGCAAAAACAACGCTCGCGCACTAGGCGCGGGCGTATTCGGTGCACGCCCGTTCCACGCCGGCTATCCGAGCGTGTCGCAGGTGCCGGAACAAACCAAACAGATGGTGATCCAGGCTGTGATCACCAAGTTTGTCCGTGATCAGCTCGGTGGTCGCAGCAACCATATCTGCGCGCGCGAATAGTTTTGCCACGCGCGGCGGGACGGAACCGGGAAGACCGGGAATATCATAAAAATCTGCCAACGTACCAACGGTCATCCGGGCATTCGGCACATCGTTGGGTATGTGCGCAGACTCTTCAATGAGTTTCGCCGCCGAGTTCGTGGCTTCGCTGAGGTAATAATCCGCATCACCCGCCATCAACCCAGTTGCGGGCGGCAAAGCTCCAGTTTCTCGGATCCAGGTCCATTCAGTGCGGCCATCGGAATAGTGCGGAAGCAGAACGTGGTGCAGCTCTGGGTTGGCATCGCGGACCACGACCGCACCTGCCGCGTCGAGTTCTGCATACAAGCGTGCCGCGGCACCGCCAGCCGGTAGCGCCGGCGGTTCGCCCGGGCCCGACAACACGAGATTGAGTACTGGTTCCGGCTGCTGCAAAATATCGGCGGTGGCTGCGCGCAATCCGGAAAGGAGCTCGATGATCGGTGTGCCTTCGATGGTATTCGTGCCACCGAGCTCCTGGAGCGCATCGAGGGTAGCATCGCTCGATTCATAGCCGTAGAGCCAAGCAGCAAGCCACACTGCAGTGTTTTGGACAGGAGAAAAGACTTCGGCGCGGATAGACATCGTCGGCCATAGTAATCGATACACTGAAAAACCATGAGTAGAGATCGGTATAGCGGCGATATTTTACGAGGACATGCGCGTCGACAGACACCAAATTTTCCGGATCTGCAAGCTGAGCCCGGCCTGGTATTAGAAGTTGTCGGCGAAGATTTTGTCGGTGCACTCATCGATATCGACAAGACTTTTTCTGGTTACTTAGCGCGACTGGAAGATCGCTATGGCAACCGACGAGTGTTTCCCATCATTACCGGCGGGTTTTTACACGAAGGCCAACGCGTGAACCTGTCCACAAAGATGCAGCAACCGCAGCCACAGACACCGACGCATTCAAATTCGGGCTCGCGACGGGTAGAAAATCTTAGCGCCAGCGTTGCTGCCCCTTCGCGTATTTGGGTAGAAGGTGTGCATGACGCAGCACTCGTCGAAAAGATCTGGGGGCATGACCTTCGCGTAGAAGGCGTCGTCGTGGAATATCTAGAAGGGCTCGATAACCTCGAAGAACGGCTCACAGAATTCCAGCCGACGGCACAACGCCGTATCGGAGTTCTTGCGGATCACTTGATCGCGGGCACGAAAGAAGCACGACTGACCGAAAACGTCGGTCCACACGTTTTAGTGACCGGCCATCCGTACGTCGATATTTGGGAAGCCGTAAAACCTGCACGTGTCGGTTTAGCGGAATGGCCCCACATCCCGCGCGGGCAGGATTGGAAAACCGGGGTGTGCGAAGCTGTGGGGTGGTCAAACCCGAAAGAAGCGTGGCACCGGATCTATAATTCGGTGCATACCTTCAGGGATGTTGATATCTCTTTGATCGGCGCTGTGGAGCGTCTCGTGGACTTTGTGACTAACCCCGAGCTGCAGAAATCCGATCTGCTGTAGTCAAGAGGTTGACTGCCAGACGCCAACCTGCGTTTTCTGCAGCCCAACCTGCGGCCTGGAGACGTTGCGATATCGCTTGTTTGGAAATACCGAGTTGTTCTGCCGCCTCATTTTGGGTTAAGCCGCTGCGTACCATCGCGGTGGCTTCACGGCCTTCATAAGTTCGCTTATTGAGCACTTGTCCCAGCAAGGCAAAGCAGGCTGCGATATCTTCGGCCGCAGTTGGTGAGTTCGTTACTTCGGCCCACACGCTTCCAGCACGCGCATTACGCGGAAGCGTGCCTTGTGCCGCGGATAATGCTGAATCTTTGCCAGTGGCGACCCCGATTCCAACGGCCCATTCCCCGTCGGCAAGCAACGCCATGGTGATGTCACACACCGTTGATGGTTCATCCATCGTCGAGGCGATATCTTCCACGCCGACGACGTTGAATCCACCGACACCGTCCAGCGTTGACAAGGCTGCAGCCGAGCGTTGCACAAGATCAGCGCGCCGGGGTGCACTGCCACGGTAGCGGGCATGGACGGCAAACATATGGCCTCCTCAACGGTTACAAGCTGGTGCAGACGAGTCGATCTGGCATGAAATAAATCTAGATTCCAGTTTATACCCTGCTTAACCGCGGCCTCGCGCAGGCTAGTCTATGGTTCAGACTTGATTACCGTGCGCGTTTGCACCGGCATTCGGGCGTCAAGGATTAATCCACCAATCCCCACAACCGCGATTGCCGCCAGCAGCACGATGACAAGCGGATTCGTGCCTGCAATCAAGGTGTCACCGAAGAGCACCCCGACGACGGTACCCGGAGCCGAACCCAGCAGCGTGGCGAGGACGAACGGGAAAAACGGGATCGAAGTCAGCGCCGCGGTGTAATTGACTAGAGAAAACGGCACGCCGGCGATGAGGCGTAGCGATGCCACCGCGAGCCAGCCGCGCTTGCGCAACCGGTAGTTAATTCCAGACACCGCGGGGTGCTTGAGCCGGGGTGCCATCCAATCACCGAGCAACCAGCGGACTAACAGCAGAGAAATAGCGGCAGAGGCCGTCAGAGCAGTGAGCGCGATGAGTAGTCCGATCCACGGGCCATACAAAATCCCCGAGGCGACCGTCCATACCGTGCGCGGCAGGGGAAATTGGGTAAAAAATACATAACCCAGCCAGAACAGCACCATAAAACCACTGCCCGCAGAGTCAGCTGCTTCGCGTAACGACGTCAGGGTCGGAAAGTCGATAACGATAAACAGTATGAGCAAGGCAATCGCAATGCCTGCGACGGTGAGAATACGGGCGAGCGACCAGCGACGGATTGATGCCCATGCATCACGGCGGATGGTGCCACAAAAATGCAAGAAACTTTTCAGCCATGGTCCGCGTCGTGTGTTGCGCGCAGAATTATCCGATCGCTGGTGCTGTTGTGATTGGGTTCGATCTGAATCCATAGCTCCTCAGTCTAGTTGGTGGCTGTCTTAGCCAGAGTCATGCGTGCGTGCCTCTGGTAAAAGTCCCTGCCAAGTGTCGCCGTTGTTGCGTCGAGTAATGAACTGTCAGGAATCTTAATGTGTCCTACGTCATGTGTGCGAAAACAACCAGAAAAATATTGTTTAGACTTGCCTTATTGATTAACATAAGCCTGCCCTTGTTGGTCCCACGTAAGAATCTAATTTTAAGGAAGATGATGGCTCTTAAGAGGAAAAAGATTTTGACAGTGCTTGCAGCGGGTGTTGTATCCACCGCTGTTCTTGTCGCTTGTAGCACGGAGGAAACCTCGCAGGCAGATGGAAATTCGTCGCCAGGCGAAGGAAAAGACGGCGATAATGGCGCTGCCATCACGCTGACCGATATTGCTGGCAGGGAAGTCACGCTGGAAGAAGAACCAGAACGCATCATTCTCGGTGAAGGCCGCACGCTGTTTGCCACCGGAATTCTGAATACCGAAGACCCGCTGGATAAGGTCGTTGGCATCGGCACGGACCTGAAGAAAAACGTTCCTGATTACTATGAGCGTTTGGAAACGCAGCTTCCAGAAGTCAATGAGATTCCAGAAATCGGTGGTCTGTCCAAAGGCGATGTAACGGTAGAAAACCTGTTGAGCCTTACGCCCGATTTGGTGGTCTTGTCCATGGATGCCTACGAAGCTTCTGAGAAAGCCGGGCTGACCACAAAAATGGATGAGGCTGGCATGGAATATATCGTGACGGATTTCCGCTCGAAGCCTCTGGAAAACACGACGAAGTCAATGGAGCTTTTGGGGCAAATTTTTGGCCAAGAAGCACGTGCTGAAGAGTTCAACAAAGAGTGGCAAGAAACCGTTGATCTCGTTCAAGAACGTGCAGCCGAAGTTGCTGAAAAGCCAAAGACCTTCGTGTGGCGAGCAGCCGGTGTCCTGGATTGTTGTGGATCGTGGAATGACTCAAACATCTCTCAGCTAGTGAACACTGCCGGTGGTGACAACGTAGGCGATCACGTGATCGAAGGGGAATCTGGTGCACTGACGCCAGAAAAGGTGTTGGAATCCGATCCAGACATGATCATCGCCACGGGTGGCGACTGGTCTGAGATGAAAGACGACGCAGGAAACCCAGTCGGCTATGCAGCAGTGGGTTACGGCATCGATGAATCTTCGGCCAAAGCCAGCATCGAAAAGCTGCCAGAGATCCAACCAGGATTCGAAGATCTACGCGCGGTCAAGGACCACCAATTGCACGCCCTGTGGCACCAGTTCTATAACTCGCCATTCAACCACCTGGCCCTATTGCAGATCGCGCAGTGGATCAACCCAGAAGCCTACGAAGACATTGACGTAGTGCAGAAGTGGATGGATTCGCAAGAGAAGTATTCGCCAATTTCTGGCGACGGAACTCTGTTTATCACTAATTAATGATGGCAAACACGGCAAAGCAAACTTCAGCACCAGAAAAGAGACGAAAAGCTGCGGTGCAACCGGTGGTTACGTCTGGCACGGCGGATGCTGCTGTATTAGATCTCAAGCGCCAGCACAAAAAACTCACATGGCAGCGGATCGGCATAGTCGCTGGTCTTTGTGCAATCGCTGCGGCTGCTTTTGTTACCAGCAATTTTGTGGGAGCAATTGATATCAGCCCAGGTCAGGTGATTACAGGCATTCTTAACCCGTCCAGCTTGGACGACCAAACCCACACGGTGCTCTGGCGACTACGGTTACCGATGGCTGTCATGGCACTGTTGATCGGGGTAAGTCTTTCACTCGCGGGCGCAGAAATGCAGACTATCCTCAACAACCCACTCGCGGAGCCGTTTACGCTAGGTATTTCAGCTGCGGCCGCATTCGGCGGTGCGAGTGCGATTGTATTGCGGTGGCAGATAGTCAATCAGCCGCAATTAAATCTCGCATTAGTAGCATGGTTATCTTCAGTCATCGCCACTGGAGTGATCGTTATTGCTGCCATCCTGCGTGGTGTTCGGGCAGAAACTATGGTGTTGCTCGGCATTGGATTGGTCTTTTTCTTCCAAGCAATGTTGGCGCTCATTCAGTATCGTTCGTCGGCGGAGGCGCTACAGCAAATCGTATTCTGGTCGCTCGGCTCGTTAACGCGTGCTAGCTGGACCGGAAACGCGGTGTTAGCAGGAGTTTTGGCCGTAGCTATTCCAATCTTGTGGGCCTTGTCATGGCAATTGACTGCCTTGCGATTAGGTGATGCACGTGCGGCGGCTATGGGCGTGAACACTTCAGCGTTGCGCGTAATCGTGCTGGTTGTGGTTTCGCTGGTGGCAGCAACGACAGTCGCTTTTGCAGGCATCATTGGTTTCATTGGTTTGGTTGGCCCGCACATCGCCCGAATGCTCGTTGGTGAAGACCAACGCTATTTTGTACCTGCCTCCATGGCGGCTGGGGCCGCCGTGATGTGCACTGCGCATGCTCTGAGCTTGATCGTAAAACCGGGGCTGGCGATCCCGATTGGTATCGTGACCTCGTTGCTTGGCGTTCCATTCTTTATTGCAATTGTCATGGCTAGAAGGAGGGCACTGTGGAGCTAAACACTTCGAAGCCTGGCATTATGGACGTGGAATTGACCATCACAGGATTGCGCGCGGGATACGGCTCACACCAAATTCTTCATGATGTCAATGTTGAGCGGTTGACGGGAGGACAGATCGTTGGCCTCCTGGGCCCCAATGCATCCGGTAAGACTACACTCATCAAATCGCTTGCCGACGTACACCGTGGCTACGAAGGAGACATCAGATTTCGAGTCGACGGTGCTGCGCCACATCGAAAGAAGAAGCGCCAGCTGACCGGCTACGTGCCACAGGATCTGCCAAGCACCGCGGCATTGCGCGCATTCGAGGCCGTGCTCATCGCTGCACGACGCGAATCCTGCGAGGACCCGGTGCTGCGTACAGGTGAGATCATCCATGAGCTAAATCTCGACCACATTGCATCGCGTTATCTCAACGAGTTGTCCGGTGGACAGCGCCAGCTCGTTGCTCTCGCGCAAATGTTGGTGGGCCGACCAGGGCTCATGCTCTTGGATGAACCAACATCTGCCCTGGACCTCCATCACCAATTGTTCGTGCTCTCAAAAGTGCGTGAGAAGGCACGACAAGAGGGTAGTCTTGGCCTAATAGCCATCCACGACATCAACTTGGCTGCACGAATGTGTGACACGTTGGTGGTGCTGAAAGATGGCCAGATTCGGGCGCAGGGGGCTCCGAAAGACGTGCTGCGAACCGAATTAGTTGAATCTGTGTACCACGTCGAAGCAGATATTTTGCTGCATGATGAGGTCCCTTTGGTAGCGCCGCTGCAAGCTTTGCGAGATTAAGCCATTCTGCTATTGCGTGCGCTAAAGACCATGGTTGTTAGCCACTCTGCTGGCTACAGCCATACCAAAACGGGGTTAAACGCGGGCTAAACGCCAGCCAAACCAAAACGACGACATCACGCACCGGTCAGGCGCGAAAGGCAAAAAGTCTCGGGACACCGTTGAAACGATGTCCCGAGACTTCACAATTGTGCCCGGAGCGGGACTTGAACCCGCACGTCCGTTAATAGGACACTGACACCTCAAGCCAGCGCGTCTGCCATTCCGCCACCCGGGCAGGGTGCACGCAAGCATACGAGCGTAGTAAGTAGGAACAACTTGGTGAGAAGTTATCTACAAAGTTTTTCTACTTGCTTTGCTCTTAAGCTCGGCAACGCTGACTTACTTTAGTATGTCATATGTAGTTAAAACAAATTTGCAGGTTAAGGGCGAAAATGTGATGGCACAGGGAGAAACGATTGGCAAAACTAGGCATGCCATGAGCACTGTCAACGAATGCGGTCAGCCTGCAAAGCACCGGCGATTTCGGCAAGATTCAGGTACAAATGGTGTCATGACCGATTATGCAAATGACTCCCGTTTTCCTGGACCAGATCCATACGCACCGCTGAAGGACCTGCCGTCTTTCACACTGACTTCCACAGACTTAGTTGATGGCGATGAAATCCCGGAGAAATTCCAGGCTCCAGAGAGCAACTCGCCACAATTAGCGTGGTCAAATTTGCCGGAAGGCACTAAATCGCTAGCCGTGACATGCTTCGACCCGGACGCGCCGACTGCTTCCGGCTTTTGGCACTGGGCCGCGTTTAACATCCCTGCAGATATCACTGAACTGCCAACCAACGCGGGTGAGGCAGAAGACCTCGGCATCAAAGGCGTAAAATCCTTGGTCAACGACTCCGGTGAACGTACCCATTTTGGTGCGCAACCACCAGAGGGTCACGGCCCGCACCGCTACCTATACGCCGTGCATGCTGTAGACACCGAAGAAATGGAGATTCCAGAGGACGCGAGCCCGACAGTTTTGGGCTTTAACCTGCACTTCCACGCAATTGGGCGTGCCATCCTGTGGGGTTGGGCCGAAAACAAGTAAGTAGGGAAGTATGCTGTTCATTCATGGCAGCGAAAAACTCTTCTTCCAACAACGGTCACTCCACTGGGCGTGAAGTGACGGTGCCACTGGCTCTACGGGCCGGTGGCTCTTTTATTGCGCTTGCAGTTGCGCTGGCAATTTTTAGCGTGGTCGCATGGTTTTCTGATGGCTGGGCGGTACCATTCGCCATCACCCCAGCATTTTTGGCCATCTGTATTGCAGCAGTGCTTTTCGGCGCATTCGCCACCGTGAACCGCGCCCAGAAAGCGAGCGTGAGTCAAGTTGTTGCCCTAGCCGTGGCAGTCGCGCTCATCATTGCCAGTCAGTTCTTGCCATCGACGGCACTAGGCTACATGGGGCAACATTGGCTACTGCTGTATGCCGTGCTCGCGGTGTTGTGCGCATTGGTATTGCGCCGCTCCGTGATGCCGAAAGCCTAAATACAGAAGTGCTTTTCAGCTCTTTTTCGACTCCATGGTCTAGGCCTCACGCCATTCCAAGCCAGATCCCACAGCCGCGGAAATATTCTCTAAGCCGTGGGCATCTAACTGTTGCAGAATTCCGCGGTGAATATCTTTAATCCAACCTGGACCCCCATAGATCAGCCCCGTATATCCCTGCAACAGGGAAGCTCCGGCTGTAATACGTTCCCAGGCTTGCTGTGGGGTTGTGATCCCACCAACCGAGACCAGAACCAACTGATCTCCAATGCGTTCGTGCAAACGGTGCAACACTTCTAACGAACGTTGCGCTACTGGTGGGCCAGAGATTCCGCCTGCACCCGCTGCTTCGACTTGGGCAGCGGGAGTTTTCAGCCCCTGACGTGAAATCGTCGTATTCGTGGCAACAATTCCCGCAAGACCTAATTCGACGGCCAAATCCGCACAGGCATCAACGTCGGCGTTGGACAGGTCCGGAGCAATTTTTAACAACACTGGGCTAGTGCAAACTTCCTGCACTGCCTGCAGGATTGGGCGCAAAGATTCCACTGCCTGCAGGTCGCGCAATCCAGGTGTATTCGGCGACGACACGTTCACGACCAAGTAATCAGCCGCCGATCCCAGCACAGATGCCGAACGGCGGTAATCATCGACGGCCTGTTCCACCGGAGTCTTTTTGGTTTTACCGATGTTAATCCCGATGATTCCACGCTTAGCAGGATCACCACTCGTGAGATGCCCACGCAGGTTGCGGGCCGCGACGGCTGCACCGTCGTTATTGAACCCCATGCGATTCAGAATGGCATGGTCTTCGCGCAAGCGGAACAAGCGCGGTTGTGGGTTACCAGGTTGTGCTGCCGCCGTGACGGTACCCAGTTCAGCAAATCCAAAGCCAATAGCCGACCATGCTTTGGCTGCGCGGGCATTTTTGTCGAAGCCTGCGGCTAACCCCAGCGGACGTGGAAACCGCACGCCGAAAACCTCTTGGGAAAGTCGGGGATCATCGGTGCACAAAGTTTTTGACAGCAAGCCGCGCAACAGCGCTGAGGAATTGACGAATGCCATGACGTTATTGGCGCCATGGTGAATGCGCTCTGGATCGACCTGGAACATTACGCGCAGTGCCGTGCCATACACCGCTCGATAGAGCTTCTTGCGTGCTCCGGCTAGAGCTCGTTCGATAGTGCGGTTTTCCCGTGATTGTGCAGACTGTGAAGCCATTACTGTGCTTTCTCCTCAGATAATTCTGGATCAGCAATAACCTGGATACCGGCCCCGGAAGCTGATCCCAGTACGATTGTGCCCTCGTCGTTAATCACCATCGATTGTGCATCAGCGATCGTGTGTAACTGGCTGGCTTGCTGGGGGATACCGCTCGAGATCTTGAATCCAGTCAACCGGTTGCCTTCGGTGGAAGCGACCCAGGCTAGTTCCCGCTCGCTATCCCAGCCCACGGCCCACGGTCCTGCTGGAACAGGGGTAGTTTGGTGCAATCGAATCACGTCGAGGGCGGTGTAGACAGCCATCTGATCACCCCGAGTATCGGCTGCTAGCACTAATCCCTCATCACCGGCGGAGATCGCACCGACACCCAGGCCGACCCGCAAAGTGCCGCCACCGCGTTCGTTACGCCAATCCAAATTCTGAATTGTCGTGTCTTCTCTCCAGGTGCGCACCAATTGTTCGCCGTGCGATTCTGATTCCACGTGCACTAATTCGTCAGTAGGCGCTGCTGCGGCAAATTTGCTGTGTACTGCGCCGTCAGGTGCCACGATGGCGATGTCCGCGGTCTCATTCGAGGCGAGAACTAGATCGCCATTGTTCATGCGAGTCGCTGCGGTAACCGAGAAGTCTACCTCCGGGGTGATTTCTTCAGCCGTGGTTTCACCAGCTGCAAATACCTGCACGGTGGAATCGCAAGCGAGGACAAAATGATCCGCGGTGGCAGTTAGGTCGCCACATGCGGGAGCAATATCAATGACTGTTCCACCGTCGGCAAGCTCGTCGACGGTGCCAAACCACAGTGCATCGTCGTTGCGCACCGCAAGAGTATCACCAGCTATTGCCATGTCCGAGACGCGGGAAAATTCCGGACGGGAGACCGTCATGCCAGCGAGCTTGGCTTCATCAACTGCCGGAGAACTGACGACTGGGCTGGCATTCCCCATGGCCGGGGCATCACCACCGGGAAGCACGGGATTATCTGCACAAGCGACGAGCGCGCTGGCACTCACTAAAGCACACGCAGCGAACACGTAGGGACGAAATTGCACCGACCGAAACCGCATATTCACAACAGCTGAGTTTATCAGCAGCAGCAGAAAACTCCGGAAGCTGGATCCAGCAAACAGCGACGCCGATAGAGCAGGGAGTTCAACAGCATTCGGGCAAAGGTATAGTCTGGTAGCCGTGATTACGAGCGATGTAGCGTTAGATACCGCTAGCCACGCGGCGAGCACTACGGCAACGGCCGCCGAAATTGATATGACGTGGGTGCAGGTCGTCGTCTTATCCGTGCTGCAGGGCTTAACCGAATTCCTTCCGGTATCGTCGTCCGGCCACTTGCGGATCTTCTCGGAGTTTTTCTGGGGCGCCGATGCAGGTGCATCTTTTACTGCCGTCATCCAACTGGGTACCGAAATCGCAGTCGTGATTTTCTTCTGGCGGGAAATTGTTCAAATAGTGCGTGGCTGGTGCCGCGGCATCGTCGATCGGGAAGCACGCGGCGCTGATTGGAAAATGGGCTGGATGATCATCGTCGGCTCGATCCCCATCGGAGTCATCGGTTTTCTGGCGAAAGATTTTATTCGCGAATCATTACGGAATCTGTGGATCACAGCGGCCGTTCTCATTTTGTTCTCGTTCGTGTTCATTGCCGCCGAGCGCTGGGGAAAAAAAACTCGTACCAGTGAAGAGCTGAATTTTCGAGATGCAATCGTGATGGGCTTGGCGCAATGTCTCGCATTGATTCCCGGCGTATCACGCTCGGGCGGCACGATTTCTGCCGGTTTGTTTCTGAACCTCGACCGGGAAGTTGCCACGCGCTTCAGTTTCTTGCTGGCGATTCCTGCAGTCATGGCATCTGGCTTGTTTTCGCTTCCCGACGCATTCGGCCCATCCGCTGGGCAGGCTGCCAGCGGAATGCAGCTCGCCATCGGCACGCTGATCGCCGGTCTCGTCGGTTATGCTGCAATCGCCTGGCTGTTGAAGTTCGTCGCCAATCACTCATTTGCGTGGTTCGCGGCATATCGAATCCCGCTGGGCCTGCTGGTCATGCTGCTATTGGGCTTGGGAATACTACAACCTGTCTAAACGGCGTTAGAGTAGGGAATTATGAAATCTTGGTCTGCTCCTACTGTTCCCACCATTCCCTCCCGTCATGGCGCCGCCGAGCCGTTGCATCTCTATGACACTGCCGACGCCAAGGTACGTGAGGTTACCTTCCAGAACCCAGAGGGCCCGGTCGGCATGTACGTCTGCGGGATCACCCCCTATGATTCGACGCACCTGGGACACGCAGCGACCTATCTCACCTTTGACCTTGTGTATCGGGCCTTGCTGGACAACGGACGAGACGTCCATTTTGTACAAAACGTCACCGACGTTGACGACCCATTGTTCGAACGCGCCAACCGCGATAACCAGGATTGGCGCGAGTTAGGCAAAGAGCAAACGGATTTATTCCGTTCAGATATGCAGCAATTAGGTATCATCCCGCCGCACGATTTCATGTCGGTCTCGGAAACCGTTGACGAGATTATAGACATCGTCGGCACGTTGTTAGAGCAGGGCAAGGCCTATGTCATCGACGGAGAATATCCGGATATCTATGCTCCTATTACTGCGACAGAGCAGTTCGGCTACGAATCGAACTTCAGCCGCACGGAGATGATGGAAGTCTTTGCCGAACGTGGTGGCGACCCAGAACGAGCAGGCAAAAAAGATGCGCTCGATGCCTTGATCTGGAAGGCAGAACGCCCTGGCGAACCTTCCTGGGAAGCACCGTTCGGTCGTGGTCGCCCTGGCTGGCACATCGAATGCGCCGCGATTGCCGCTAATCGCTTGGGCGCCCGATTTGATATTCAAGGCGGCGGTTCTGATCTAGTCTTCCCGCATCACGAGTTTTCTGCCGCACACGTTGAATCTGCCTTCGGCATCGATCGCATGGCAGGCCATTATGTGCATGCTGGCATGATCGGGCTAGAGGGCACGAAAATGTCGAAATCACTGGGTAATCTAGTCTTTATTCATAAACTCACTGCCGCCGGGCATGAGGCTTCGGCAATCCGGATTGGGGTGTACTCGCAGCATTACCGGAGCGATCGAGACTGGTCGGACGAGCTGCTGGCTGACAGCGAAAAACGCTTGGCGACGTGGCGTAATGCCCTCGAAAAACCCGGCGATCTTGCAGGCGCGCAGCAGTTGGTGCACACGATGCGGCAGCGGATCGCCGATGATCTGGATTCTCCTGGAGCTTTGGCAGCAGTCGATGACTGGGCGGCACAAGCACGGGGCGCGGATGATCCACAAGCAGCTGAACTCATTCGCCTGGCGTTGAATTCACTACTGGGAATTTCTGCTTAAACTGCACGAGCGCCACCGTAGACGCTTTTTCTGCAAACAATCGCGAAGTTTTGCCCTAGAATGGCCGTCGTGAAGAATTTTGACGAGTTGCACGCAGAATTAGCCCGCAAAGCTCAACAACGGCCAGAAGGATCCGGAACCGTCGAAGCCCTGGATGCTGGTGTGCATCATATCGGCAAAAAAGTCATCGAAGAAGCCGGTGAAGTCTGGATCGCCGCGGAATATCAGTCTGATGAAGAACTGTCCGAGGAAATCTCGCAGTTGCTGTATTGGACGCAAGTCATGATGGTTGCGCGTGGTCTGAATCCGGACGATATTTACCGCTACCTCTAGCGTCGGCGGTTTCTAACGTGCCGCGCTAGTCGCACCTGCCGATATTCTGCCCTGAATTGCAAAGGTATTTCCCATGATCAAAATCGCTATTCCCAACAAAGGTTCGCTTTCCGACGCTGCACAATCGATTCTGAAAGAAGCCGGCTATAAAACCCGCGGCTATTCCAAGGCTTTGGCGGTTGCAGATACCGAGCACGATATCGAGTTTTTCTTTCTTCGCCCGAAAGATATCGCAATCTATGTTGCCAATGGTCAGTTAGATCTGGGTATCACCGGACGCGATTTAGCTGCGGATTCGCGTGCGGCCGTTGATGAGGTTTTGCCGCTCGGTTTCGGTGATTCCCGTTTTTATTTCGCCGCCCCAGAAAGCGAAAATTGGCAGGTCGAACAGCTTGCGGGTAAGAGGATCGCGACCTCGTATCCAAACCTAGTGCGCGATTACCTAACGCAGCGCGATATTTCCGCTGAGGTGATCCGACTCGATGGCGCCGTAGAAATTTCTATCAAGTTGGGCGTGGCTGATGCTATCGCCGATGTCGTCTCCACGGGAAATACCTTGCGTCAACAGGGGTTAAAAGCCTTTGGTGAGCCCATCATTGAGTCTGAGGCCGTGGTGGTTTCTCGCCGCGGCACCGAGATTACTAGCGAGCAAAAGATCTTGCTCTCGCGTATCCAGGGGATTTTGCATGCACAAAATTACGTCATGATCGATTACAATATCGCCCGGGAGAATTTGGACGCAGCTGCGAAGTTCACCCCGGGGCTTACCGGCCCTACTGTCTCGCCGCTGGCACGGGATAACTGGGTTGCGGTGCGCGCACTCGTTCCGCGCAAGCAGGCAAACAACTTGATGGATGAGATTTCTGCAGTGGGTGCTGAGGCAATTTTGGCGACGGATCTTCGTATCGCACGCATGTAACCGTCGCCAGGTACTCTGGGGCGGTAACGGACGTCAAAGAAGCGTTCTACGAGCTCACTACCACCGAGCTCGATCAACCAACCTCGAGCGCACACCCGCGCAAAGGAGTGAGTTTTTAGATGGCGAAGAAATCCGACGACAACACCGTTAACCAGGATTCCGCGAACACCGCAAAGTCCAACGAGCAAGAAACCACCGCCTCGCAGGCTTCGAAGTCGAAGGAACCTTCCGGCGGTACTGCTACCAAGTCGAACAAAAAAACGCGTGTCGAACGAGACTTGCTCGGCGAGCTAGAAGTTCCCAACGACGTTTATTATGGCGTGCACACCATGCGCGCGATCGACAATTTCCAGATCTCGTGGGTAACGATCAACAACGTTCCGGAGTTCATCCGTGGCATGGTGATGGTGAAAAAGGCCGCTGCGATGGCCAACCGTCGTTTGCACACCCTGCCAAAGAAGAAGGCCGAAGCCATCATCTGGGCATGTGACCAGATTTTGGAAGAAGGTCGCTGCATGGATCAGTTCCCACTGGATGTTTTCCAGGGTGGTGCCGGTACCTCGCTGAACATGAACACCAACGAGGTTGTCACCAACCTCGCCCTGGAATACCTGGGCGAAGAAAAGGGATCCTACGACGTCATCAACCCGAACGATGATGTGAATATGTCGCAGTCGACCAATGACGCATACCCAACGGGTTTCCGCTTGGGGCTTTATGCTGTCATGGATCGCCTGATTGATCAGATCGGAAAGCTCGAGCAAGCATTTACGAAGAAAGCCCACGAGTTTTCCGACATCCTGAAGATGGGGCGTACCCAGCTGCAAGATGCTGTGCCAATGACGCTTGGCGACGAATTCCGCGCGTTCGGGGCAAATCTTGCTGAAGAGCAATCGGTCTTGCGCGAGGCCCAGGAGCGCCTGCTCGAGATCAACTTGGGCGCAACCGCTATCGGTACCGGCGTCAACACCCCAGCTGGTTACCGCCACCAGGTCACTGCCGCTTTGTCCGAGGTTTCCGGATTGGAGCTGAAGACCGCGCGCGACCTGATCGAAGCAACCTCTGATACCGGTGCTTATGTGTTGGCTCACTCAGCGGTCAAGCGCGCTGCATCCAAGCTGGGCAAGATCTGTAATGACTTGCGTCTGCTGTCGTCCGGCCCACGTACCGGTCTGAACGAAATCAACCTGCCAGAACGCCAGGCTGGTTCGTCCATCATGCCAGCGAAGGTCAACCCGGTTATTCCGGAGGTCGTAAACCAGACGGTCTTCAAGGTCTTCGGCAATGACCTGACTGTCTCTATGGCATCTGAGGCAGGCCAGTTGCAGCTGAACGTGATGGAACCTGCAATGGGTGAAGCGCTGTTCCAGTCGGTGCGAATCTTGGGTAATGCAGTCGATGCTTTGCGCGAAAAGTGTGTGGTCGGTATCACCGCCAACGCCGATGTCTGCCGCGAATACGTGGAAAACTCCATCGGTATCGTGACCTACCTCAACCCGTTGATTGGACATCACCAGGGTGACATCATCGGTAAAGAAGCAGCGAAAACCGGTAAGTCCGTCCGTGAATTGGTCCTGGAAAAGGGCTTGCTGGATGAAGAAACGGTCGATCGCGTGCTGTCGAAAGAAAACCTTATGCACCCAGAATTCCGCGGAAAGCTCTACCTCAACGACTAAACATCGTCACTTAAGTCGGCTCGCCCGCTGTTCTACTGGTTGTTTTCGCAGCTCATAAGCTAGCGAATATAATGCCCATCACTTTGGTGAGAATCTCATTAAAGTGGTGGGCATGAGTTCTATTCCCGCAGATGTTGAAATTGCGAATAATCACGTACTGGAGCCGATCTCGCAGATAGCGAAAAAGGCGGAAATCCCAGATGAAGCCCTCGTACCCTACGGCGAAAAGAAGGCCAAGATTGATACGAGCAAGCTGGACTGGAGCCGGGAAAAGGGCAAGCTTGTCCTAGTCACCGGTGTCTCTCCCACACCAGCGGGAGAAGGTAAATCGACCACCCTCATTGGACTGACTGACGCGTTGGCGCAAGCTGGCAAAAACGCAATGGTCGCCATCCGCGAACCATCCCTGGGGCCGGTTATGGGCATTAAAGGTGGTGCTGCCGGCGGTGGCTATTCACAGATCGTTCCGATGGACGAAATCAATCTGCACTTTAACGGCGATTTCCACGCCATCACTTCTGCAAACAATACGCTCGCTGCACTGATCGACAACCACATCCACCAAGGCAACGAACTGGGCATCGACCCTCGCCGGGTGAGCTGGCAGCGCTGCGAAGACGTCAACGACCGTTCTCTGCGCTCTGTGGTAACCGGGCTGGGCGGGCCAGGCAGCGGGGCACCGCGCGAAGCCGGGTTCACCATCACCGCAGCCTCAGAGATCATGGCGATCGTCGGCTTGTCGACGGATTTGGCTGACTTACGCAAGCGTCTCGGCGACATCACCGTTGGCTATAACTACGACAAACAGCCGGTGACCGCTCGTGAGCTTAATGCCGACGGCGCACTGACGGTACTTCTCAAAGATGCCCTGCAACCGAACCTGGTGCAGACACTCGGCGGTGTACCAGCGCTTGTGCACACTGGGCCATTCGGCAACATTGCGCATGGCTGCAACAGCGTGTTAGCGACCAAGGTTGCCTTAAACCAGGCCGATATTGTGCTGACGGAAGCCGGTTTCGGCTCTGATCTGGGCGCAGAAAAATTCTTTGATATCAAGGCCCGTCACGCTGAACTCAACGTTGATGCTGCGGTTGTGGTTGCTACCATTCGTTCGCTGAAGTTCAACGGTGGTCTCGCCAAAGAGGAGCTAGAAACTCCGAACGTCGAGGCATTGCGCGAAGGGATTGCAAACCTGGAACAGCACGTCAACAACGTGCGGCAATTCGGAGTGCGTCCGGTCGTTGCATTGAACATCTTCGGCTCGGACAGTGCAGAAGAAATCGCGTTCATGCACGAATGGGCAGAAAACTTCGACGTGGATTTGGCCGAATCGACGGTCTTCGCACACGGTGGCGCCGGCGCAGAGGATCTCGCCAACAAAGTGCTGGCAAATCTCAACGGCCAGAGCACGACTTTGTACGACCCAGCAGACGGTGTGGAAGCCTCAATTGAGGCGATTGCGAAGAACGTCTACGGCGCGGCAAACGTGGAATACTCTGTCAACGCCCGTAAAGATCTCACCTATCTGCGTGAGTGCGGCTGGGATCAGCTGCCGGTATGTATCTCGAAGACGCAGTATTCATTCAGCGATGATCCATCGCAGCTCGGTGCGCCGAAAGGGCACACCCTGCACGTGCGTAAACTGCTTCCACGCACCGGCGCAGGGTTCATCCTCGCACTGACCGGAGAGGTTATGACGATGCCGGGTCTGCCGAAGCGTCCGGCTGCTGAGCGCATCGATATCTCTGCCGACGGAGTCATCAGCGGATTGTCCTAGTCCTCGGTACCTGGCGCTCCCGCATGCGCGCCAGGTTGTGAGCCCCAACTAGTCCAGCGGCAGACTACGAAGTCTGGTCTGCCGCTGATCCTGGCCAGCCAGGGTATGGGGGAGGCGTTCCACCAAATTCGGGGCAGAGTTTTTGGTGCGGGCACCACCCGCACAATTTCGATGTTTTCGTGCGGAAATGGCCGCTGCGGCCATCGCGTTCGATTTTTGCCCACAACTCACCGAGATCCCGCTCGAAAAATTCGAGTTCTTCTTTCGACGGTGCCAGCACCATATCGTCGATGACTTTGATATACATGAGCCGCAATTGGTTGGGGATGACCTGCTGCAATCTCCAATAGACCAGGGCATAAAACAGCATCTGGAACCTGGCATTGTGCGAAAACCGGGGGATGGGCTTTTTGCCGGTCTTGTAGTCGACCACGCGGACTTCGCCAGTGGGTGCTTTATCCACCCGGTCAATGAATCCGCGCACCGGAACGCCATTGGGCAAGACGGTATCGACGTACATTTCGACGGATTCCGCGTCAAAGCCCTGGGGGTTTTCCATGTGGAAATAGCCTTTGACCAAGCTGCGACATTGCACTAAAAAGTCGTAGGTTTCGGCCTCGGGAACTAACTCGGCCAGCTCCTCGTCGGCCGCCCGCATTTTTTCCCAATTCGGTTTCAGCATCTTCACTGCAGCTGGGTAGGTTCGCTGTGCGGCGGGCAACTTATGCATTTCTTCGAGCACGGCGTGCACGAGAGTACCTTTGACCTGCGCAAGCGTTTTTGGTTCTGGCAAGCGATCAATAGCCCGGAGTCGATAAAGCAGCGGGCATTGTTGGTAATCGCCAGCTCGCGACGGTGATAAAGCGAGCGGTTTTGGGCGTCGCGAAGCTTTCTTGTGCGCGGTGGTGTTGCCGGTAGTGCTCATAATGCTATCCAGCTTAAACGGTGCTTCGCGGTTGGCACTAAGCTGGGGGAGACGAAAGCATATGCCAACCGAGACCCGAAGGTATGAATTGCGATGAATGAAATCAATAGATTTATGGAGTTTTTGGATTCTGCACCAAGTTCTTTCCATGCAGCGCATGCGGTCGCAGAGCAGTTGGTCGAGGCTGGATTTACTCGGCATGATGAGGCACAGCCGTGGGATGCAAGCCCCGGCGGTCATGTGATCGTTCGCGATGGTGCGGTGATGGCCTGGTTTGTTCCCGAGGATGCCAACGAGAAATCTGGTTTCCGCATCATCGGTTCGCATACGGACTCACCAGGTTTTAGCCTGAAGCCGCAGCCAGATAGCACTCAACACGGTTGGCACCAATTGGGAGTTGAAATTTACGGTGGCCCGATCATTCCGTCGTGGTTTGACCGCGAACTCACTTTGGCAGGCCAAGTGATTCTGACTGATGGTTCGGAAAGGCTGGTCAATACTGGCCCGATTCTGCGAATTCCGCACTTGGCTATTCACTTGGATAGCTCGAAGGAGTTCAGCATCGACAAGCAAAAACATGTGCACCCGATCATGGGGCTTGCCGAGGCCACAAGCGAAGCGATCACTGAACAGGTGTCGTCGGGAAGCATCGCGGATTTGATCGCGGGGCAGTTGGGGATCGACGAAGCGGATATTGCTTCCTGGAACCTGATTACCGCGCCTGCACAACCAGCGGGATTGTTCGGCGCGAATGCAGATTTTCTTGCCTCGTCGCGCATGGACAATCTTTCGAGTGTTTTCGCTAGTCTCACTGCGTTGTTGCGCGCGGTCGAGGCCGGCGATTCTGGTTCCGATATCGCTGTATTAGCGGCTTTTGACCACGAAGAAGTCGGATCGGCGTCGACGACGGGCGCGCAGGGCCCGATTTTGTCGGAAGTGTTGGAACGCACGGCTACTGCGATGGGGGTTGACCGCGAAGGTTATTTGCAGATGCTGCGCCGCTCGTCGTGTGTGTCGGCGGATGCCGCGCATTCAATTCACCCGAACTATGCCGAAAAACATGATCCACACAATCCGCCCATCATCGGCGGTGGGCCGGTAACCAAGATCAACTCGAAGCAACGCTATGCCTCGAATGCGCGCACGATCGCTTTGTGGGAAAACGCCTGCCGCGCTGCCATGGTGCCGATCCAGAATTACGTCAGCAAGAATTCTGTGCCCTGCGGCTCCACGATCGGGCCGGCAACGGCGACGGCTTTGGGCATCGATACCGTTGACGTCGGTGTGCCGATGCTGTCGATGCACTCTGCACGGGAAATGATTGGCGTCTCCGACCAATTATGGCTCTCGCAGGCGCTGGAGGCTTACCTCATTCATTAATTTCGCGGTTACTATCATCACCTATCGCTCGAGCTTCGCGCCAACCACAAGAAAGGCTGCTTAATGGCATATTCTGGTCCCTTCAAATACGGAGACCGTGTCCAACTCACCGACGCAAAGCGTCGGCACTTCACCTTGTACCTCAAAGAGGGCAATAAGTTTCACTCCCACCAAGGCATCGTGGAGCACGACGACATCGTCGGCATGGATGAAGGCTCAGTGATTACCTCGACCATGGGCGGGCAGTTCTTGATGTTTCGCCACTTGATGGTTGATCACGTGCTGTCGATGCCTCGCGGAGCGCAAGTGATTTATCCGAAGGACGCGGCGCAGATCCTCATTGAAGGTGATATTTTCCGTGGAGCGCGGGTGCTCGAAGCTGGTGCTGGTTCAGGTGCGCTATCCATGGCTTTGCTGCGTGCGGTCGGGCCAGAGGGACACGTGTACTCGTATGAACTTCGTGAAGACCATATCGGCTATGCCATCGACAACGTCAAAGAATATTTTTCTGAACAACCAGAGTGGTGGAGTCCGCGCTTAGGCGATTTCCAACAGCTCACCCCAGACGATGTTGATGGCCCGGTCGACCGTGTGGTGCTGGACATGCTCGAGCCCTGGGAAATGCTGAGCACAGTTAAAAACGTGTTGGTGCCAGGTGGCGTATTCATCACCTACGTTGCCACCGTCCCACAATTGATGAAGGTGATGGAAGGCATCCGCGAACAACAGTGCTTTACCGAGCCGCGCGCCTGGGAGTCGCTGGTGCGCGACTGGAAGGTGGAAGGCTTAGCGACGCGTCCGGAGCACCGCATGAACGCGCACACGGCCTTTTTGATCATGACTCGCAGGCTTGCCGACGGCGTCGTGCCGCCACGTCCGAAGCGCAAGGCGCGTCGCTAGCATGCCCGAATCACTAGCCTGGCCTAACGTAGCTATTCCTTGCCTAGTTTGTTAGGCTGTACGAAGAGAAATCGCAAGGTCACCCGCCTTTCGGTAACAAGGCTTTTCTTGTTCGGCACCGGCAACCCGGTGCTTGCATAGAAGCCTGCACCGCCCCGCACGAGCCACAACCACACAAGCAGAAGGGAGGTTCGGTAAATCCTATGACACAAACGACTCCGAACCCACAGCTACAGCTTCGGCGTGATGTGCGTGAACTACGCAAACGCAATGAACAACTAGCGACTCTGCTCAAAACTTCGCGGGATAAGCTGGCGCAGTTGACCTCCGAGCTCAATGCGCTGCAAGAGCCAGTATCGACCTACGGCGTGTTCCTCGGCTACGCTCCGAATAGCCGCGGAGAAGCCGACGTGTTTACCTCGACTCGTCGCTTGCGGGTGAGTGTTTCCCCACTTATCGACCATGAAATTCCTACTGGCGCGCAGGTGCGCATGGGCGATGGCAGCGTCATCGTGGAAGACTGCGGTTTCGCCACTGATGGCGTGTTGATGCGCGTCAGCGAGTTCGTGGAGGATTCCGCCGAAGGCGATGCGCGCGTGTTGGCCTCCACCCCGCAGGGCGATACGCACGTCGTGCACTTGGCTGCTCCGCTGGTCGGGCACGTGCGCGCCGGCGATAGCGTGCTGGCGGATGTGAAATCCGGATTTGCCTTTGAGCGCATCGCGCAAGCTGAGGTTACGCAATTAGCGCTGGAAGAAATCCCCGATGTCACTTACGACGATATTGGCGGGCTGGATGCGCAGATTGAGCAAGTGCGCGATGCGGTCGAAATGCCTTTTGACCACCCAGAACTGTACCGGGATTACCAGTTGCACCCGCCGAAGGGTGTTCTCTTGTACGGCCCGCCGGGCTGCGGTAAAACACTGATCGCCAAGGCTGTCGCGCACGCTCTGGCATCTCGGGTCGGCGATGGCTCCGCGTCGTACTTTCTGAATGTGAAGGGCCCGGAGCTGCTCAACAAATACGTCGGCGAGACCGAACGCGTGATTCGCTTGATCTTTGAGCGTGCCCGCGAACTCGCCTCTGATGGCGCTCCGGTGATCATTTTCTTTGACGAAATGGAATCGATCTTCCGCACGCGCGGCACCGGTGTGTCCTCGGATATCGAAACCACCGCGGTGCCGCAGCTGTTGACAGAAATTGACGGCGTGGAAGGTTTGGACAACGTCATCGTGGTGGGTGCCACCAACCGCGAAGAACTGATCGACCCGGCTTTGTTGCGCCCGGGCCGGCTCGACATCAAGATTCGCATCTCTCGCCCGAGCAAGCAGGAAGCTCCGGATATCGTCAGCCGCTACCTGCACGAAGGCGTGCCGCATGCAGATCCGCTCGATGTGCTTATCGACGGCGCGGTCGACGCCTTGTTTGCCCCGCGGCCGTTCGTGGAACTCACGTTGCGCGATGGCAGCACCGCCGTACTGCACTATGGTGACTTCGTCTCGGGCGCGCTCATCGCGAATGTGGTTGACCGCGCGAAAAAGCTCGCCATCAAAGACTATATTGCTTCCGGATCAACCGGGAAGCACGGTATTACCTTGCGCCATATTCAATCTGCAGTGCGCACCGAGCAAGATGAGAGCGAAGATCTTCCGAATACCGCGAACCCCGAAGAATGGAATCGCATCGTGAAACTTTCCCACTCTGTGGTCTCTGCGCGGAGCTTGGTTTAAGGACAGGATTACACGCACATGAGCAGTACGCAGCAGCAATTTCACCGCTTTATGGGCACAGAAACCGAATTTGGTATCGCGACCCCCACGCAGCCGAAATTAAGCCCGATCATTACCTCGACTCATGCGGTAGTAAGCTACGCCCTGCGTAATATCGGTGCTCGTTCGCGATGGGATTTCGCTGCCGAACATCCCACCCGAGATACACGCGGGGGAGACCGCCAGCGTTACCGCAGCACCCCGATGGTCGATCCAGAAGCGCTGGGTGTCGCCAACGCGGTCACCCATAACGGCGCACGTTTTTACGTCGATCATGCGCACCCAGAATATTCTTCTCCAGAATGTGCCGATGCATGGCAAGCGATGGTCTATGACCAAGCAGGCGACCGAATTGCGCTACAAGCCATTAAAGATGTTGCTGCTTTTTCTGAACGCGGGGAATCTGCGTTAAGCAAGCACCAACCATGCCCACCGCTGAAGATTTATAAGAATAACGTGGATGGCAAAGGCGCATCCTATGGTTCGCACGAAAACTATTTGTATCCGCGCAGCACCGATTTTGCTGCTATCGCCGATGGTCTGATCCCGTTTTTCGTCACTCGCATCATCATGATCGGTGCCGGTCGCGTCGGACGCGGCCAGCACGGCGAGCACCCGGGATTCCAAATCTCGCAACGGGCCGACTATATCGAGCAAGAGATTTCACTAGAGACCACGCTCAACCGGGGCTTGATTAATACCCGCGATGAGCCCCACACGGATGCACAGAGCTACGGTCGCTTGCACGTCATTACTGGCGACGCGAATATGTCGCAGACATCCACGTTGTTGAAGCTGGGTACCGCGGCCCTAGTGTTGGACGCTATTGATACCGGTGTGCGTTTTGATGATCTGCGCCCGGTAGATCCCGTCGCCGAAATCTCTGCTGTCAGTCACGATTTGAGCCTGCAGCACCAGATCGAGCTTGTCGACGGATCACGCGCCACGGCAATCGAGATTCAGCGCGAATATCTCAAGCGCACCCGAGAGGTGTGTGAGGATCCGACGAGCACGCAGGCACGAGTTTTTGAGCTGTGGGCACACGTGTTGGACTTGCTAGCAGAAGATCCGCTGTCGAGCGCGCATCTTTTGGACTGGACCGCAAAATATGCTCTGATCAAGGGCTATCTCGATCGGGGTGTGGATGTCACAGACCCCAAGATTGCGCTGATTGATCTGCAGTACACCGACATCGATCCTACGAAATCCCTGTACCACGCTCTCGTGCGCAAAGGGCGCATGCAAACCTTAGCGAGTGAAGACGAGATCTCTCTGGCGGTCGCGCATCCACCAGAGCAATCCCGAGCCTGGACTCGCGGTCGCATGGTTGAACGTTTCGCAGATGACCTGGTTGCTGCGAACTGGCAAGAACTGCATTTTGTGGATTCTTCCAGCCCGAAAGGCGAGATCTTTCTCGATCTGACTGCCGTGGATGGATTCACCAAAAAGCAAGCGGAAGAGATCATTGCTAGCTCGGATACCGCAGCGCAAGCCGTTCGCAGACTCACTGCTAGCTAGGTCCCCGCGGCAGCACAAGGTACAACGCAAGGTACACAGCGCAACAATTTCTGCATAACGACATCAAAAAACGACTTAACCACGAAGAACAACCACGAAGAACAACCACGAAGAATAGGTGAGTGATCAGCATGGCACAGAATTCACAGCATAATACCAGTGCCCAGGCATCGCAGCAGAGCGGCAACGGTGGCGATGCTAACGACGAGCTCGATGAGTTCGGTAGCGGGCAAGCGCAAATTTCGACTTCCGGCACCGATGATCTGCTGGACGAGATCGATGGACTGCTCGAATCGAACGCAGAAGAATTTGTTCGTTCCTACGTACAAAAGGGCGGCCAGTGAGTAACGTCTTCACCCGCCGCATCATGGGCGTGGAAACCGAATATGGCATTACCGCGACTGCAGCCAACGGCAACCACACACTAGGCGCCGCCGAAGTCGCACGGTATCTATTCGAGCCCATCGTCGAAGAATACGGCAGCTCAAATATTTTTAGTGCGAATGGTTCGCGCCTTTATCTCGACATGGGGGCGCACCCGGAAATCGCCACTGCTGAATGCGACAGCATCACCCAACTACTGAATTACGAACGCGCAGGTGATCGCATTCTCGACGATTTGGCACAGCAAGCCGAGAAAAAACTCGAGCGAGATGGCGTCGGCAAGCACGTCTATTTATTCAAAAACAACCTCGATTCCCACGGCAACTCATACGGGTGCCACGAGAATTATTTGATTTCTCGGTCGATGGTATTGCGCGCGATTGGCCGTGCGCTCGAGCCGCTTATGGTTACCCGCCAGCTCGTGTGCGGTGCAGGGTTGATTGAACGCAAAACGCCTGAGCATCCTGCACAATTCGTGCTCTCGCAACGAGCAGATCAAGTGTGGGAGGGCGTGTCTTCGGCAACAACGCGCGCACGGCCGATGATTAATTCCCGGGACGAAGCACATGCGGATTCCACTGTGTACCGCCGGCTGCACGTCATCGGTGGCGATACCAACCTCGCCGAGCCCACGTTTGCGTTGAAAGTCGGTTCGGCGCTTTTGGTGCTGGAAATGATCGAAGCAGGCATCGAACTTCCAGATTTCGAGTTGGAGGATCCGATTGCGCAGATCCGGCAAATTTCTCGTGACCTGTCTGGGAAAACCGAAATGCGGTTGAAAAACGGCGGCACGGTCACTGCTTTGGAAATTCAGCAAGCGCTGTGTCAGCAGGCCACCGACTGGCTCGAGGTTCGGGATAATTATCGCGAATCAGGCCAGCGCGCCTCAGGACAAACTGAGTCTGGGCAGGATACCGGAACCTCAACTACCGAAATGTACCGTGTGGTGGATCTTTGGCGCCGTGCGTTAGAGGCGATCGAGACGCAAGATTTTTCTCGTGTAAACCGCGAATTAGATTGGGTGATCAAAAAAGAATTGTTTGATCATTACCGCAGCCGTCTTGGCGACGATTGGGAGCACCCAAAGCTGTTGCAGGTTGATCTTGCGATGCATGATATTCGAC
The DNA here is from genome assembly GCF_041224285.1 of Corynebacterium drakensteinense. Classification (NCBI taxonomy): domain Bacteria; kingdom Bacillati; phylum Actinomycetota; class Actinomycetes; order Mycobacteriales; family Corynebacteriaceae; genus Corynebacterium; species Corynebacterium drakensteinense. Next base: position 66,910 of record NZ_JAXOFP010000005.1, read on the forward strand.
GCGGCCGGGGAATTTTCCAGGTACTGCAAGACAAGGGCAGGGTAGAGCGGTGGACCACTGATGAATCGATTGCCCAAGCGATGAGCACTGCTCCAACGACTACGCGGGCGCACCAGCGGGGACAATTTTTGGCGCATGCACGAAATACCCGCACGCCTTTTGCGGTCGATTGGTCGCGGATGAAGATCACAGAACCAAAGAAAATGGAATATACTTTTAATGATCCATTCGCCACGGAAAGCCCGGAGCTCGAAGAATTGCTCTCGATAATGAAGCAGAGCAACAACGCAGAGTGATGCAGCTGGGTGCTGACACTCAGTACGGTGCCGGGCTATGCCGGGGCACACACGATCGCTAGCGATACGGAGTACCCACCATGTCAGCCGCAGCAGCACGGAATATAACCTCGCACGCCGCTGCCTCGCAATCGGCACCGCGTCAACCGGCCGCTCCTCGTTATGATGCTGCCGTCGAGCGGCTCACCAATCTCACTTTCGCCCTGCGTGGCGCTGCACAGTCTGCAGGTCGCCCAGACCGCAGCGCGGAGTGGATTCACGCCAACGTTGCCGGATATCACGACAACCCGCATAGCTTTCGGGTGCAATTGCAGCGTGATGTCGCCACTTTGGCGCGTGCCGGTGTGTATATCGAAAGCTTCGCAGGCGAGAATGGCACGAATTACCGCTTGAATCCGGAGACGTACCACCTTCCAGAAATCTCGTTTACCCCAGAAGAGGCAACCGTGCTGGGAATTGCGAGCGAGGTTGGCCCGAACAGTGGTCTCGGAGCTCTCAGCAACGCGGGCTGGATAAAACTTGCGGCATCTGGTGCGCACCGCGAGATCACCCCAGGGCCTGGGTTTGTAGCGGATAATGACATCACTCGCCTGGACCCAGAAATTCTCCGGGCGATTCTTACTGGTGTGGCGCATAAGCTGCGCATTTCTTTTAATTATCAACACCATTCCGGTGCCCAGGTGCAACGCCGCACCATGGATTTGTGGGGGATTGTTCCACACCGCAACCGACTCTACGTTGTCGGCTGGGATGTTGACCGGCAGGCAGAGCGCTCATTTCGCTCCACCCGTATCAGCGATATCCGCAGATCACGACAAGCAGCGACCCACACGCAACCGACTGGTTCATTGCGCGAAATCGTCGACAAGACTTTGGCAGCGCGTGATACAGCGTCGGCGAGGATACTTACCCGCCGTGGTGCCGCGCCGCCGTTGGAGCAGAACGGTCAAGTTCTTTCCGACGGCAACGAAAGTGGCGGCGCTGGCGACGAAATCGTAGTGGAAATCTCGGGCGTCGACAAGGACTGGCTGGTGCGCACGTGTGCCGCGTATGCCGCGGAAGCTGTGGTGGAATCTCCAGAATCGATTCGACACCGGGTGCAAGAATTGTTAGAGAAAGCGAGCGCAGTATGAGTGCTGATTCTCCGCAGAAACTCGCGGCGCTGGTGCAGTCATTGAACTTGGTTCCGTATTTCAAAGCCCACCCAGAGCGCAGCGTGTTTGAGGCCGCAAAAGACCTAAGCCTGAGCCCCGATGAGCTGGTCCGGGCATTGGGACGTTTGCACTGCAGCGGGATCAGCGCCGACACGCAAGATCTCATCGATCTCAGTTATGAACTGACCAAAGGTGTGGTCATTCACGATGACCAAGGGATGGATTCTTCGCTGCGCTTAACACCGACCGAGGCTGGGGCACTGTTACTGACCGTCGAAGTGCTCGAGACCATGCCCGGGCTGGTAGACCGGTCCGCGGTTGCCTCGGCCGCAGAAAAATTGCGCTCCATCATGGATGAGCGTTCCCAGGCGATTTACGACGCCATTGCCGACCATTCCTCTGCAACGCCAGACGACGAAGATGCGCAGTTGCGCATTAACGAGGCTTTGAGCGTGAAAAAGCGGGTGCGCTTCGACTACTGGTCTGCATCATCAAATGCCACCACCAGGCGTGTCGTTGATCCCGCGCGAATTTTTATCCGTGGTGACGCAGCCTATCTCACTGCCTTTGTCGAAGACTACGGCGAGCATCGAACCTTTCGTATCGACCGCATGCGCAGTGTCGAAGTCTTGAATGAGCGGGCTAAACCGCGTTCTGCGCAGCTCCGGTTTTCCAGCGACGATCCCTTCGGCTTTCGGGATAGCAGCTCCGCCGAGGTGGAGATCGCCCCGGATGCGTTGTGGATGCTCGATGAATACGACATGAGCAGAACTTCCGATGCAGCAGAGACCACTACGAGGTGGGTAAGCGCACGCATGCCGGTCGGCAGCGCGAATTGGTTTGCCCGGTTCGCACTCAGTCATGCGGATCATCTACGGGTGATCGGCCCTAGTGATCTTGTACAAGCCGTGCGTGAACAGGCCCAGGCGGGTCTTCAGCGTTATAGTATGGTGAAGACGAATAATTCTTAGAGACTCGCCCAGCTTACGTAACACGTCGTTACGATGGCTGTGACGTTGAGAAAGGCGCGATTCATGAGCATCAGCCCTACACAAATTCTTTTGATCCTGGTCATCATCTTGCTGCTGTTTGGCGCAAAGAAATTGCCAGATCTCGCACGATCTGTGGGTCGTTCTACGCGCATCCTGAAGTCTGAAATGCGTGAGATGGGTAACGACGAAAGCCAATTTCAAAACAACCAGAACAGCCAGAATAACCAGAACAGCTACGGCAGTTACAGCAGCCAGCAAGGCCAACAGGCCATTGGGCAGCAGAATACGCAGGCACAAAAGCAACAGCCAAACATGGACGCTGAAGATTTCTGGAACAAACCCGAAAATCAGCCACGGTCTCAAAACTAATTCTGCACCACCAATCTCGCATGAGCTCACACAGCAGTCGCGAATAGGCCACGTTGATGAATACACCTCACTCACAGCCGGCACACCCCGGCTCCACACGTCCGGACGGCACACCTCGCCCCGGGCGTTCTGGCCATGTCTCGCGTAGTGGCTCCAGTATCATGTCGCGGTTACGCCTAAAAGCGACGGGCTCGGCGCGAAAGAAAAAATCCCCCACGGGCGATATGCCTCTGGTAGAGCACCTGAAAGAACTGCGCCGACGAGTCATTATCTCGACGATCTCAGTCATTGTCGGGGCAATAGTGGGCTTTATCTGGTACCAGAACGCACCCGGTCCCATACCAGCACTCGGTGAGATCTTGCGCGGACCATACTGCGGAGTTGATCCGGAACTGCGAGCTGATTTCACTGCCAACGGCGAATGCCGCCTGCTGGCAACCAGCGCAATGGAAATGTTCATGTTGCGCTTAAAGATTGGCGCTCTCGCTGGCACAGTATTGGCCGCACCGGTGTGGTTGTACCAGATCTGGAAGTTCATCACTCCCGGGCTGCTGCACAACGAACGACGGTGGACGTTTAGCTTCGTTACCATCGCAGTTCTGCTGTTCTTAGCTGGTACCGTCCTTGCGTATTTCTCGCTGTCGCTCGGCTTGAATTACCTGCTGACGATCGGCTCGGATTTCCAAACCGCGGCACTGACAGGGCAGGAATATTTCAGCTTTGTCGTCGCCATCATGGTGATCTTCGGTGTGAGCTTCGAAATTCCGCTCGTGATCGTGATGCTCAACTTGATTGGGGTATTGCGCTACGAAGCCGTGCGCACCAAACGTCGCCACGCGATTGTGCTCATCTTCATTTTCTCGGCGCTCATCACTCCGGCACAAGACCCGTATTCGCTGACAATTCTTGCAGTTGCGATTTGTCTGTTGGTGGAGCTGTCCTTCCAGTTCTGCCGGATCAATGACAAACGACGCGCAAAAAATGAACCAGACTGGGCAGGTCTTGACGACGACGAAGCTGCGCCATTGGATTATCAGCCAGAGCCCACCGCGGTGCCAACCTCCGTCGGCCAGCACACCGCCTCGGCGCACACGCCCCGGGTATCACCCCCGTCGGTAGCGGAAAACCGGAAGCCCCAGGCCTCGGGCTTCGACGACATTTTGTAGCCTAGATAATTATGATCAGCACCCATTTAGAGACCTTTCGCAGCCAACTGACTTACGAACTCGATCCATTTCAAATCCAAGGGTGCACGGCCGTGGAAAACGGCCACGGGGTGTTGGTGTGCGCTCCGACTGGTGCCGGAAAAACGGTAGTCGGCGAATTCGCGGTTTCGCTTGCGCTGTCTCGTGGCACCAAATGTTTTTACACCACGCCAATCAAAGCCTTGAGCAACCAGAAATTCCATGACCTGGTTGCGGCTCATGGCGAAGACGCCGTGGGGCTGCTGACCGGCGACGTGTCTTTCCAACCTGATGCTGAGATTGTTGTCATGACCACCGAGGTGCTGCGCAACATGATTTATGCGCAATCACCGGCGCTGGATCGCCTCACCCACGTCGTGATGGACGAAATTCACTTTCTCGCCGATCAATCACGCGGTGCGGTGTGGGAAGAAGTCATCCTGAACCTGGAAGAACATGTCTCAATCATCGGTTTATCGGCGACAGTATCCAATTCGGAAGAATTCGGTCGCTGGTTATCCGCGGTGCGCGGTGATACCGAGGTCATTGTCTCGGAAGAGCGCCCGGTTCCACTAGAGCAATGGATGCTCATCGGGCAGAAGGTATTCCCGCTGTTTGCCCCCGGTAACGACACTGCCGCTAATGACACCGCTGAGAACAGACAAGTCAACGCCGAATTGCAGCGTCGCGTCGCGCGATTAGAAGCCGGAGATGTTGCTGATGGCCGGGCTGACTTCCGCCCGGGGCAAGGTTTTCGCTCGCGTTCTGGCTCCGGGGGCTCGCGTAGCGGGGCAGTGCGCCAGCAAGATCGCTACCGTCCGCTGGGGCGGCCAGAAGTCTTGCGACTTTTGCAGGGGCAGAACATGTTGCCTGCCATCATCTTTATTTTTTCTCGGGCCGGCTGTGATGGTGCGTTGCATCAATGCCTACGCTCGAAGATGGTGTTGACTGATCCGGATGAGCAGACCACCATTGCTGAAATCATCGATGCCGGTGTTGCTGGCATCCCGGAAGAAGACTTAGAGATTCTGCGGTTTTCGCAGTGGCGCAAGGCGCTGATCCGCGGTTTTGCTGCGCACCATGCCGGAATGCTGCCAGCGTTTCGCCATATCGTCGAAGAGCTGTTTGTTCGCGGGCTGGTGCGTGCGGTATTCGCCACCGAAACTCTCGCGCTCGGTATTAATATGCCTGCCCGCAGCGTGGTGTTGGAAAAACTTGTGAAGTTCAATGGCGAAGCCCACGTGGAACTCACCCCAGGCCAATATACGCAGTTGACCGGACGTGCTGGACGACGCGGCATCGACACCCTGGGCAATGCGGTGGTGCAATGGGCACCGGCGATGGATCCACAGCGCGTCGCAGGCCTCGCGTCGACGCGGACATACCCGCTCATTTCGACGTTCGAACCGGGCTACAACATGGCCATCAACTTGCTGAAAAATCTCGGCATGGATGATTCCTTGCGTCTGCTGGAGAAATCGTTTGCGCAGTACCAAGCTGATGGCTCAGTGGTCGAAGAAACCCGCGAGATTGAGCGCGCAACCCATCGCGTCGACAAGCTTCGCGAACAATTGAACGACGCCATCGCTGCATTCGCCCCGCCGATCACCGACGAACAAGATCCTGCACAACTGTTGTCTGAATACGTCGAACTGCGTAAACAGCTCAGTGCAGAAGAAAAATCCGTGAAATCGCAGGCGAAAAGTAACCGTGCCGACGAAACCCGTGCGGTGCTGGCGAAACTGCAAATTGGCGATGTCATCGCGTTGCCGAGCAAAAAGCGGCCGGTGCTAGCGGTGGTGAATACTCCCGCCAACCAAACTGCGGATCCGCGTCCGTGGATCACGACAGAGAAAGGTTGGTCGGCACGCATCGATGCCACTGGGTTTGAGAATCCACCAGCTCTAATCGGGCGAATGAAGCTGCCCGGCAAGGCATTGAAGAATCCGCGGCGCCATAGCCACGTCGTCGTCGACAAGTTTGCCAAAGAGAAATATCCGCGGCCACGCAAGATGAAGATGAAAGCGCGCGTGCGCGATACCGATCGCATCAAAACCCTCAGGTCCAAGATGAAAGAGCACCCAGCGCATGCCTGGCCAGCACTGGAGCGTGAACAGCTAACGCAACTGGCGCAAAAATACCTGCGCCGGAAAGGTGAGCTGGAGAAACTGCAGAACACCGTCGATAAGGCTACCGAGACTTTGGGCGATATGCTGCGCCGCATTGTGGATTTGTTGACCGAGTTGGACTACGTCGACATCATCGACGGCGAGCCTGTGGTCAGTGCGGAAGGCGAGAGGCTCGCGCAGGTGCACAATACCTCCGACTTGCTGGTGGCGCAGTGTTTGAAGCGCGGAATTTGGCAAGATCTAGACCCCGCTGAGCTTGCTGGCGTCGTCGCCATGTGCGCCTTCGAGAACCGACGAGCAACCGGCGGGCAACAGCTAGCAGGCATTAGCGATGCGATGACTTTGGCCATGGAGAACACGATGCGGCTGTGGCACGAACTCATCGCCGACGAACAGCGTCATAAATTGCCTACGACACGCGAGCCAGAACCAGGTTTCAGTATCGCAATCCACCAGTGGTGCGCGGGCGCGCCGTTGGGTTATTGTTTGGCGGCGGCTAATGAATCCGGAGCTGAGCTGACTCCTGGTGACTTCGTACGGTGGTGCCGGCAGGTGATTGATCTGCTACAGCAGGTCGCCAAGACGGGTTATAGCACGGACGTCAAGCGTATTGCTGGTCAGGCAATTGGCGCAATTAACCGCGGCGTGGTGGCTATTGGCAGCTAAAGACTTCTAGGTAGGGTAGTGGGCATGCCATTCGTGATCTTATTTTTCTATATGCTCGCCGAATTCCTGGCGTTTTGGGCGGTCGCTAGCCTGATTGGATTTGGGTGGGCGCTCGTCGCATTATTGGCCACGGTGTTCTTGGGCATTGTGATCACTCGCGTGGAGCTGCGTCGTATCGCAGCAAGCCAAGCCTCTTTGGTGCAGCGCTTGCAAAACCAGCGTGCCGGTGGGCTTGACGACGATGTATTCAACAGCGAAGATCTACAGAAAATGCATGCACAGCAAAACCGCAAGTCTGCCGGTGATATCGGTCTGACGTTGGCGGGCGCATTGTTGTTGAGCATTCCCGGATTCGTCACGGCCATCATCGGTCTGCTGTTAGTTTTTCCGCTGACACGGCCGATTATTCGCGGTTTCTTGTTGGGCCGCATGCTGCGCAGCATGGAAAAACTTGGGGTGCGTTTTTTCGAAGCCTCGTCCGCTGGACGGAAAACCGCCAGTTACGGCAGCTTTGGTTTTTCACCTGGTCAAGGCCCTACTGGACAGGGTAGTGCGGGCAGTCGGGGTTCTGTTATCGATAGTTCAGCCATCGATAATTCGGACATCGATAGGTCAGACACCGACAGCTCAGACAACAGCGATTCTGCTTTCGATAAAATCGATAAATTCGATGAAGAGGAGTTGCGCAAATGGGCGGAGTCGATGCGCCCCGAGGACTTCGCTTCCGAGAAGAATAATTCTGAGAAGAATAATTCCGACGAGCCAGATGCCAAGGATGACGATTCGCGCCACGATGGATCCCATTAATTGACTCAAAGTTTTGCACGTCAGCTGGGGCTTCGGCACAGATTGTGTCACCATGGTTCGGGCTTTTTACCGGTTAGATTTCAGTGATGCTTATTTTTTTAATCCGCCTGGTACTCGCGGTACTTTCCGGCGCCGCAGCATTTACCTCATATGAGCCTTTAGGCTGGTGGGCTGCCGGTATTCTAGCCGGTGGTTTATTGTATGCGGCCGTATTGCCGTGGCCCCGAGGACGCGCCCGCGCGAGGCCGACGAGCGTGCGCCCGACCATGGCGCAGGGTGCTGCCATCGGATTCGTGCACGGTATGTCTTGCTATCTGTTGTTATTGCCGTGGATCGGAGAATTCGTCGGCAACCCGCCGTATATAGCTTTGGCGATCGCGTGTTCTCTGTATGCGATTCTGACTGGTCTCGGCGGGGTGGCTCTGGCGCGCTCACGTTGGGGCTTCGTTGCCTTTCCACTGTGGTATCTCGCCATCGAATTTGCGCGGAGTTCCTTCCCGTTCGGTGGTTTTGGCTGGGTTCGTCTCGCGTGGGGGCAGATCGAAGGCCCGCTGGCTGGTCTCGCGCAATGGGGCGGGCCGGCATTGGTTACAGTCGCCGCGATGTATATTGGCGTCGGGTTGGCACAATTGCTCGCCAGCACACGCATTTTCCGCGGCAACGAACGCACCACGGCGACGAGCACCCACATGGTTTCCAGTCAGGCGCAGCGCAGCCTGCAGCGTGGTGTTAGCATCGCGATGATCATTATCCCGTTGCTCGGTGGTGCGGTCGCGACGTTGCAGCTCAACCGGCCAGGCAACACGTTTGATGAGATCACCGTTGCCGCGATTCAGGGCAATGTCCCACGCCTTGGCCTTGATTTTGCTGCGCAGCGCAGGGCAGTGCTGAATAATCACGTGCGAGAGACCAAGAAGCTTGCCGACGATGCCGCAGATATTGACGTCATCATCTGGCCAGAAAACTCTTCGGACGTGAATCCGTTTAGCGACCAAGAAGCCTATGACGCGATTGCTAGCGCGGTGGAAGCCGTCGATACGCCGATCGTGGTCGGCACAATCACGCACCGTGATGGGAACCCGTATAACACGATGCAGGTTTTCGCGCCTGATGCGACGGCGCCGCGTAGCAAGATGACCCCTGGCGAATTTCACGACAAAGTTTATTTACAGCCATTCGGCGAGACGCTACCGCTGCGCGGCTTGTTTGAAAAGCTTTCAGAATATGCTGAAATGGCGGGGAATTTCGTCCCCGGTGATGGCAACGGAGTGCTTGATGTGACAACGCACCGTGCGGCCACCACACGAGAACATGGCAACACAGATGCAACCGATGCAGCCGACGGCCACGTCGCAATTGGCGTCGCTACCTGCTATGAAGTGGCTTTCGACGAGGCTTTCCGTCGCTCCATCGACAATGGTGCGAGCATTCTCACCTCGCCGACGAATAACGCGACATTCGGTTTTACAGACATGACCTACCAACAATTGGCGATGTCGCGCATGCGCGCTATTGAGACCGACCGTACCGTGGTAGTTCCGGCGACCAGCGGTGTGTCCGCACTGGTAGATCCAGCGGGCAAGGTCTTGGCCGATACCGAAATTTTCGAAGCGAATCATCTCGTCGATACGCTGCCTTTGCGCTCAGGGATAACCCCGGCGGTTCGTTACGGGCAGATGCTTGAACTCGTGCTGGTTGTGGCAGGAGTATTATTGGGTAGTCTTGCTGTGTTCCGTCGTCGTGTGAAGGAGTAACCCACCATGACTGAGTCCGCCGCACCGTCTGCGAAGACTCTCGTTATCATTCCGACTTATAACGAGAAGGAAAATTTGCCACGCATTGTTGCTCGTCTGCGCAAGGCGGAGCCGCGCGTTGATGTTTTGGTCGTCGATGATAATTCCCCGGATGGCACCGGCGAGCTTGCCGACGATTTAGCAGCCGAAGATGCCGCGGTCAAAGTACTGCATCGCGCCGGCAAGGGCGGGCTGTGCGGTGCCTATGTCGCCGGTTTCCAGTGGGGTTTAGAGCGTGATTACCAAGTTCTGTGCGAGATGGACGCGGACGGTTCACATGCACCAGAACAGCTTCATTTGCTGCTCGATGCCATCGATGCTGGGGAAGATGCGGTGATCGGTTCGCGCTACGTACCGGGTGGGGAAGTCGTCAACTGGCCGAAAAACCGCGAGTGGCTCTCACGCGGCGGAAATCTCTATATATCGCTGGCTTTGGGAGCTGGGTTGTCGGATATGACAGCTGGCTACCGGGCTTATCGGCGCAGCGTGCTCGAAGCGCTGGATCTCGAAGATTTGTCGAATGCGGGCTATATTTTCCAGGTGGATCTGGCACGGCGTGCGATCAACGCTGGGTTTGTGATCGCCGAGGTTCCAATCACGTTCACCGAACGGGAATATGGCGAATCGAAGTTGGATGGATCCTTTGTGACGGATTCGCTTGCGGAGGTAACGCGGTGGGGAATTGCGCACCGGACGCAACAGGTACGCGATTTCGCCGCGAGCGCCGGAGAGCTCGGGAAACACGAGTTGCGGGATTCTTCGCTGGCGAAAGTGCCGTCGCGAGTGGCAGGTGCTGCGGGCATGGTATCTGCTGTGGTGCGTGATTTCGCCGCACAGATCAACAAGCAGCGTTCAACGGTTAAATAGCAAAAAGTGCCAGCTCCCGGTGAGTAATCGGTGGGAGACTGGCACTTCCCGCAGTTAATTCAGGCAGTGTTATTTGCCTTCTGCTTCCTGCTGTTCTTTTTGTTCCTTCAGCAATTTGGCTGCCGTACGGCGGCGCTTGCGCAGGTGCTCGATGCGCTCTTCGAGGAGTTTATCGAGTTCTTCGATGCTGCGACGTTCACACAGCATGTCCCAGTGGGTGCGTGGTGGCTTAACTGGCTTCGACTCGACGCCTTCGCCTTCCACGAGGGTTCCCCATTTGCCGTTTTTGCAGAGCCACTCTTCTGGGATTTCCGCATCGTCGGCGAATGGAACTTCGTAGACATCGCCGTCTTCGGTGCGATATTTCACCATTTGGCGTGGTGCCAGGTCATGGTCGCGATCAGTTTCGTAACTGACAGCACCCATGCGGCTGCCGCGCAACACGCGATCTGCCATAAGTGGGACACATCCTTAGTTTATTCCGGGGGCATTGACGAAGTTTCCGCCCCGAACAGGAGCAGAAAATTCGCCAGGATATCGATCTACCACTATAACGCACGAGAAGTAGATTTTGTTCCCAGAGACGATTTATTCGGTCTTTTCGTTCTTTTCGTCAATAGACTAAAATAACGAGGGTGTCTGCCTACCCATCAGCCAACCAAGAAACCCGCCCCAACCCATGCCAGTGGTGCGGTGCTGAGGTTGCCGTCCAGGGGCGCGGTCGGCCACGAAAATACTGCAGTACCTCATGCAAGCAACGAGCGTATGAGCAACGTCAAAATCTAGCGGGCACAGAAATCGCCCCCGATGCCGTAATATTAAGCAAAGCCAAAGCGGATATGCTGCACGATTCGTTGTTTCAGTTGCGGTGTGCGGCCGAAGATATCGCGTGGGCGGCAGCTGAAGAAGCGTCCACAGAAGAACTTGGGCAACTGTGTGCCGAGCTTATTGAATTAGCGCGTTCCATAGAGAAGTTGAGGTAATGATGAAGAAGGCTCCCATGAAACGTCGTAAATCAGTCATCGTGATTTTCGTCGTCCTCATTGTTATTTTGGCTCTAATCAGCCTGGTTCCGTTGCTGTACCGCGTGTTCACTGGGCCAGGTGTCAAGACTGAACCGCTGAGCGATTCGCGCGCACAAGCTGCATCAACGCCGCTGGATGGGCATTGGCATGTGGTAGAGGGTAAAAACCCGAATATCACCTCGGTGGGCTTTACCTTTTCGGAGATTTTGCCTGGTGACGAGCGTGTGACGTCTGGTTCGACAGGTTATGTCACCGGTGAAGCCGAAATTAGCGATTCCACGCTGGAGTTCGCCACGGTTGAGGTAGACATGAACGAATTGTCAACGGACCGCGATGTCCGTGACGTTAACATGAAAGACAAGCTGTTTGAGACCAGCAAGTTCCCGACGGCAACGTTTGCGCTCACAGAGCCGGTCGACGTCTCACAATTACCAGAAGATGGCACGGCCGGAGTCATTGATATTGCAGGCGAGCTGACGATCAAAGATCACAGGGAGCTTGTCGACGCGCAGTTCCAGGCATTGCGCGACGGCGAGATGTTGATCGTTTCTGGCGAGGTCGAGATCAACCGTGAAGACTTCGGTGTGCATTCGCCAGATTTGATCGCAGCCAAGATTGCAGAGACGGGCACGGTCGATATTCGTTTGAGCTTTGCCAAAAAGAACGGTTAAAGCGGCGAATTTGCGTCTAACCGGTGCCGTTATCACCCCTCCTTAATTGTCCGATAATTGACATTATGTCACTTTAAAGATTGTCCGTTCACTCCTCTGTCCTGATTAATATTTGCGCACCATTCCGGTCCGGGCCGCAAGTACGCCGGTATGCTGGTGGGTATGGCTGAACGAAAGATCGATGCAGTTTTCCTGACTGAAGCAACCAATTACGAGGATTATCTCGCCAAGGCCCAGCAACGCGGTTTTGATTTCGACTTGCAAAAATCTGGTGTAAAAGACGAGATGCTCCGTCGCGGTTGGTCGGTCGTGGCGCCCTATTTCTTGCGTCCCAATATCGCTCCGGATGGCCCCTTGCCGGCGATGCCGAAGATCGAGCGTGACGATGAAGGCAACATCGTCAAAGCAACAGCCAATCCCCAACTGGCGCAGTTTTTGTCGAAAGCATGGAACATTAACAGTCGAAAAGATTTGTTGACTTCTGCACAAAAAGCCTCGCAGCACACTCACGACAAGGCCTACGAAGCAGGACGAGCAACGCTGCAAGAGATTCGCCAGCTTCCACTCGAAAAACGCGCAAGTCAGACCAGCGTGTTGGTCAACGCATTATCGGCGGCTCTTCCAGAGGCACCTTTTGCGACCTTGGAATCCGAAGCCAACCGTTTAATGCGTCCGCTGCTTAATCCGGATGCTGACGTTTTGATTCCAGCCGACCTTCCGCGTAGCTTGGCTGGCTTCTATTTTGCCGCTGCGGTACGGCAACTCAACCTCGGCGCAGGTGCCGGCTTGATCAAGCCCAGTGAGGTACGTCCGATTATCGTCAAGTGTATTCTCGGCATTGCGCGAGCTTATGACACCTGGGACGAATATGTCGCGGCGCTGATTTACGGAGAAGCAATGCTGGCCAGCAAAATTGGTGAGCATTTCCGATTTATTTTTCATAACGCTGCGGCGCTGCTCACAGCACCTGGTTCGCCGTGGGTCGAACTGCCCTTGCACACCGAGACCTTCCCTCCTATCAAATCCAACAGCTACGAAGAGATCTTCTCGTCGATGCGCAAAAACGCCCAGGAACTTCCGGTCGCGGCAATGGGCACGCTTGACGACGAAACCCGGCTCGGCTGGTCGCTGCAAGCACCATATTTAGTGGGTAGCAAGATCCCGCTGGATGCACCAGCAAGCTATGACGAAGAACGCAGGAAAGAAATCTGGAAGCACCTGGAAAACCAACACCAGGTTTCCGATGCCGCAAGCTTACGCACTGCTATCGCACGTTACCTGGATGAACCGGATCACGAGGCTTATCGCCTGATCCGCGCTGATCTACAAGAAATCCGCGGCTGGGACCTGGAAAAACGCCAAACGCAGGCTTTGGAGAAGATCGCCAACAGCCTACGCGCAAAATACGCACCTGCTATCGACGAGCACGCGGATGCCCAGCTGGTCGACAAAGAAATCTCGGAAGCGGCACGCCAGCTCACACGATTATTGTCGCTGGAAGATATCGATTTGTTCCTGCCCACTACCCTTCCCAGCTCGCTGGCGGGTTGGCGCATTGCGCAAGGCGTGCGACTTGCTGCAATGGGCTTTGCCACCGAGCTCTTTAGCGAAGACGAGGCGAACGAATTCGCGCTTGTCGGTGCACAACGAGCGAAAAACAATCACACCGATTGGCGCGATTACGGTGACGGGTTCTTGGTCGGTCGCCTGTGCGAAAACGGCCAGGCAGATGGCCTCCAGCAGCGCATGATGGCTTCCACGGCAGGCGCGTTAGCCTCCAAGCAATCGCCATGGCACGACCTGGCGCTGCACTCTGGTCGCTAGACTGCTCGAGACTGCTCGCTATTTTAAGCCTGGACCGGCATGTGCTACCTCTTAGTTTTGCGCTAGCGCCGCCCGCGGCGGTGCCGGTGCGTTGCTGTAAATTGCACCGCGTCCAGCATGCCTAAATCCAGTAGGGTTTCGCGCAGTGCGAACTGAAACACCCAGAGTCGCCGGTAGACAGAATCAAAGCCACTGGCGGCAGCCTCGCGCAGATGCCCTTCGAAGAAACTACGCTGCAATTGCAGCGATTTGCGGTAATGCGAACCGAAATGGGTCTGTTTAATAATCCGCAAGCCCGATTTTTGATCAAACAACTTGTGGTGCGCGGTGACATCCTGATAATCCAGGCCGGGCCAGACATAAGCGCGTAATGCTAACAGCGCATTGCGTGCAGAGGCTGTCATTCCATCGGTAGCGACCAACGTCTGTAGTCCTAGCTTGCCACCAGGTGCCAGGAGTCGACCGACATGCCGCAAGAAATACACGCGGTCGCGCGGCGCCAAGTGCTCAAACGATTCCATGCACACGATTGCGTCGTAACGGCCCTGCCAATCGCTAGGTGTTGGCAGCGGGTTCGAAATATGCTGGGTGTGCACATTATCATCCACGCCCGCGAGTACGAGGTCATCGCGTATAGCGGCGAGATGCTCGGCGTCGCTGCTGAGCGCATCGACGACTGCACGACGCTTGCCAGCTACCTCGGCAAGAACTGCGCCGTTGGCCGGAAATTCCAGCACATGGCTTGACGCTATCACCCCGAGATCATCCAGTAGGTAGTGCGCCGCGCGAGCCTGCGCATCGGCAAAATCATCACGCTCGACATCTTGTGGCTCCGAAATCTCGGTGACATCAACAAAATGTTGTTTCGGTTCGTGGCTGCCATGTTGGGCCGGGACATAGCTGTTGACTGAATTACGCACGGTCGTCGCTACACCCGTCGAAAAGATGCCGGCAAAGCCGCTGGATTTTTCTGCTGAATACAACCGCACCAAATCCACCGGAATCTGGCCACCGTCGTAAGGCTCGACGGGAACTTTTTGTTTGCCGCGTGGCGCGTAGCCGGTGGCAAGCAACCGGGTCAAGACCTTCACCAATGATGCGGAATCCGGGGTGCGCCACTCTCCTGCCATGTACGACTCCACCAATCCCAGCCAGCCTGCTTGGGCGATGCGGTGAAAGAAAAACTCGTGGTCAATGATCAAATCCGGTTGTGCCTGCGGATCTAGTTCAAGGTCGGCATTGGCGCAGGCTTTAGCGAATTGCGCTTCGGCAAGCCGGGCACGCAACGGTAACAAAGCCCCGTTCGGCACGGTTGCAATCGACGGCCACGCCTGCGCATCAATGGAGGAAAGGTGGGCCAAATGTTGCTCGTGCACAAATTCTCCTTGCAAACACTCGGCGACAGGCGGGGCGAATAGTCCCAATGATTTTAGCAAAGGGTTGCTGGCAACTAGACTGTATAGGCGTATATTTAACTGTGTACTTATTCAAATACACTGCAACTACACTGCACAATTTCTACGAAGAGGTATCTATGTCTCAAGCTCACCGTCCTGCAGGTGATCGTCACCATGTCGTCGTCATCGGCTCTGGCTTTGGTGGCCTGAACACAGTCCAAGGTTTGGCTAGCTCTGATGTCGACATCACGCTGATCGACCGCACCAACAGCCACCTGTTCCAGCCAATGCTCTACCAGGTGGCAACCGGCCTGGTATCAGCCGGCGAAATCGCGCCGTCGACGCGTCAGTTACTGCGCAAGCAGAACAACGTTGACGTCGTACGCGGTGAAGTCACCGGTATCGATGTCGAAAAGCAGACCGTCACCGCATCCCAAGGCGATATCAGCAAAGATTTTGCCTATGACTCCTTGGTCATCGCTGCTGGTTCCAACCAGGGATACTTCGGCAACAACCACTTCGCACAGTACGCGCCAGGCATGAAGAACATCGACGATGCACTCGAGATCCGTTCTCGTCTACTGGGTGCATTCGAGCGCGCCGAGCTGACTGATGATCCAGAAGAGCGCGCCCGCCTGCTGACTTTCGTCATCATCGGTGCCGGCCCTACCGGCGTCGAGCTTGCTGGCCAGTTGGCTGAGCTTGCCAAGCGTGGTCTGAAGGATACCTTTAAGAACATCTCTCCAGAATCTGCGAAGATCATCCTGCTCGATGGTGCGCCACAGGTACTGCCTCCATTCGGCAAGAAGTTGGGCAAGAAGGCCCAGCGCACCCTGGAAAAGCAAGGCATCGAAGTACGCCTGAACGCTATGGTCTCGGATGTGGATGAAGACAAGGTCGTGTACAAGAACATGACTGATGATTCTGTCCACACCATCGAATCTCCAACCAAGATCTGGTCCGCCGGTGTGGAGGCTTCCCCGCTGGGCAAATTGGTTGCTGAGCAGGCTGACGTGGAATTCGACCGTGCTGGTCGCGTCAGCGTCAACGAAGACATGACTGTCGGCGATCTCGACAACGTCTACATCATCGGCGACATGATGTCGCTGAACCGTCTGCCTGGTGTTGCTCAGGTTGCGATCCAGAGCGGCAAGCACGTCGCCAAGCTTATCGACGCGAAGACGAGCGAGGATTCCGAGCAGAATCCGAAGGAAGCGTTCGACTACTTCGACAAGGGATCGATGGCGATCATCAACCGCGGAAACGCCGTGGTCAAGATGGAAAACAGCGAGATCACCGGCTTTGTTGGCTGGCTGATGTGGCTGGTTGTCCACGCGCAGTTCCTCACCGGTGTGCGCAACCGTTTGTTCACGGTTCTGAACTGGACCAGCAACGTGGTCTCCCGTAACCGCGGAAACCTGGAGATCACCGAGCAACAGCGCCACGGCCGTAACGCCCTGATGAAGCTGGGCAAAGCCACTACTGACGACGCGGAACAACCAGTTGAAGTCAAGGACTGCCGCCGCTTCCAAGGCTAAGCTCATACAGGAAAACTAGGGCTAGCATTTCCTTTAAAATTCGCTAACCTGGTGGGCATGAAGACGAATGCTCGTATCTTGTCCATCGCCGGCACCGACCCCTCAGGCGGTGCCGGCATTCAAGCTGATTTGAAATCAATTGCCGCCGCCGGTGGTTTCGGCATGTCCGTGGTCACCGCTCTGGTAGCACAAAACACCCAGGGTGTGCGCAGTATCCACACCCCACCGACGGATTTTCTCCGCGAGCAACTCGCCAGCGTCGCTGATGACGTCGAGCTCGATGCCATCAAGATCGGCATGCTGGGCGATAGCGAAACCGTCGATGTCGTATCTGCGTGGTTGTCGGAACAGAAAAAGACTCAGAAAACAGCGACGGTGGTCCTCGACCCGGTGATGGTTGCCAGCTCTGGAGACCGGTTGTTGCAGGCCGACGCCGAAGCCAAGGTGCGTGAGCTGTGCACGCACGTCGACGTGATCACACCAAATTTGAAAGAGCTCGCGGTCCTCGTCGAAGACGACGAAGCGACCGAATTTGCGGTTGCGGTAGACCAAGCGAAACGATTCGCCAAGGCCCATGATGTCACCGTGATCGTCAAAGGCGGCCATCTCGACGGAAGCGCAGCTGATAACGCGGTTGTCAGCCCGGACGGCGCGGTCCACCGGGTGCCAGCCACCAGGGTCGATACCAAAAACACGCATGGCACCGGATGCTCTCTGTCCTCGGCATTGGCGACGCGCCTCGGTGGCGGCGAGAGCCTGAACGACAGCCTGGAGTGGGCAACGAATTGGTTGCACGAAGCCATCGCGAATGCAGATGCACTTAACGTCGGCACCGGTCACGGCCCCGTGGATCACTTCCACCAGCTGCGTCGTTATGCGCGCAATGCTGATACCACGCCCTGGACTTTCCCCCTCAACGATGCAGCACCGACTCCAGCGATCGCCGCACAAGGACCACACACCGAAAAGTTGTGGGAGCAGACCGGAACGCTGTGGCGCGAGATCATGGAGCTGCCGTTTATCACGGCGTTGACCAGCGGCGAGCTCTCCGAAAAAGACTTCCTGTTTTATCTTGCACAAGACGCGCTATACCTCGAGTTGTATTCCCGCGCCTTGGCTCGCTTGTCGACGAATGCGCCGACAGCCGAAGAACAAATCTGGTGGGCGAAAGCCGCGCAGGAATGCTTGACTGTCGAAGCGGAATTGCACCGCTCCTTCAACGTTCCAGAGGTTGATCCCTCGCCTGTGACCACAGCGTATACCGATTTTCTGGTGGCACGTACCTTTACCGATGATTACGCCGTCGGGGTTGCCGCTGTGTTGCCGTGCTTCTGGCTGTATGCCGAAATTGGTGAGGCATTGGCCAAGCACATCAGCGCTGAGCACCCGTACCACTCGTGGTTGGAAACCTACGGCGACCCCGATTTCGCCGAAGATGCACGCAAGGCAATCCGCGTGGTGGAAAATGCTTTTGCGAATGCCAGTGACGCCACCCGAAAGCGCGCTAGCCGGGCATATCTCCAGGCGTGTGCGCATGAACGCGAGTTTTTCGATCAAGCCGCGCGGGTGCAGCGCTAGCAAGCGGCATGCCCGTGAGGGGCTGGCAAGAGCGCCACTGCGTAGGCGATTGCCTCTGTGCCCTGCTAATGCTTTACCCCTACCGGGCCTGCTGGCCCCGCTACCCTTGCTGTTCACGCAGTTCAGCGATCGTTGGCCCGACCACCATGGTGCGCAGCGTGGTGCGGGCGACGAGTACGTCGTTGTTATACATTTCCACGTTCCACAATTGCGTGCGCTTACCCGTCTGAATCGGACGCGCGATGGCTTCGATTCGTCCACTGCTGACACCACGAATGAAATCTGTGCTGTTATTCACCCCGACACAAGGGCGCTGCGCGCTAATCATGGAGGCAACGGAAGCCACGGACTCTGCGATCGAGCAAAACACCCCGCCGTTAACGCTTCCGGCGTACTGCAGGTGGGTTGAGTTCACCTCGAGATACGCACGTACCTCGCGTGGTTCCGCGTGCGAATAAACCACCCCGAGCAAACTATCCAAGCCCAGCTCAGCACTGTTGAGTTCGTCTAGTTCGTCTTGGTGCAATGCTCGTGAGGCGGCTGTTGTCACTGCGTCCAAATATCCCATGAGACAACTCTAGCGCACCACCCAGAATCCCGGTGTTAACTCGAACACACCCGCGTCAGCTCATGCAGATTTCCGGCCAGACGCCTGCCAGACGCAGGCCGGACTCCGGCTAGCGTCTGTGCACCGCGCTGCGCACAGCAGAATGTAGAATTAACTGCCATGAACAAGCAGCAATCTTCGCAGCAGCTAGCAGATATCGCCGTCGTCGGCGTCGGCGTGATGGGTTCGAACCTAGCCCGCAATTTTGCGCGCAACGGTTACCGCGTCGCGCTCTATGACCGCAAAGCAGACAACGTCAGCAACTTGATCGCTAATCACAGCGACGAAGGAGAATTCGTTGCCTGCCATGACCTAGATGAACTCGCTGCAAATTTGACGACACCGCGCCGGGCGTTGCTGATGGTTCCTGCGGGAACCACCACGGATACTGCGATTGATGATCTCGTCCAGGCCTTCGACGAAGGCGATATTCTTATCGACGGCGGCAACTCGCTATATACCGACACTGTGCGCCGTGAGCGCGCCGTCGCCACCACCGGCCGTTTGTTCGTTGGCGCCGGTATTTCCGGAGGCGAAGAAGGCGCGTTGCATGGGCCTTCGATCATGCCGGGTGGCCCGCAAGAATCCTGGGAATTCATCCGCCCGCTGTTGGAATCGATCGCCGCGCGTGTCGACGGCACCCCATGTGTGCGCTACATCGGCCCCAACGGTGCTGGTCACTTCGTGAAAATGGTGCACAACGGCATCGAATACGCCGATATGCAGTTAATCGGCGAGGCTTATCACCTGCTGCGTCACGGTGCCGGGCTGGAGCCGTCACGAATCGCAGAGATTTTCCGTGAATGGAACGACGGTGACCTTGATTCTTACCTGATTGGGATCACCGCGGACATCCTGGAGACCACCGATCCGCACACCGGTGCCCCGATGATCGACGTCATCCAGGACGCTGCCGGCCAAAAAGGTACTGGTCGTTGGACGGCGAAAGAGGCGCTGGATTTGGGCATTCCCGCCACCGCAATTGGTGAGGCAGTCTTTGCCCGCGCGCTGTCGTCGTCGAGCGAACTACGAGCCGAAGCAGTCGAGAACTTCCCCACCGGAAACTTGGCAGATTTCGCTGCGCTCGGCATCAGTGTCGAAGAATTCATTGAGCACGTCCGCCGTGCTTTGTATGCCTCCAAGTTAGTGGCATACGCCCAAGGATTCGACCTCATCGCGGCTGGCTCTGCGGAATACGAATGGAATATCAACCCGCGCGATCTCGCAGCGGTATGGCGGGGCGGCTGCATCATCCAAGCAGCGTTCTTGGATCGCATCGATAACGCTTATGAGCAGCTGCCAGAACTGCCGTCGTTGTTGCTGGATTCGTATTTCACCGGGGAATTGTCTGGATTGCTGGATTCCTGGCGCACTGTGGCAGCATCTGCAATCCGCTTGGGCCTGGCGGCTCCTGTATTCAGTTCTTCACTCTCCTACTACGATTCGCTGTGCTCGAAGCGCCTGCCGGCGGCGATGGTGCAAGCGCAACGCGATTATTTCGGTGCCCACACCTATCGCCGGGTCGATGCCGAAGGCAGCTTCCACTTGGATTGGACCGGAGACAAAACCGAGCAGCAACGCTAAGCGCCACTGCTCGTCCGTCGCCGCTGCAAATCGGACACTGCAACTAGAACGCTGCTAGCAACCAATCGCTAGCAGCGCAGCCAGCCAGGCGAGATTAAACCAGCCCCATCCACTTCCAGTAGGTAGCAGAAAACAGCAGCACCAGCAGGTATGCGACGATCGTGAGCGGAATACCCGTCTTCAGGAATTCCCCGCGGGTGAACGCGCCCGTTCCATAGGCGAGCATGTTTTGCGGTGCAGAGACCGGCAGCAAGAATCCGAAACAGATCACGAATTGCTGGATGACCACAAATCCGATGGAAACGTCGGCAGCCGCAACCGTCGTCGACAAGGCAATAAAGACCGGGATCAACGCCGATGCCAACGAGGTTGCCGAAGCAAAGCCCAGGTGAATCAGGATATTAAACAGCGAGACCAGCGCGATCGTTGCGAGCAACGGCATCGATTCCAAACCAAGGGCACCGAAGGTCTGTTCTGATAACCAGCTTGCTGCACCCGTGTTCAGCAAGAACGTTCCCAGAGAAATGCCGACTGCGAAGACGATCAACGTACCCCAGGAGACCAAATCCTGGGCGGTCTTCCAGTCAAAGACACCAATTTTCGGCAACAGCATGTAGCTCACTGCAACCACAGTGGCGACGGGAGCCGATACCGGGTGCAAAATATCGCCGGTGGCCCAGACGAACAGAAGCAAGACCGCGACCGCAACCAGGCGCTTTTCCCGGCTGGACATGGGTCCAAGTTCTGCGAGCTTCTGTTCGATGAGCTCACGACCACCGGAAATCGAGTCAGCTTCTGGTTTGATGGTCGCGCGCATGATGAAAAACAGCGCGATCGACATCAGCACGGACCACGGCGCTGCCCAGATAAACCACTGGCCCCAAGAAATGGTTTCACCGAATTCTTCCTGGATGAAGTTCAGCGCGACGAAGTTTTGTGCAGCCGCGGTCTGGATACCGACGTTCCAGATCGACACAGCCTGCACTGCGGTGATGACCAGCAACGATGCCAGCTTGGAGTTCGTCGACAAGCCAAAGGCCGCGACCATGCCCAACAAAATCGGCACGACGGCACCGGCACGGGCAGTCGCCGAAGGCACGAAAAACGCCAACAACGTCGCGATCGCGATCGCACCAATCAGAATATTCGAGGTTTTATCGCCGGCGAGCTTCATCACCAATAGCGCGAGGCGTTCGTGCAGCCCCGTCGATTGCATCGCACCAGCCAACAGCAACGCGGCCGCGACCAGCGCCAACGCCGACGTGGAAAAGCCTTGCAGGGCTGTGCCCAGTGCGGACGAAGTACCAACGATCTCGCCGGTTTCGGGGTCCGGCGACAAGCCCAAAATCAGCGCGATCAAACTGATGATCAAAAACGCACTGACGGGATAAGACACCGCTTCGGTCACCCACATGATGACAGCGAAGGCCAAAATCGCGAGCGCGACCTGCCCCTCCCACGCCAACGAATCGATAGGCAACAGCAGAACACCGACGAGAGCCGCCACCGCGAGCAGAAACCACACCGGCTGCAATACGAAGCGGACATCACGCTTTTTCTGGGATTGTTCCGGGGTGGCGACGTCAGGAATCATATCGCCTTCCGGGGTCTGAACCTTTACTCTGGGGAGAAAGTGCTCGGCCACAGTAGTTTTCCTTTACTCATCAACTGGCGGGCATGCCTACACTTTCACGCTACAACGCTTTGCCTATCGTCTGAATAGGTTTTGACTGTAAGGTATGGCACAGAGCTGCAGTTCACACCTGGTTTTGCTGCGCGGTTTGCAACCTTGCCCGGGATCACCCACGCTGCGTGTTCGTCTGCTGCACAGACCGCGATAGACTAAGCCCTGATGACAACTCACTCTGGCGCCAACCACTCTGGCCCCCAATCTTCTTCTGCCCCTGCGACGTCCAACCCAGCAACGTCCACCCCTGTGACGTCTGCAGCTGCCGGCAACACCGCCGCTGAAACCTCCTTTGCTGAGCTTGGCCTCGCCCGGCCCATCGTGCACTTCCTCCGCCGCGAAGGCATCACCACCGCCTTCCCCATCCAGGCGCTGACGATCCCCGACGTTTTGTCCGGCCGCGACGTGCTGGGCAAAGGCCCTACTGGCTCCGGCAAGACCTTCAGCTTCGGGCTGCCCATCCTGCACCGCTTGGCGACGTCCGGGGTATCGCGCCCCGGCCACCCGCGGGCAGTAATCCTCGCGCCCACCCGCGAGCTGGCGATGCAAATCTCGGTACGGCTGGAAGATCCTGCTGCCTCGCTGGGTCTGCGCGTGTTCAGCGTCGTCGGTGGCGTCAACATCAATCCCCAAATCCGCCGCCTCGCAGCGCCCGTCGACCTGCTGGTTGCTACCCCAGGCCGACTGCAAGATCTGCTGAACCAGAAAAAAATCCACCTAGATCAGGTTGCCATCGCCACGCTCGATGAGGCCGACCAGATGGCCGACATGGGATTTTTGCCGCAGGTAACCAAGCTCTGGAACAAGTTGCCCAGCGACTGCCAACACCTACTGTTTTCAGCAACTTTGGATAACCAGGTCCAGGCCGTCGTCGACAAGTTTTTACACGATCCACGCACTCATGAAACCGCCCCGGCACACAGCGCGGTGGAGACCATGGAACACGTCATCGCGCACGTGGGATCACGCGAAAACCGTAACGAGCTCGTCGAAAAGATCGCTGCGCGCCAGGGAAAAACGATCATGTTTATGCGCACCAAGCACGGCGTCGACCGGCAGGTGAAAAAACTCCGCCGCATTGGCGTCAATGCTCTGGGCTTGCACGGGGACAAATCGCAAGGTGCGCGCACCCAAGCAATCGACGGCTTTAGCGACGGCAGCATTCCGGTGTTGGTGGCGACAGACATCGCCGCCCGCGGTATCGATATCAGTGATGTCAGCCTCGTGGTACACATCGACCCCCCAGCAGAACATAAAGCATATCTGCACCGCGCCGGGCGCACTGCCCGCGCCGGGGCGCGCGGAACCGTCGTCACGCTCGTACTTGCAGATCAAGAAAAGACCGTAAAAGCCCTGGTCAAAAAAGCAGGTGTGGACGCGCGCACCATTAATGCGCCAGGCCCAGACATGCCGCAGGAATTGTGCGAGCTCACCGGGGCCCGCGAGCCATCCGGGACCGCGCTGCCACCAAAACCCACAGCCGGTGGGCGCTCCTCTGGTTCGCGTGGCGGCAATGGCTCCCGGAAAGGCTCTCAAGGAGGCGGCTCCCGCGAAGGCAGCGGCACACGCACACCACGCAGGAACAACAATTCCCGGCAACGCGGCAAGAAAAACTCCGCCGGTGCAGGAAGTGCGCAGAAATCACGCGGCAAGAAAAACAGTCCGTGGGGTTCCAAGCCCAACGTGCGCAAGCGCAGTCGTTAAACTGAATGCGCCATGATTTATACCGAACAAGAATGGACCGAGCGATCCCAGGCGCACCTGCAGCGTGCCGAGCAACGCCTTGAGCGCTACCGTAACCCGGGAACAAAACACCCGATTTATGATTTCTTGTTCGAGTATTACCCGGTACGGCCAACGCACCTAAAAAGCTGGCACCCCGGTTTCGGCACGGCCTTAGCAGGCGATCCACCGCATGCGCAGTGGCGCGACTATCACCGCACTGCTCGCGGCGTGGAATTGGACCTCGCCGCTTTCTGGCAACGCCGAGGATCTGCCATCGACTATATCGGCAACTTGCTTTCCCGCACCGCCGCGCGGCCAGCCCGCTTCGATTGTTTCGGCTTGCATGAGTGGGCGATGGTCTACCGCACAGACAACCCGCGCCACGATCTCCCCCTGCGCTTGGGGCAGGCTCGCACCAATGAGGTCGTCGAAAAGCATAATCTGCGGTGCAGTCACTACGACGCCTACCGCTTTTTCACTCCCCCGGCTCGGCCGCTGAATCTCACGGTGTTGCGTCGGGAAGATCAGCCCGAGTGCGACCAAGGCGGCTGTGTGCACGTCACGATGGATTTGTATAAGTGGGCGTGGAAATTGGGCCCGCTGGTGCCCGGGGAGTTGCTGCACGAGTGCTTCGATCTGGCCATTGCCGCTCGAGAGCTCGACATGGAGGCGTCACCGTATGATTGTCGTGATTGGGGGCTCGGTGTGGTTGCCATCGAAACTACCGCAGGAAAAAACGACTATGTCCGTCGCCAGCGCGCGCTCGCTGAGCGTGCAGAGCCGATCCGACACAGGCTGATAAATATTGTCGACGACGTGCAGCGGGCTAGACTAGATGGCTATGGGGCGTCACTACACACCTGAGCAAAAGACACAGTTTTCCGGCGGGTTCATCGCCACGGTCATCGCGATTATCGTAGCGATCATTGCCCTGATCGCATGGTTGGTGCTGGGAAGCGGATCTGCTGATTCTGATTCTTCCGCCGACGGCACCGATGAACACAGCTGCATCGAAGGCGATCTGCAGCTGCCGGTTGCCAGCGGCGATCCGACGTTGACGCAGTCACTGCTGGCATCCTGGAACGCTGGTTCGCCGGTGGTGCGAGATCATTGTGTGCAGGCCACGGTCGTTGACGATATCGCGCAGGCAGCGGTGTATATCGATGCCGATACGCCGCTGCTGGAACACATCATCGACGCTGCTGATCGCTCCCCTGCCGCAGCAGGTTCGGAATACCCACGGGTGGCTGGACAGGCAGCTGGTATTTATGATCCGAACGCTGCCACCGACGCCGAGGTCAGCACCGATCTGCCCGCTGATGCCGTAGCTTATCCGGGAGATTCTCCAGCATCTGCTGTGGTCGCCACCGCGCTTGCCGACGATGCCACCGCCGGAGCTGATTTGCTGCTGCGTGATGAGAACACGGCACTCGCAGATGCCGCAGGCCCGACGGCCGCTGTGCAAGCCATGAGCTCGCAAGGCGAAGGCTCGTTCCGTTCCCTAGAGGGTGCCTATGTGGAATACGCCGCGGTGGTGCTGAACCAGACCGGCGAGATTGACGAAGAACAAACCCGCGCGGCGCACACCTTCGTGGAAGATCTGGCCGAGCAATATCACGGTTTTGAATCCGATCCGCAGGCTCAAGGCCAGGTGGAGTCCGAAGAGATGAACCAGCGCTTGGATGCTGGTGCGGTCTGGGAATCATACCTTACGCGTACTACGAAGGATTTCGGCACCCTGACTGCCGCGGGAACCGACGGAGCTGATCGAACAGAAAACACAGGCGAGCAGGCAGCTGGCCTGCACGCCACCGATACCCTGTTCTTGCTGGATACCTCAGAAAACATGGGCTCTGGTTTTGCCGAGGACCAAGCAGGTCCGACTCGTTTCCAGGCAGCTGCCGATGCTATTGCAGCAGCTGCTCCAGCGTTGAGCGAGGCTGGTCATTCCGCAGCATTATGGAATTATTCTTCCCCGCTCAACCCCGGTGTGCAGCAGGGATGGCGTCGTAATATTTGGTTCAGTGATGGCGCCGAGACTGCACGTTCGGTGCAGCTATTAGGCACCGGTGGTGTGCCGCAAACCAACGAAGCCTTGTTAGCGGCCGCTCACGCGATCAGTGACTATGCTGCTACACAACCAGCTGCAACAGAACCTGGTGCTTCTACCCCAGCGCGCATCGTGCTTATTACCTCTGGAACTGCCGATGCTTATGCAGATTTTTCCGACCAATTCCGGGCTGCCTTGGGCGAAAATGCGCAGTTGGCCGTAATCCATGTCGGTGCAGGTGAGCCAGATGCCGCGCTGCGTGAGGTCGCGACCGACGTGCAGGTAGCAAATAACGCCGCAGAGTTGGATCAGTCACTGCGGCGCGCTGTCGGCATCTAGACCAGAACCTAGATCAACAGCTTTTCCGGGAGCGTGGTCTTCCGGGGCGTAGTCTGGGGCTGTTACGCAGAGTGCGTTTTACGTTGCCGCAAAGCTGCCAGCTCGTCGAGGCCGGTGTTGGTCTCGGTATCGTCGGCAAGATCCGGGTCCACACGTTCTGCGGGGAACGAGCTGATCGTCCCACTGAGTTCTTTCATGATTCCTGGGATAGCCACACCGAACACGCCTTGCCCACCGGAAAGCAGGTCGATGACCTGCTCATTGTTGTGGCATTCGTACACCGAAGTGCCATCAGAGACCAGGGTGATCTCGGCGATGTCGTTAACTCCGCGCTCGCGCAGCGATTCCACCGCCAGGCGGATGTTTTGCAGGGAAATTCCAGTATCCAGCAGGCGCTTGACGATTTTCAGCACCAGCACGTCTTTGAAAGAGTAGAGGCGCTGCGAACCGGACCCACGGGCGTTACGAATAGACGGCTTGACCAAGTTGGTGCGCGCCCAGTAATCGAGCTGGCGGTAGGTGATTCCCGCGACTTGGCACGCGATGGGAACGCGATAGCCAAGCTGCTCGTCTGGACCGAGGTCAAACAGGGACTCCTGGACGTACGGTGCGTCCGCGTCATAGGAACGGTTTGAGTTGATAGTCACGTAATTACTCCGATGGAAGTTTGGAATCCTTAAAGTTATTTAAGGTCAATCCTATTGCCCCGTCAAGACGTATCGGTGCGACACGCCCTAAAGTCTCACTTAAAACTTTAGGGTTTTCCTGTCACATGAACCTCACGGCGCCACACGCACCATCTAGACTGGACCACAAGTACCATCGGCCCACAAGAAAACCGACACCGCAGTGATCACGGTGCCGGTTGGGGCTATGCAGTGCACACTAGCCGAATACTAGGACCCAAATACTAGGATCCAAAATCTAGGATTCGAATTCCTCCCGCAAGGTGTTTTTCAGCAAGCTTGTGTGCAACGAAACCACCAAAGCAGAAATTTGCTGCGATAGTTCTTCAGCTTGCTGCTGCGCATTATCGGATTTCCCGTGCGCGAGCGGCCCCGCGACTTGGTTCACCAGATCTGCTTGACGGCGCGCGCCGTTGCGCAGGGACTTCAGCAATCGAATGTCAAAGCCTAATTGCTGTAGCGACCACGCTGTTGTCACGATGCTGATGTCATCGGCCGCAAAAAAGCCTGCCGCATCCGGACGAATCAGCCCAGCACCAACCAATTCAGTAACGAATTCGATCTCCACGCCAGCTTGGCTGGCAACATCGGTGTCAGTGAAGCTACGCGGCCCACTGGCACGAAAAGAATCGGCAGAAACGATCTGTTGGGTGGTGTTGGTCCCCAATAACGCCGTGACCTGCCCGGAATCCATGGCCTCAAGCTGCTCACGGATCACTTTCAACGGCAAATAGTGATCGCGTTGGGTGACCAAGATATAGCGCAGGCGCGCGATATCTTCGTCGGTAAAGCGCCGGTAACCAGATTTCGTACGCTGTGGAGAGATCAAGCCTTCAGATTCCAAGAATCTGATCTTTGAGACTGTGATATCCGGGAATTCGGCACGCAAAGATTCCAAGACCACACCAATGGACTTCGCCTTACGTGTCTTGTGCGCACTACCTGGCCGCGGCGCAGGCTGCGATGCTGCTTGAGATGCTGGGCTCACAACTACCTTTATTTCCTGGTGTCAGCTATTTCTTCTGGTCAGCTAAAAAGACCAAGCGGAACTTACCAATTTGAATCTCATCACCAACCGAAAGCACCTGCGAATTGCGTGGCTCACGGTTAACATAAGTGCCGTTTAACGATCCGACGTCGACTACTTCGAATTCACCGTTGTTCAAACGGAATTCTGCATGGCGACGTGACACTGTGACATCATCCAAGAAAATGTCCGCTTCTGGGTGGCGACCAGCAGTCGTGGTTTCTTGATCAAGCAAGAACCGTGCACCCGCATTTGGGCCACGCTTAACCACCAGCAACGCCACGCCTTCGGCGAGATTGTCAGTGTTTTCTGCTACGGAAGCGGAACCGGCATTGGATTCCATCTCTTTAATTAAATCCGCACGGAAGACTGAGGTCGTCTCCGCTTGTTGCTCCGGAGTACCGGTGTTTTCGCTCATGATCTTTCCTCCGCATCCTCGGAAATATTGTCGTTATTAATCCATCATAGCGCCTAACGCGGAGCGACGAGAGTCGATGCGTGAATCTGTGCTTCGAAAAACAAGCAAAATGCCATGAATGTGATTATGCGATTTAACGGAATAAATTGCCAATGCCTGATAGTGCGGAATTACCAGATCCCGCCAACGGGTTATCAGAGACCATGTATGTCCACGTCGCCGACGGTCGAGCCAGGCCATCGTCGGCAAGATGGGCCCCCTCACTATCGATGGTGACCTCACAGAAACTCGTGCGTGCAGCTTCGACTCCCCGACGCACGATTTCTTTGAACTCCCGCACGGCAATTCGGTGATATTCATCAACCGGTGTCTCTCGGGCAATCGCACGCAAATGGATTGATTCACGAACATCGTCCATGTGCTCGAGGTGATCCGCCCATGCTAAATCCAGGTGATAGAGCATGATTTCTTTGCTGGCAGCGACTAAAACCTCATGGTCAATACCTGCCTGTCGTAGCTGCTCAGCGCGCTCTGGCTCATACTCTGCTAGTTCTTCCCAGGCTCTGGCCGTATCCAACAATGTGGTGCGGCGTTCGTCGATGATCTCGCGTTGATCCGCCAACAATTTGTTGTACTTCCAAGTCTGGCTATGGATCTCCAGCAGCTGAGCTTCAGTCACCCGCTGGCAGTGAGCGATGAAATCCACGATCCGTGGCGAATCAATCCGACCATGCTCATCCGGCTGGGCTTCAACCGATTCGCCTGCCCCGCCAGTAACCACCACATCATCTTCCAAAGACACGAAAAACAGGCTCAAGCCGGGATCCCCCTGTCGACCTGCACGTCCACGCAGCTGGTTATCCAGCCGCGAGCTGCGATGCCGGGTGGTTCCCAATACGGCTAAGCCACCTGCTTGCTTCACCTCGTCGTAATACTCGCCATCAGTACCACCCAGTTTGATATCGGTACCGCGACCAGCCATTTGCGTCGATACAGTCACGCGACCTGGCATACCAGCTTCGGCGACGATGGCTGCTTCCTCGGCGTCATTTTTCGCGTTCAACACTCGCGCGTGGATCCCTCGCTGCGCTAATGCTTCTTCCAGGCTCTCCGATTCCGCCACGTCTTGCGTGCCGATCAGCACCGGCTGGTTCTGCGCGTGCAACAATGCAATTTCTTCAACCAACGCCTGATTTTTCTCCGCGATCGTGGCATAGATGTGGTCGGCCTCGTCGAAACGCTGCACCGGCTTATTGGGTGCGATCTCTGAAACATACAGCCCATAGAACTCACGCAGCTGGTCGGTGGCTTCTACCGCGGTGCCAGTCATCCCACACAGTTGCGGGTAGCGACGCATCAGCTCCTGGATGGTCAGAGTGTCTAGGATGCGGCCACCCTCGGTAACCTTCAAGCCTTCTTTTTCTTCCACCGCTGCCTGCAGCCCGTCGGGCCAACGTTGCAGGTCTGCGATGCGGCCTTTCGAAGTGTCAATCAGCTTAATCTCACCATCGTGTACCAGATAGTGAATGTCGCGAATCAACAGCGCTTTCGCGTGCAGCGCAAGGTTAACCCGCACGAGCGTGGTGCCAATGTGTTCGTCGCTATACAACGACTCGATGCCGAGGTATCGCTCTACCCGCGCTGCACCCTCATCAGTGAGGAAGACGTTCCGCCCATCCGCATCGATGGTGTAATCGCGTTCGGCCTGCAGTTGCGCGACCACCGAGGTCACACGAGGATCGGTGGCTTGATCCGGACGCGTGCCGGCAAGCACGAGCGGCACGAGCGCTTCGTCGACAAGCACGGAATCGGCCTCGTCAACCAAAGCGACCTCTGCCTGTTGGAATACAGCCTGATCACGAGAGCTAATTTGGTTATCTCGCAGCACATCAAAGCCAAGCTCTTTGACCGGGGCATAAACCACATCAGCGCCATATGCTTGTCGACGCTGCTCAGCCGTCATAGATTCTGTCACCGCGGCAACAACCAACCCGAAGCTTTCTACTAGCGGACGCATCCACTCGGCATCGCGGCGTGCCAAATAATCATTCACCGTCACGACGTGCACACGCTTACCGCTGAGTGCTAACCCCGTCGCGGCCATTGCGCCGACCAAGGTCTTGCCTTCACCAGTAGCCATGTGGATGACATCGCCGGTGAGCAAGCGCAAGACCGCTTGAGATTGCACATCGAACGGACGCAGTCCCAAATGCCGTGAACTTGCAGTCGCCAATACTGCTAAAAACGTCGACTTATCAGCAATTTCACCTTTGGCATCTATGGTGGCACGAGCTCGCTCAGCAAGTTCAGCATCGCTCAAGGCCTCCAAATCAGCTGCCTGCTGCTGGGCCTGGTCAACGATTTTTCGGGACTGCTTTTCGTGTTTCGCCGATTTTGCGCCCAGCGCGTTCCAGAACCAGTCAAATTTTGCCACGCTCGTCCAACACCCTTTCGGTCGTGAAATAATAAATACCCAGTCTACTGACTGTCTGCTCTACAAGATCTACTGCTCTACAAGATCTACTGTGCTGAATATGCACCAACCCCAGCGATTACGGTTTCTAGGATCCGGGACGGCCCGGGATGCGGAAGAAGTCCAAAATTTTATCGGTCGCGAAATTCTCTGGCATCGCATCCGTGCGGTTTCCGCTATAGCCAGGCCAGATATGTCGGCCGCCGTCGATCCGGATATGGTCCACAGGCGCCGCGCACTCGCGGTAGGTGGTGCGCTCTGCATCGCCGATCAATTGCTGGCGTTCCACGCCGCCCCGACAGTGATTACGTTGGGCTGCCACGTCCAAAATTTCTGGCACCGACAGGAACTTCGTGTCATGCCGGGTGCCACCGTTATAGCTGACCACTTGATCATCCGTGCCATGAATATCGAGATGTCCGACGGTGCCAGGATCGCACCCTTCAACGACCTTGGAGTAATAAGCCGCCGACACGGTAGCGATAGCCGTGAACTGCGCAGGGCGCTGGCAGGCGAGATATTGCGCGAAGCCACCACCATTCGAAAACCCAACGGCATACAGCTGGCTATCATCGATCGCCCAGGTGCGCCGCGCAGAATTCACGATTTCGTCGACAAACTGCAGGTCTTCTTCCCCACTCGCAGTCGCATACGGCGCAGGCGCCCAGGACTTTTTATCTGCATTCGGCGGCCGACTCGGCGCACCGTCAGGGTAGATAGAGATCGCCTGTGCGGCATCAAAATGCGTGGAGGTTGCCATGGCCTGCCCGTTTTGCCCCCACCCATGGAAAGTCAGAATCAGCGGCCACGACTGGTTGGGGTCGTAATTTTCCGGCAGGTGCACCAAATAGCTACGCCCGCTCGGCAGGTTGATGCGCGTGGTCTCCCCCGGCAGCGCACCAGCAACCGGCGCACCCGTCGGGTGCGGGAACGCCGACATCTCGCGGCCCAAGGCATGTGCGTGCTCGTGCCCGGCGGCTGCCGACTGCTCCGTGGATTCGCCAAAGCCCACCAGGCTGCAGCCGCTCATACAGACCGCAAGCGCACCTAACGCTCCAACGATGCGTATGCGTGCGCGCCGGGGTTTAGCTGCCATCCCTATCGCTCTTCCTGTCTTGCCTTGCAATTCTTACCCTGCAATACCAACCAAATACACTTTGACATAAAAACCAAAGTGTGGCTTAACGACCAGCGCTCCACGCTTGCCACAGCTCAGTATAGCGACCACCGGCAGCAACCAACTCGTCATGCGCACCTTGTTCAATCACTGTGCCGCCATCCATCACGACGACGCGATCAGCCTGCGCGGCCTGGTCCAACCGATGCGCCACGATAATCGCCGTGCGCCCCGCGGTCACCGCAGCAGCACCAGCTTCAAGCTCTCCCGCACCGACCGAACCGGCCTCGGCTGTAGCCTCATCCATGATCACCAACGACGGGTCCGCCAACAACACCCGCGCCAACGCCAGCTGCTGAGCCTCTACCGGACCCAACTGCTGCCCACGAGCGCCGACCTCGGTATCCAAACCGTCGGCAAGCTCGTCAAACCACCCGGCTTCAACCGTTTCCAGAGCCGCAAGCAGCTCGGCATCCGAGGCATCTGGACGCGCCAAGGTGAGATCATCGCGCAACGTACCAGAAAAGACGTAGACGTCCTGCGAGACCATCGCCAAACGCCCCACGCGCTCACGGTCAGACAGCTCAGCAACCTCGGTGCCGTCGACAAGCACCGCACCCGAATCCGGTACCCGCAAGCCAGCCACCAGCGCCGCCAACGTGGTTTTCCCGGCACCAGAAGCACCGACCACAGCAACCGTCGCACCAGCAGGGATATCGAGGCTCACCTGGTCGACTGCCAACTGCGCAGGCTCTGCGTTGCCCGTGGAATAGCCGCCCGTGGAATAACCGAAAGACACATTCTTGACGACGACCTCACCGCGCGCAGGCCCAGCGCCTGCATCCGGCACCGGCCGCGGCGGACGAGCAATCACTCCCGCGATGCGGCTCAACGACGCATACCCGGCTTGTACCGTGTCCAGCACCCGCATCAACGCCATGATCGGGCCACGCAAGCGAATCAACATCAACAACGCAGCGGTCACCGCACCCACGGTCAACACCCCACGGTCGACGACAAAAAAGCCCACCAGCAGGCCGCCGAACAGCAGTAAAAACTCAGCCAGCCACACCCACAGGCTCAGCGTCATCATCGTCCGCCGCGCAGAATACCCATAGGTCACAGCATCGGTAGAACTCTCATGCACGCGCTGGTGCATCGCCTCTTCCCAGCCATAAGCGCGCACCGTCGGTCCACCATGAATAGCCTCCAACACGCGCCGGGCACGTTGCGCCATCGATTCTCGTTGCGCGACATACCTGGCCGGAGCTACCTGCAAATAACGCCGCACCGACAGCCAATAGATCGGCGTAACCACCACGATGACCGCGATAAACTGCCAGTCGATCGCCAATAAAGCGATCGCGGTCGCAATCACCATGAACACCGATTTCGACAACACCGGCACGGTCTCACTCACCGCAGCCGACAGCTCTGCGACATCGTCAGTCGCCCGCGAGACCAAATCCCCGGAACCGGCAGCTTCCACCTCATGGGCAGGCAAACGCAGCGCAGTACCCACCATGGTTTCACGAAGATTCGAAATCACGCGCTCGATCAATTTACCGATGACGTAGAGCCCGCCCGCAGAAAGCACCGCCGAGGCCAGCGCCAAAACCACCAGCCACACCGCGATCATCGTGATGCTGCCATCATCAGCAACGACCTCATCGACGATGCGCCCCAACTGCTGCGGCACCAACACATTGGCAAACGCACCGGTGGTGAGCAAAAACATCGCGAGCCAAAACTCACGACGCGCTCCGGGGATACGGCGAATCTGCGTGGCGACGATGCGGCGCACGGTAGAAAACGACGCCGTCGGAAACCGAGCTGGATTCGCCGCAGCCGTGTCCGCTGCGCCCCTGTCCGGTGCGCTGTCTCGTGGTTGCGAACTCATCATGCCTCCTCACCTGTGCTGTCACTGGTGACGACATGATCAGCAACATCGCGCCACGCCGGCGAGGAGCTATACACCACCGTCGTCAACCCGCGCCGGGCTTGCGCCACGCGTTGGGCGATGGTGTGCTCGGTGACTGAATCGACCGCCGTGGTGGGGTTATCCAGAATCAACACCTCGGCCTCACGCGCAATCGCTCGCGCCAAAGCAACGCGCTGGCGTTGTCCACCAGATAGATCGCCGTCCTCGTCGCCGACTCGTCGTTGCGTGCCACCAGGAATATCGTCGGCTGCAGCAACCTCCAGGGCTTTGGCGACGCGTTGGCTGCGCGAATCCGCATTGGGTTCCACAATATTATCCGCGATCGAACCACTAAACAGCTGCGCATCGTGGGGTGCAACCAGCACTTTTCCGCGCGGCAGTAGTTCAAGACCTTCTGGAACAGAAGCTTCAATCACATTCAAGGCTGCCTGGCGCGGGCGCGCAGTGTCCGGGAACAGCTCCCAGTTAATTACCGCGTGCGATTCCGGCCGGGCATAGGGAGCAGCAAGCACCGAGCAGATCCTGCTGGCGGAGCCTTGCGCAGTCGCCCACTTTGAGGCGATGTTTTTGCCCAGCATCGTCATCGGCGTGATGATAAATTGCGTCAGCCCGATCACGGTGATCAATTCACCGACGCTGATGACGTCGTCAAGCGCCAACCAACCAGCGGCGATACCGATGACGATGATGTAGACCGAGCCAATGGTTTCAGTGATCGCATCCAAAACCGAACGCGCCCCGTGAGCACGCACGGTGGCGGCGTAGGCGTCGTCAGAAACTTTCTGATAGCGGATATAGACCGTATCGACAGCACCAATGCCTTTGAGCACCCGCAGCCCGTGCACCACATCGGTCGCGGTGGCTGCAGCCTGGGCAAGCCAATGCTGCCGGTTACCGGAACGGCGCCGCAACGGCCCAGAGGCAGAAACCGAAATCCACACCATGATCGGCCCACCAACCAACACCGCGATACCCAACGGCACGTTGATCACCGTGACCATCACCCCGACATAAATGATCGAGGCGAACTCCGCGAACGGGAACACGGCCATCAGCACAGCATCGGCGATGCGCTGGGTGTCACTCGAGGCGATGGATAATAATTCGCCCGCGGTACGACGCTGCCCGCCCAGCCCACGGGGATGCGCGATGCGATCGGTAACCGCCATACGCAGCGAGTGCCCTGTGCGCAACATCGCCAAAGCCAAGTATTTGCGCCCAAACCAACCACACATCGCGTGCACCACGAAGGTCGCGGCCAGAACCGCCAACCACCACAGCAGCGCAGGTAACTCGCCGCTGGCGACTGCATCATCAATCGCGCGGCCCACGATCACCGGAGTAAGACCGGTGCACAGAAACATGATCACCGTGGCAACCGCAGCCGGGATGGTCAACCGATGGTACAAAAAGATAGTTTTGAGCAGCCAAAACCGCTCGCTCGGTGCCGGTATTGGTGGTTCCTCATTGCCGGGAAGCTGCGCGGCCGGGGTTACGTCCAACTCCGCGCTGTGCTGCGATTGTGCATCGCGTGTATTAGTTTGTGTACCGATGACTTCTCCTGTGTTTTTCAAGGCATCTGCGAAAACGAACCCCACCTTCGCTAACGCAGATTTACGCCGCGCCGCCGGTGGGGCTTTTTCTGCTGCCTCATACGACGCGATTCGCCCCGGCTACCCCGCAGCAGTGGCACGCCTAGCCACGCCCGATGGAACCCCCGGCACCGTCGTCGACGGCGGCGCAGGAACTGGTCAATTGAGCAGGGCTCTCGTTGGGCTCGGACACCAAGTCTACGCTTTCGATCCTTCCGCGGACATGTGCCGATTCCTCGCAGACAGCACAGACTTATCGACGTGGCAAGCGAGCGCCGAGGCAACCGGGCTGGCAGACCATGCGGTTGATTGTTTGAGCTACGCCCAGGCCTGGCACTGGTTTGATATACCGGCTGCCAGCCGCGAAGCAGATCGTGTGGTGCGTCCGGGTGGGCGGTTGCTGCTGGTGTGGAATACCTTGGATGTTTCCCGTCCCGAGATTTTGCGGCTGGCACGCATCATGCATTCCGGTGATATCCAGCCCGCCGGATTCTTCCCGACGGTCGCCGCACCGTGGAAGCTCGCAGATACCCTGCGCACCACGATGCACCAAGAACTCACTGTCGCCGGAGTGCACGAGTTGATGCATTCGCGCAGCTATTGGCAGCGCGCGAACCAGCGCATCCGCAACCGGATGACGGGCAACCTGGACTGGTACCTGCTGGATTTCTGGGAGAAATCGCGCGCCGATACCATCACGCTTCCCTATCGCACCGAGGCTTTTGTCTACGAGCGCGACGCAAGTGAGCGCGACTAAGCTGTTGTCGCCAGAATTGCGCTCACTGTTAGTGCAGCTGTGCTGCTCCACCCGGGCGTGCAGCCACTGCCGCGTTATTTCCGCTTGGTTTTGCGCTCGCGCACACGAACGGCAATACGCACTGGCGTGCCGTGGAAGCCGAAACGCTCGCGGAATTTGCGCTCCAGGTAACGGCGGTACCCGGCATCCAAGAAACCGGTGGTAAACAGCACGATCGTGGGCGGCTGGGTGCCTGCTTGGGTGGCGAACAGCACCTTCGGCAGGCGGTTGTTTTTCATCGGCGGTGGGTTGGCGGCGATCGCCTCGCGGATCCAGTTGTTGAGCTGGCCCGTCGTCACGCGCTTGTCCCAGCTTTCCAGGGCAGCGATCATGGCTGGCTCCAGTTTGTTGAGCGCGCGGCCGGTTTTCGCCGAAATATTTACCCGGGTTGCCCACGGGATGTGGCGCAGCTGCTCGTCCATTTCGCGTTCCAGCAAAAAGCGGCGCTCTTCTTCCATCAAGTCCCACTTGTTCAGCGCCAGCACCAAGGCTTTGCCAGATTCCAGGACCATTGCCAAAACGCGTTGATCTTGTTCACTAATTGGCTCGGAGGCATCCACCAGCAGCACGCAGACCTCGGCAGCATCGATCACCCCGCGGGTGCGCAGGGAGGCATAATACTCATGGCCCTGCGCGTTTTTCACTTTCTTGCGCAGTCCGGCGGTGTCGATAAACCGCCACATCTGCTCATCCAGCTGCACCAGCGAGTCGACGGGATCGACAGTGGTACCAGCGACGTTATCGACCACCGAGCGTTCTTCATTGGCGAATTTATTCAGCAGCGAGGACTTGCCGACGTTCGGCTTGCCCACAAGGGCTACTTTGCGTGGGCCGGAGGTAATCGAGGTCTGGCGCGGGGTTTCTGGGAACACCCGCAGCATCTCGTCGAGCACGTCGGCAGCACCGTTGCCGTGCAGCGCCGAGACCGGCCATGGATCACCCAAGCCGAGGCTGTAGAACATCGCCAGGTCAGCGTATTGCTGCGGTGAGTCGAATTTATTCGCCACCAACAGCACCGGCACGTTCGAGCGCTGCAGTTTCCGGGCCATCACCACATCGGTCTCGGTCGCACCAACGCGGGTATCCACGACGAAGATGATCACATCAGCGGTATCCATGGCGACTTCAGCCTGCCGCGCGATGTGCGCGTTCAGGCCTTTGACGTTGGAATCCCAGCCGCCGGTGTCTTGCACCCAGAAACGTTGGTTTGCCCATTCCGCAAGATACGAGTTGCGGTCGCGGGTAACGCCCGGAACATCTTCGACGACGGCTTCGCGGCGCCCCAAGAAACGGTTCGTCAGCGAGGACTTGCCGACGTTCGGGCGGCCGACGATCGCTACCGTGCACAGAGCTTCTTCTACCTGGGTGCCACCCAGGGTAGACAGGAATTCTTCTTCCAGTGCATCCCAGTCTGGTTCGCCAGCGCCGGTGCCTGCATCATCGGCGCCGGAAAACGCGGCGGAAAATTCTGCATCATCGAAATCGTCGCCGGTGTAATCGCGGTATTCCGTTGCCAAATCATCCGGATTACCCGAATCGGTCAAGTCCACACCCTGGATAATATCGATGATGCGTTGCTGAACCTGCTCAAGCGAGAGTTCAGAGGTATCCACGATGATCGCATCCGCGGCCGGACGCAGCGGCGAGGCAGCACGCGCAGAATCAGCTGCGTCACGACGTTGAACGTCGGCAAGCACAGCGTCGAAATCTGATTCACGACCAGCGGCCTCGTTTTGCGTGTGCCGACGCTGCGCACGTACTTCCGCAGAGGCCGTCAAAAACACCTTGGTCGGGGCGTCGCCAAGCACCACGGTGCCGATATCGCGGCCTTCCACAATCACGCGGTGCGCTGCGAATGCAAGTTCACGCTGCAACTGGACGAGGTTTTCCCGAACTTCCGGGATCGCCGAAACCGAAGACACGTGTCGCGTCACGGCTTGCCCGCGAATCGGCTCGGAGACATCCTCGCCGTCCAACAAAACGGCGGTCGAATTGGGATCATCGCTGATCTCAATCGGTAGGTCGCGAGTCGCTTCAATAACCGCATAACTATCAAGCGGATCAACCTGCGCGCGCAGCACGGCTAAGGTGGCTACGCGATACATCGCACCGGTATCTAAGTACTTCGCGTCGAGGCGTTTCGCCAGGGCACGGCAGGTGGAAGATTTACCGGTGCCAGACGGACCATCGACGGCGACGATTAAGCCATCGTCGGGCATATTAGTGATCATATTTTCGTTGCTATCTGTTCTATTTTGGGTCACGATTATCGCAAGCTTTCCTACATACCCACGGCTTTGTACAGCGAAGTCAGCTCAGACGAGTTCAACGCCCGCAGCACACCTGGTTTTTGTTCGCCCAACTGCACCGTGTGCACCTTGGTGCGCACCAGACGCTGGACTGGGTAACCGGCTTCTTTCAGCATACGGCGCACGATGTGTTTGCGGCCTTCGTGCAGTTCGATCTGGATCAGCGAATAACCCTGGTTGCGGTCGATGACGCGCACAAAATCAGCTTTCGCGGGACCATCTTCCAGCTCCACGCCTTCCTGCAGCGTCGAAACCAGCTTCTTGCCTGCTTCGCCGAGCACCTCTGCTAGATAGGTCTTCGAAACCTCATACTTCGGGTGCATCAGTCGGTTCGCCAATTCGCCATCATTGGTCAGCAGCAGCAAACCTTCGGTATCGGCATCCAGACGGCCGACGTGGAACAGGCGTTCACCGGCGTCGAACTTGCCGATGACCAGATCGCCGACGCAGCGCCGCCCCATGTCATCGGACATCGTTGATTGCACGCCGCGTGGCTTGTTCAGAAGGTAATAGACTTTGTCTTCGTCGACATTAATCCGTGCGCCATCGACATGAATGGTGTCGGTCGACGGGTCAACCTTCACGCCTTGCTTGGTGATGGTCTTACCGTTGACCTGCACGCGGCCGTCGCGAATCAGAATTTCAGAGTGCCGCCGCGATGCCACTCCGGCTTGCGCCAGCACCTTTTGCAAGCGCACGCTTTCGCGGGTGTTTCCTGCCGGGTTGGCAGCCTCCTGCGAATCTTGCACACCCTGCGCGCCCGCAGCATGCTCAGTATCTGTCGGTTCATCAGCGAAGATCCAGTCTGCACCCAATTGCTTGGCGACGGATTCGGCGCTGGCTTTTCGTTCATTACGCGGTGTGTCCGCTGAGTTTTGCGTCATGATGATCACTGTCCTTGTCTGCTTGTCTGCTTGGCTAAAATTCGTCGTCGATGCTGTCGAGTTCTGGCAGCAACGGTGCAAGATCAGGCAGTGCAGCAAGACTATCGATGCCCAATTGTTCCAAAAACAACTCGGTTGTTACATAGAAACGGGCTGTGCTTGAGGTCTCTTCCGCAAGTTCGGGGTGCTGACTTGCCTCAACCTCGCGAATCATACCGCGAATCGCTAGCGTGCGCATAACGCCATCGACGTTGACGCCACGCACTGCCGATACTTGTGCCCGCGTTACCGGCTGTCGATAGGCAATCACGGCGAGCGTTTCCAGCGCGGCACGAGAGAGTTTAGTTTGGCTACCGTCCAGCAAGAACTGTTCAACAGGACCAGCATTGGCGGTGCGGGTATACAACCGCCAACCCTCTGCAGTCTCGCGTAGCTGCATGCCGGCCCCACGGCTATCGAATTCGTCACGAATTTCTTCTAGCAGCGCAATAACCTCAGCTTTATCTGTTTCCAATGCGCGCGCCAGATGCGCGGCAGTAGCTGGGGTATCGATGACCAACAGAATCGATTCCAGCTGGCTCCGCAGCTGCGAAATCAACGGCAGATCTGCCGGGCGAGCAGCACCATCTTCCATGCTGATTACTCTCCTTTGCGAACGTTTTCCTGTGCTGCCGAACCGACTATTCCCAGTTTGCAGCACCGACCACCGCAGGGTCGACATCCAGACCAGTCCAGGACACCGAGAGTTTTTCGAGCGCTTCTGCTTGTTCCGTATCCACGGCACGAGCCTTGTATAGCTCCAGCAGTGCGAGAAACCGGCCGACAATATGCATGGTATCCGGGCAATCACGGGTTAAGGCAGCAAACGTTGTCCACTCACTAGCTCCGAGCAGTTTCAATGAATTAAGCATCACACCTGCTTGTTCGGGGACGGATACGGCCACGCGGTGCACGTGATCCGTGCCGACCTCTTCAGGTGGTTTCGGGCGGAACACCCCCGCAGCGAGTTCCGCGAACGACTCCGGAGTATGGCCCAGGTTGAGCGGCGGTAGCAGCTCGGCGAAGCGCTGCTCGATAGCAACCGCCCGTGGGTAGCGCTGTTGCGCGTTGCGTTGCCACTCAGCAAATAATTCCGCGACCTGTTTATACGCCCGGTATTGCAACAAACGCGCGAACAGCAGGTCTCGCGATTCGAGTAGCGCGAGGTCGTCTTCGTCATCAACTTCCCCGCGGGGCAAGAGGCGTGCTGCTTTCAGGTCGAGCAAAGTCGCAGCGACCACTAAAAATTCTGTGCGCTCATCAAGGTCTGCTTCGGGGTCCAAAAACCGCGTGTAGGCCAGGAATTCGTCGGTCACCTCATGCAGTGCAATATCCGTGATGTCCATCTTTTTGGAATGGATCAGTTGCAACAGCAGGTCAAACGGACCTTCGAAGTTGGCGAGGGCAAGGCGAAAGCCGGTGATCTCTGGTTGTTCTGGGTTTGCCGGTTTGCCCTGTTCGTGCTGTGCGGTGCGAGTCTGTGTAGCGTGAATATGCGTCATGCCTGCGCGTTCGCGGTGCGCTCCATGACCTCGAGCGCCAATGTGCGGTATTGCTGGGTTGCCTGCGAGCTTGGGGCCCAGCTCGTGATCGGCTCACCGGCCACCGACGTTTCTGGGAAGCGCACGGTACGGGTAATGACGGTGTCGAAGACTTTATCGTCGAAGACTTCCACCACGCGATCCATGACTTCTCGAGCGTGTTTGGTGCGCCTGTCGAACATCGTGACCAAAATGCCCAGCACTTCCAGGTCAAAGTTAATGCGCTCAGAGACCTTTTCCACGGTATCGGTCAGCAGCGCCAATCCGCGCAGGGAGAAAAATTCGCATTCCATCGGGATAATCACGCCGTGCGAGCACGCCAGAGCATTGACCGTCAGCAAGCCTAGTGAGGGCTGACAATCGATGATGATGAAATCATAATCGCGCATCACTGGACGCAGGGCGCGCGCCAGGGTGTGCTCGCGGCCTACCTCATTAACCATCTGGATTTCTGCTGCCGAAAGGTCGATATTCGCCGGAACCACATCAAGGTTGTCGGTGTCGGTCTGCAGAATTGCGGAGTGGATGCTGGTGTGATTGTCCAGCATGACGTCATAGATGGTGTCTTCTAGGCGGTCATGGGAAATTCCCAGGCCGGCCGACAATGCGCCTTGCGGGTCCAAGTCAACCAACAGGACTTTACGCCCATGCTCTGCGATGCAGGCACCCAAGTTAATAGTCGTGGTGGTCTTGCCGACGCCACCCTTCTGATTACACATCGAGATGATCGTGGCTGGACCGTGTTTGTCTAGTGGTTTCGGTTGCGAGAATTCACGTTTTGCACGGCCGGTGAGGCCGGTTGTTTCCGCCTCAAAGAGCCCGTCGTCACTCATGTCCTCGCCTTCCTGCATCAAGACTAAATCCAGAGCCGCTCTTCTTTACCGACCGGCCCCGGCCAGCAGCATGTCTCTGTGTTGATAGACCAAACTTACAACGCTGTTATTAAAAAAGTCCACCTGCTTGACAAGCGAACACAATAGACAAGGCTGTGGCCTTGAGCTAATAACTGCTCAACCCGGCTACGACTTGGCTCAAAATTCTACATACCGAAGGGTTCCCCGTTCCACATAGCCTCGATGAAATTCAGCATAAACTCTTTGTCCAAGTATCTTACGGCGACGTGGATATTAAGCATCGATTCTAGACTCGGTGAACAGAGCAAAGAGTCGACCACAACACGATGGTCTTTTTCCAAATGAGAACCGAAATACCAGAAGGCATCACTGTGGGCTCGGAAACCACCCGCAGCGATATAGAGAAAAAGATCATGCTCAGAAATTCCAGCATCGCGCACCAGTAATAGATTTGCACGCGAATAGAAATTCTCTTCGGAAAAACCCTCCACAGGTGGCGTGCGTTTCCACTCGTCTTCCAGTGTAAATGCGCGTTCGGTAATGGTTTTCTGGCTATACTGCAGCGCTTCCTGTAACGGGCTAGTCTGTGTTAGCTCTTCTCGCAAGGTCATTGCTCCATCAGAAACCATATGCCATTATCCTTTTCGTAGTTGTACAAACAATAGACTTTCCTGTGGTACCACCCTTGGTCGTTGTATTAATTAGCCTTTGTATTACATTCATTCTCAGAGTGATACGAATGCAGAATTGTTTTGTAAGGCTCGCCCCCGGAATGTGGACACGTCGGGGGGTTAACTATGCGACTTTAGCCAGTGTAGCTGAAGTCTCGGCTTCAAAAACATCAGGAGCCACAAGATTGCACCAGGAATGCCGCCTGCGCGTGTTGTAGCGCATGCACCACCGGAAGACTTCCTGACACCCTCCGAACCAAAGCCTACTTCTTTAAGACTACGGGCAAAATAACATCTCGTGTCCTTAGAGCACCTATTGCGGGGTACTCAGTCGATGTGCCCACTTATGCGCACCTAGTCACCCTGCGGGTCATGGGCCAATTGCACGGGGTAGACATTCACGATGTCCGCGTCATCAGACGGCCACGGGTGTGGGCTCTGGACGTCGGGGGTCATCGGCTTCACCTCCTCCCAACTCAGTCGTGGTAGTGGAGGTACCACCCCACACACTCGGCCCGATCAGCGTCAAGATCGACGGCAGCAGCAGTGGACGGACGATCAGCGCGTCCATCGCGACGGCCATGGCCAAGCCCAGACCGACCTCGCGCACAATGCTGATTTCCGCGACCATGAACGAGAGGAATACTCCGATCATGATGATCGCCGCAAAGATCACCAACCGTGACGTCTTGGCGATTCCCAACGCAATGGCACGACTGTGGCCCGCACCGTTAACGAATTCTTCTTTCATGCGGGAGGCCATGAGGACCATGTAGTCCATCGACAGGCCAAAGACGATGGCGAAGATAACGATCGGGGTGACCGAGTTGATGGAATCACCCGTCACAGCTTTCCATATAAAGGACAACAATCCCATCGCCGCAGAGACCACCAGTCCGTTGAGGGCAACCGCGAGGACGGGCAGGCGCCAC
This sequence comes from Corynebacterium drakensteinense, assembly GCF_041224285.1. Taxonomy (NCBI): domain Bacteria; kingdom Bacillati; phylum Actinomycetota; class Actinomycetes; order Mycobacteriales; family Corynebacteriaceae; genus Corynebacterium; species Corynebacterium drakensteinense. Next base: position 110,473 of record NZ_JAXOFP010000005.1, read on the forward strand.
GAGTGGAATGCCCAGCCCAGCAGGGCCAACGAGATGAGCACCACGGCTGCGATGATCCAGGGAATGGAGCTTTCGACCAAGCGGTCAAAATCATCCCCCTGGGCGGTGGCTCCCGAGACGTAGACATCAGCCTGGTCGCCAGTGAGATCTTTAATGTCTCGGATCATCTCGTGGGCGTCATCAGAATCCGGCAGTCCCGTCGAGGTGACGAGCACGCGAGAGTAATTCACTGACTGTTGCGATCCCGATAGTGGGTAGGGGGAGAACTTTTCCTCTGGCGTCCCTGGGACAAGCACCTGATCGACGTTGCTGACGCCACCAAGTTGGTCGGCGAATGCTGTGGCTTTCGCCTGCACGTCTTCAGCTGATTCGCCCGGTGCCCCTTCGAAGGTCACGCTCGTGGGGAACAAGGCGCGGGCATCGAGTTCGGACTGGATCGCTTCGATGCCCTCACGGGAATCTTTGCCCTCTGGGAGGATCGACGCGCTGGCGACTGGGACCTGCAGCTTAATTCCCGCCAACGGTGCGGCACATACGAGCAGTGGCACGACGACCGCGAGAGCCATGATGGCTGGTTTGGCCAGTGCAGTGCGGAGCATCGGTGAATCTTTTTCCTCCTCGATGACCAGCGCGTCGTGGAAGCCCGGCAGTTTGCCGAAGAAGAGTCGGTCACCGAGCACGGTGATGATGGCCGGCACCAGGGTGGACAGAGCAAGCAGCGCAATCGTCGTCACAATGATCCCTGCCAACGCAATAGAAGAAAAGACCATATTCCGAGCGATAAACAGGGCGCACAAGGCGGCGATGACGCTTAGGCCACCAAAGCGGATGGCATGCCCCGCAGTATGCGTCGCCAGGCGCAATGCCTCCGGTTTGTCAACCCCAGCGTGGATGTTCTCTTTGTAACGAGCAATGAGGAAGAGACAATAGTCCACGCTCACGGCCAAGCCGATCAATGATGCACCCGTGACGTACATGTTCGACACATCCATGAACTGTGCCAAGACCGTCCCGGCACCTTGTGTTCCCGCCAGGCAGATGCCCGCCGTGATCAGCGTGACCGCGGTCGGACCGACGGCTCGGTAAATGAACAGCAGCACGAGGATGAGCAGCGGGAAGGCGATCATTTCCGCGTGCAGGGCATCTTGCTGGGACTGAATATTCAGGTCATAGTCCAGTGCCGCAGCGCCCGTAACATGACTGTCTACCGCGGTGCCGTCGACAGCCTCGGCGACTTTGTCACGGAGTGTGGGCACCATGTTCTGCGTCGTCGTGTTGTCGGCGTCGAAGCCGACTTGGACGATCTGCGTCTGCCCGGAGTCAGAGCCGAGCTGCGCGACTTGTCGTCCATCCGTCACATGCTCGACGTGTGGCAGCTCGTGGATGGCAGTTTCCACGGCGTCCAGTGTTGAAGAATCGACGGTCTCGTCGGAGGTAAGCACGACGGAGAGTTCATTGTCGGCGTCGCCGAAGGCCTCGCGGTTGATGTCTTGGCCGGCGAACGATTGACCGTGTTGGTCATTAAAGCCGCCGGCTTTGACGGCGTCGTTAAGATGCCATGCGCCGACCGCGCTGAGGACAAACACTACTGCCCACAGGAGAATCACGAGCTTGGCGTGACGCTGAACAAACGTAAGAATCATGAGTTACGGCCTCCCGTGTGCTGCGTCGGTGAGCTGGGCTACGGCACCAGAGATCTTCTCTTTGCGCGCGACTCCTCGGGAATCACCAGCATCAATGTTGTGTAGCGCGTGTTCGTAGGCGTCGACGGCGCCGGAGGTGTCACCGGCGGCAATATCCGCGACGATGTCTTCAATGGGAGCCAGGTGGGTTTCTGCATCGAGGCGAGCGGTGGTCGTGGTGTCGTTGGTCTGCGGAATGTCGGTCAGCATGCGGGTCATGGTGAGATCCTTTCGAGAAATACCCGTGACACAACATCGATGTTGTGTCATTGATATTTATACTGCAGGCCGCAAATGCACTCCACACGAACGATAAAGTACCCGACATTGGGGGTATTTTGTTACATAATTCCAGCGTACGAAGTAACCACTCCCTTTTTATTGGGTGATTACCTATCATTCATGCCATGTCATTAAAAACTCAGAATTCCGCGGTTATTATTCTTGAGCATGATCCGTCTATGATTAGAAAAATCCTGCTCGACATCAGCAATCTCTCCACATGGAACCCTGCCTTCAGCAATATCGGACCGGAAGATTCCGACGGTGCGCATCCCGTGACCGTCCGTAGCCTCCTGAAAGGAAAATTAACCTACACGCAACCCTCCCCTGACGTCATCACGTTTCATATCGAGATCCCGGGCCTCACCGAAGAATCCACCTTCACCCTCATCCCAGATACTCGCGGCACGACGGTCGCCCACACCATCAACCAGCACGGTGTCCTCACCGCTATCATCGGTAACCACGAAGCCTCGCTCGTCCCCCACAAGCGCCTGACCCGCCTCGCCCAGATCCTCAACAACTCCTCCCCACACGACATCCCCTCATGAACAAGACCATTGCCGACCGCCCTGAAGAGTTCCGCTACCTGATCCTCGCCCTCCAACGGCAAGGAAACCGACAACTCAACAAGCTCTTTGCACAGCTGGACCTGACCAATTCCCAAGCCGAAGCCATCGAAGTCATCGGCGCCTACGGCCCGATGAGCACCCGAGAAGTCGGCGATTATCTCGTCTGCGAATCCGGCAGCCCCAGTCGCCTGCTCACCACTCTCGCATCCAAAGGGCTGACGATGACCTCCCAGTCCACCACAGATAAACGGGCAACGCTCCATGCTCTCACGCCGGCAGGTCGTGAAATGGTTGCCTCGATCACCAATCTCAAGAAGAACTTCGACGACAGTATCGGTGATGCCCTCACCCATGCGCTCAGCGCTCACCCGGACGACATCCTCACCCAACTGACCTGTCTGCTGACTGACCCCTCCCTAAGCGCAGCCATGAAGAAGCGCTACCCACACCTGTTCGACAAGCTCTAGGTTCCAGTTCCATCGCGACGACATCAGGTCAAATCCGGTGGAGTGGTGTATTGAAGCGTCCTGGGTTTAGTTCCTACCTCAGATAAGGAAGGATTAGGCACTATGCCCAGAAAAGTATTCCGTCGAGTTTAAGGAAAAGGCGGTCCATCAGATCATTGAAATGGTCCGCTTGGAGTCCTGCTCACTACAGCGCCTACGAACAGGTCGGCGAGCTCCTCGGCGTATCACGCCACACATTGCGGGCGTGGTACCACGACAGCGCCTCAGCACAAGATGGCCGCACAACGCCGGATAGCGAAACAATGAAAGAAGAGCTTGGGGCGTCTGCGTCGAGACAACCGTGAACTGAAACGAGCAAACGGGTTTCTCAAAACTGCCTCGGCTTTTTCCGCAGCGGAACGCGACTACCCCACGACCACATGATCTCCTATATCGACGCGTATAAAGATCAGTGTGGGGCCCGGGGCCATCTGCCGCGTCCTTCGAAAGCAGATCGTGGATTTATCACCTCACGCGGCTACTGGAAAGCCTCTCAACGTATCCCAAGTGCGAGAGCGTTAAGCGATAGCCTGCTCATTCCAGAGATTCGGCGTGTACACGCGGAGAATTTTTCGGTCTACGGTATTCGAAAAATGTGGCACGCTATGAACCGCGAAGGCTTTCATATCGGACGCGATAAGACTGCCCGGTTGATGAAACTAGCAGGTGTTTCCGGGCGCAGACGTGGACGACACCCGGTAACAACGGTAAGCCCAAAGACACCGGATCATCCCCCGGACCTGGTGCAGCGTAACTCTCGTACACACGCACCGGGCAGGCTTTGGGTTGCCGACATTACCTATGTTCGCACTCTGTCGGGATTCGCCTACACCGCATTTGTAGTTGATGTCTTCAGTCGGAAAATTGTTGGTGTTGCCACGCGCTCTACGATGCGTACTGATGCGCTGCCGATGGAGGATTTAGAGCACGCTTTAACCACTGTCGGAAGAATCCATGGCAACCAGTTGATTCACCATCGTGATCGGGGCAGTCAGTACGTGTCGTTGAAATATTCAATGGCTTTAGCTGAGTCTGGAATTCGCCCGAGTGTGGGAACAGTCGGCGACTCCTACGACAACGCATTGGCAGAGACAGTCAATGGACTCTACAAAGCTGAACTCATCTACCCCCAAGGCCCGTGGACGTCAGTGGGAGAAGTTGAGTTGGCGACCTTGCGGTGGGTGCACTGGTGGAACACCAAGCGCCTTCACGAAGCATTGGACTACGCCACCCCGCAGGAAGTAGAAATCTAGTACCACCTCACCCAGCCCGTCAATGCGGGGTAGTAAAAGAAGCGGAACTAAACCCAGGACGCTTCATACGTTGGATATTATTTGTCGGAACGTTAAGTCGGGAATTACCCCTAAGCATCTTTAATACATCCCAAGGGCGCATTCCACTAATCTCTAACCGTTCCTCAGGAGTCAAGGCTGGTGTTACCAGTTTTTCTCGCTCTAACGATTCAATTAGACGTTTGTTGATATCAATTTACGCATTAACTAGACGCTCTCCAAACTTCTTAAAGGTAAGCATAACCTAGTTTCAAAAATAGTCAAGAGTAGTCCTTGCCTCATAAACTGTACGGAACGGGTAATTTCCTTCCAGTCGCCGGATCTTCCAGCAACAAACAGTTAACCGCGAAAACTTCTTGTACCAGTTCTTTAGTCAATACATCTGCAGTATTTCCGGCACGTACCACTATCCCCTCTTTCATCGCGATAACATGATTCGCATATCGTGCAGCTTGGGTGATGTCGTGCAGGACCATCACTACAGTATGCCCATCAAGGTGCAACTTCTTGACCAAATCAAGCGTCGATAGTTGGAATGCGGGATCAAGATACGTTGTTGGTTCATCCAGTAACAGCGTCGACGCTTGTTGGGCGATCGCCATCGCGATCCATACCCGTTGCTGTTGGCCACCCGACAAATTTGTTGCATCTTGATCCAATAACTCTGCGATTCCAGTTTGTTCAGCTGCGTCTTCGACTGCCAAAAAATCCTCGTGCGATAAATTCGCAAAGATTCCTGTATGGGGATACCTTCCAAAGCTGATTAAGTCACGGACTGTAAGTCCTTCAGGTACTGTTGGCTGTTGGGGCAGATACGAAACCATTCGCGCAAAATCGCGGGAGGAAAAATTTTCTAGCTTAACGTCTCCGAGTTTAATTACTCCTGAAGATCTCGACAATTGACGTCCGAGCACTTTCAATAACGTTGATTTACCAGAGCCATTCGGTCCTATTATTGCGGTGACCATGTTTTTCGGAATATGCACGCTGACGTCAGATAAGACTGGCGCATCGCTATACCCCGCGACGATATTGTGTCCGGTAAGTGCGTTAGTATTTCCGGTATTCATCTCGGACCCCTAAGATATGTATCGTATATTTGCATAAATAGTACCTACTCAGGTCAGATACCTTTTGATGTAATTCGCATGAGTAAGAATACGAAGTACGGTGCACCTATTATCGCAATCAGCGCACCAACTGGTATCTCAGTCGGGCTAAACATCCACCGTCCCAGCGCATCAGAACCAACAACTAATGCACTCCCTATGACTGTTGCCATCGGCAATTGCCGTAGTAACTGTGGACCAACCAATAGGCGTGCTAAATGCGGTACGATCAAGCCCGCAAATGCGAGTACACCAGCTGCCGCCACGGCAGCCGCACCGCTAACGATCGCACAACCAATGGCGAGCAGCCGCCAGCGCAACGGCATCGCTCCGATTCCCTTCATTGTGGCGTCATCAAGCAGCAAGACATCAAAATGCTTCGCGATGATCAGGCTCAAGCAAAATACGGTAACGACAATCGGGCCGACGACAACAGCATCCGAAAGCGAGCGTGCATACAACGAGCCTTTCAGCCACGCCATCGCGGCCCCTGCTTCGGGTGCAGTACGAACGAGTAACAACTGCGTGACTGCCCCAAGTCCTACAGAAACTGCAACACCAGTTAACGCCAAGCGAATCGGATTATTCACGCCTTTTCCGGAAGCAACTAAAACTAAGCCTGCACCTATACAAGCTCCGACTAGCGCGACCGGGGTGAGAGCTTGTGCCGGCAATGCACCTGCGCCAAGCAATGCGACTACCGCAGCAAGCCCTCCTCCTGCAGTAATCCCTACGGTATCTGGGGCGGCAAGTGGGTTCCGTAGCCCTAGCTGCAGTAAGCAACCAGAAACCGCCATCCCGGCCCCCGCAAACACCCCAACAAGCGCTCGCGGGACGCGGAATTTCCAGATGAGGTTGTCAGCCTCCATCAGGCGTAGTACGACTTCACTAGGAGGTACAGCTACAGCTCCAATTCCAAGAGCAAGCACAATCATCAAGAGTAAAACCGCAGTCGCGATAGCAAAGGCAACGATAAACCGCGTTGTCGATTGGGTGGCCATTATTTCATCCTCCACCAGTAGGCCTAAGATTTTTTAGACATGTGGTTTATTCCCCAAAGCAGCACAGGCACACCAGCAATGGCGGTAACGATTCCTACGGGAGTCTCAGCCGGAGCCCATACCGCTTGACCGACAATATCTGCGAGCAACAGCACGAATGCACCAAGTAAACCAGCCACGGGTAACGCCCACCGGTGGTTAACACCACAAACCCGGTGAGCAGCCGTAGCAGCCATAAGACCTAAAAATCCAATCGGTCCAGTCGCAGCAACACAGGGAGCTATAAGAATAACCGCAACGACGATCGCAAGTAATCGCAACAACGCCGGTTTTGCACCAAATGAGCTAGCAACTTGATCATCCGCAGTCAAAGTATCAAGCTGTTTACCGCCAATGACCATCAATGGCAGAAAAATAATCAGGCAAATTAATGAAGGCCAGATTTCTGGTAACCTCACGCCAGCAAGTTTGCCGGAAAGCCAAGATAATACAGTGGCTAACTGTGCCTCATCAAGGACCAAAGCAACCGATGTTAAAGCACTAAATAACGCGCTCACCGCAATTCCCAACAGAACCATACGCTGCACAGATATTTGCTGTGATTGGGTAGCGGAACCGCGTAGCCCGAAAAAAACCGTAATCGCACCCGCGACCGTGGCACCGAGTAATGCCCAAGGCAACAGAGTTAAACTACCCGAATTCCCTGAAAAAGCACTTGCTGCTACCGCTCCGAATGCCGCGCCAGAATTAACACCTACGATATCCGGATCTGCTAGCGGATTTTTTGTAGCTGTCCGTAGAAGAACGCCCGCTACCCCAAGGCACATCCCGACAACAACTGCAGCGATAAGGCGATCGCGGTTCACCGCGACAACTTCGGCGAGCAACCATTCAGCATTTTGAGGAGCTTCAACCTGCAGCATACGCCAGCAAACTATCACTGTAATGCTAATAAGCGCTCCGACCACTGTTAAGGTCGCGCGAACTTGTCTTGTTCGCGTCCTAACACGGACGTTGGTGCTAATCTTAGTTTTCGTTTCTACGTTCACTTCTGTCGCGCGTGGTCGATAATTTCATCGAGCATAACCTCGGCGGCTATCGGTCCGCGTGAGCGCGACCAAGTGTCTTGTTCAACGTCAACCACGTCATCGACAACGTCAGCCCATGGACTGTTGTAGAAAGCTTCTTGATCGTTATAAAGAAACAGAGTGTCTAACTCCATTGTTGACAACTTATCACCGGTAAGCTCAGCTACATCTGTCTTTGATTCGATCGCACTCTTTTCTCCCTGGTAGCCGTATTCGTAGCCTGCAGCAGTTAATAACGAAGCCGGGAATGAAGGATCCACCCAGGTATACAAGGTGTCCTTCGTCCAGCCAATCAGTGCAGAACGAGCGCCGTCCGGGACTACGTCTCTAGCCTTTTCCACTTTAGTTTCAATACGATTACGCACTTCTTGCGCCTTATCTTGGCGATCGTATTTAGCTGCGATTTCGTCCATTGCATCCAAAACTTCGACATAGCTATCGTCTGAATAAGATTCTGTAGGTGCAATTTCAGCTAGTTGATCCATTATCGCAGCATGACGCGTTGGGCTCGCCAAAATCAAGTCTGGTTCGAGCGATTGAATCACTTCCAGGTTTGGTTGTTTCGCTTGCCCAACAGATTCAATGCCGTCAAGTTTACCTTCCAGGGTTGCCGGTGCCCTTGATTGCCCGATCTCCACAATTCCGACTGGCTCCAGATCAAGCGCATGAAGGATTTCTTCGTACCGCCAATCAAGCGCCACAATGCGAGGATCTTCTGTTTCAGCAGCAGAACCTCCACCTACAGAAGAATCATCGGTAAGTTTCTCATTACTGCATGCTACAAGAACAAAAGCAGAAAAGAGTGCAACCGAAAAAATAAGAATTGCTCGCAGGTTTATCGTATGCCGATAATCCGAAACTTCAGATTGAACACGCCGGTATAAATATTGCATGAGGTTAACTTTACACAGACTGCCCAGAAATTCAATACCCAAGGCTAACCTATTTAATGTATAATTCCACAAGCGAATTTGATGAAATTATCGAATCATGGCGAACCTTTTGTTCGCTTTTGCACGACTTTTACTCCCCCTTTTGTGCACCCCCAGCAACTACGCCCGCGGGTGCGATTGCGCCCAGACTTCCCGCATGTCATCCGCGCTAACGTGGGTATAAATTTGCGTCGTAGTTACTGAAGAATGACCTAGTAATTCCTGTACGGTTCGCACATCAGCTCCGCCGGAAAGCAAATGCGTGGCGAATGAATGCCGCAGCGTGTGCGGGGAAATCTTGGCACTGATTCCCGCGCACTGCGCAGCTTCTTGCAGTACTTTCCACGCGGATTGCCGTTTCAATTGTGCCCCACGCGTGTTCAGGAACAGAGCATGGCTGGTTCCCTTGGCCAGCAGGGGCCGGGCCCGCACCACGTACTCATTGCACGCGTCTACCGCGGCCTGGCCGATGGGAACAATGCGCTGTTTCGAGCCTTTACCGGTCACCCGGAGGATCCGGTCGCCATCAGCAGCATGTCGGAAATCATCGAGGCTCAGATCCAGGGCCTCCGAAATACGCGTGCCTGTGGAATACAACAATTCCAATAAAGCCCGGTCCCGAATATTCACCGGGGTTGCTGCCTGCCCAGTCGGGATCGCTTCCAATAAACGCAGCACCTCATCGATGGAAAGAGCATCCGGTAAATTCTGCGCGGCACTCGGTGGCGCAATTCCCGCAGCCACATCTTCTGCCAATTCGCCTTCACTCAACGCAAATTTGTGCAACCCACGCACCACAATAAATGCTCGGCTAGTCGAAGCCACCCCCAACGGTTTATAGCGAGCAAACCCGGTCTGCAGATTCCGCAAATAACCTTCCAGATCGGCTGCTGTTACCTGACTTAAGTGCGTATACCCCAGCTGCTCCAACCACGTGAGGTAACGCTGGATATCGCGCCGGTAGCTCTGCAACGTGTTTTCGGAATGTCCCTTTTCCACGGCCAGGTGATCCAGCCAGGTATCGGCAATCGCGCGCGCTGTCACCGACATTATTCGTGTGCGCTCGTCTCGGGGACCTGCGTAAGAGCATCACCCGGCTTAACCTGCCCAGTTGCTTGTCGACGCCGTGCCAACGCAGTCGGACGCAACTCGAACGGAGCCTCCACGCTGCGCAACTGAGTCCCTGCCTGCAGGTGCTGGTGTGCCAGCAAAATTCCCGTCACTGCAGAAGCGTTCGTGATCTCGCCAGCACACACCATGCCCACAGCGTCGGCAAGCTCGACCCATTCCAATTGCATATCGGCTTCTTCATCGCCGGAATTACCGATCTCAGCAGCCGCTGCAGGATCGTCATCTGCTTTGCAGACATCTCGGGCAAGGAAAACCCGGGTCGCTTCATCAGAAATACCAGGGCTAGTGGCAATATCACCCAGCACCGCCCAGTGCGCTGCGCGCGCCCCGGTCTCTTCGTGCAGTTCGCGTTGTGCACATTCCAGTGCCGTCTCGCCCGCTAGATCCAATAACCCAGCCGGGATTTCCCACAATCGCTGTCCGAAGGCATGGCGGTATTGGTGGATGAGTGCAATGCGGTGGTGCTCGTCGAGCGCCACTATGGCTGCCGCCCCGAAATGCTCCAGGATCTCGCGGGTTGCTGAGCCACCGCCCGGCATCGCAACGGTATCGCGGCGCAACCCAATGATCGGCCCTTGCGCGAGCAGCTCTGATCCGAGCGTGGAAAACTCGTGTTGGCCCCGCGACTGCGCTGCCGCAACCCGACGGTTATTCATTGTCGGATCGACCGGCTTCTGCTTGCTCTGCTTCTGCGTCTTCGCTTCCAGCGTTAGCAGAATCAGCATCAGCATCTGTATCAGCATCCTGACCGGCGTTTTCTGGCATGACAGCATCGGCGTTGTCGGCGTAGCCGTAGGCACCGCTGCCTTGTTCGAGCTGTTCTACGACCGCCAAAACCGCGGCCAGCCGGCCCCAGGTTTGATCAATAGCATCGACGGTGCTGACTGCCGCGGCCGCGTCTTCGTCGTCACGCAACTGCGCGAGCACGCCCCTAGACTCTGCTGCCACTCCATGTCCGGCAACCACGGTGGCTCCACCGGCTTTATCCAGGGCTTTGGCGAACGCTGCTTGACTCTTCGCGGCAAATTCTCCAGCGCTACCGGAGGTACCGTCGCCAGTAACCAGCACGATTGCCTGCCCCGGCAGAATGGTTCCGGTCTCATAATCCAGGTAGCCGGCTTCAGCCAAGGTTTCGAGCAACAAACCGCGATCTTCGGTGGTGGAATTCGGCGTATCCGTGCCTTCCGCGAACGTCAGGGCGGCGCCCAAGGCTTGGCCGGCGTGCGTTCCGGGATCGCGCTCAGATTCTGACAACTCGGTGCCCGCAGGAAGCGTGTTCGACACGATGGTCTTTAGTTCGTCAGCACCGTCTTGGGCGAAGAATTTTTCTGCGAGCTGAATCACCCCAGAATCAATCGCACCTGCACGGTCTAACGATGCCCGCAATTTCTCTACCTCGCCGTCATCGGCATCGGCGGTAGCCAGCACCAGCACTGGCTGTTCATCGAGCACGCCGTTGATGATGTCCTGGCCGCTGGCTGCAACCACCTGATCAGCAGCGTCGGCCATGCGCTCGGCACGTTGCTGTTGTTGTGCGAGTGACTCGTGCTCGGAGGCAGCGACGGTATCACCCGAACCAAGTGCTTCGGTGCCACCGGGAATATTGGGGCTGAGCAAGAAAACGCCGAAGGCAGCGCCCAGTGCCAAACCAATTCCGGCGCCAGCCACCCCGACGCCTGTTCGTGATGTACCTGCCATGAACTAAAACCAACCTTGCACTGTCGAGAAAATGTTGTCCCAAGTATCGGCGATGTTGTCGGCAAAACTGCCGGTTCCGGCAAAACCGACGATCAAAACAATCGCTGCCAAGGCCACCAGGAGCCCCAATGCAGCCCACAGCCAACCCGCGGCAACGCCACGGTTGGTTTGGTATAGGCTGATGACGGTGTTGGCATCAACCAGCTTTGATCCCACTTTCGTGCGGGTCAACAGCGCTGCGGGGCTGGCGTGGTCTGATTGTTGGAAAATATCGCTCAGATCCAGCGCACTGCCGACGTTCACGATCGAGTTCGCGCCGTGGTAATCCGCCAACAGCAACGCAAGATCGGTGGCGTTATCAATCGCTGCCGGGAAGGTCATCGCACCCACACCCAGATCTTGGATGCGCTCTAATCCGGGCGCATGCCCGTCAGGATCGGCCGGCAGCACGATCTGTGCGCCACAGCGCAGCGTATCCGCCTCAACCGAGGTGGGGTTTCCGACGATAATTTCCGGGGTATAGCCAAGCTCAAGCAAGGTATCCGCGGCTTGTTCCACGCCGATGATCGCCGGGCGGTATTCGCGGATGAAATTGCGCAAGTTTTTGATCTGCGCGCGGTGATGCAGCCCAGGGCTGACCACCAAAACCTTCCGACCCGCCAACCCAGCATCAATATCTGGGATGCCTAAGCCGTCGATAAGCAGCGGGCCTTCCGAGTGTATGAACTGGATGGTGTTGCCGAAATAGGCCTCCATGTGGTCGATCAACGACTGCTGGGCTTCTGCAAAGGATTTTTCGGCAGCTTTCCGCGTGACCACTTCACCTTTACCGATGAAGCGTTCGCCGAGATAGATTTCGCCGTCGTCGGTGACGCGGGCTTTTTTGCCTTCCCGCATCGCCGAAGCGAAACCCTCGCCGGCGTTTTCGATGAGCACGACTTCGTCGTCCAGCAACATATGCGGTCCGTAATTCGGCACGCCGCCTTCGGTGAATCGAGCGACGTTGATCACCACCGATGGGCCCGCGTCGACTAAGTCTTGTGCTTCTCGACGCGTAATGTCTGCGGCATTAATCACCGCGATATCGCCGCGGTTGAATTTGCGCATTCCTTTGCCACCGGGAGTGCAATCACGCACGGTAGCCTGAATTCCAGGCAGATCGGCATCTTTGTTAAACAACCCCATGAATAATCATTTAACACGCGTTGCCGCCGGTGGTGGCCAAGGCGCGCCTTGCAGCAGCGCGGCAATCTGCTGGCGGCGGTATCTACCGTTGTTGTTTATCGCGGCTTGCTTTCTCCAATAACTCCGCGGCATGTGCGCGCCCTGTCGCCGTATCATCCAGACCTGCCAACATGCGCGCGAGCTCTTCAACGCGTTGCTCGTGGTCCAAGGTCAGCACGCCAGACGTTACGGTCTCATCAGTGACTTCCTTGGCGACGTGCAAGTGGGTATCTGCATACGCCGCGACCTGCGGCAGGTGCGTGACGACGATCACCTGATTGTGCACGGCCAAGCGCGCGAGCCTGCGGCCAATCTCGACGGCAGCGCGGCCGCCGACGCCAGCATCCACCTCGTCGAACACCATCGTCGCACCCGTGGTTCCGGCAGAAATAATAACTTCGAGCGCCAACATGACGCGGGATAATTCACCACCTGAGGCCGCCGTCGACAGTGGTTGTGCGCGCGCCGCATCGTTGGGAGCCAACAACAACTCGACCTCGTCAGCGCCATAGTCGCTCGGTGCGATCTCGCGGACGGCGACTTCCAAACGTGCCTTCGGCATCGCGAGGCCTTGGATTTCTGCGGTAACGGCTTTTTCCAGTTCAACGGCTGCGCTACGCCGGGCCGCCGTGAGCTCGCTGGCTGCTGCCCGCATGTCTTTTTCTGCTACCTTGACCTGTTTTTGCAGCTCTTCCAATGCCTGCGCAGAGGTATCAATGCTGGATAACCGCACACTCGCCTCGTCCTTCCAGGTGATCACTTCGCTGATCGTCGGCGCGTATTTCCGCGTCAGCGTTTTCAGCTCATGCTGGCGCTGCAAGGATGCTTCCAGCTCGTCCGGGTCTGCGGGCAACTCGCCCAAAAACCCACCGAGCTCGGCAGAGATTTCACCCAATTGGGTGGTGATTTCACCCAGCTTGTCCGCGATGGCAGCGAGCTGCGGATCTTCCGAATCACGCACTGCAGATTCGGCTTGCCCCAACAAGGTCGAAGCGGGATCTGTTTCGGTGAAGCCATCTTCGCCGCCGGCAGCTTCCGGCCCATCGATCGCGGTCAGCGCCGCCATTGCTTGTTCGCGCAGCGAATCTACATCCTGCAAACGGCGAATCCGCTGGATGAGTTGTTCATCTTCTCCCGGTTCCGGGGCAATCTGCTCGATTTCGTCGATCGCGAACTGGAGCCGGTCAACCTCTTGAGCCAGCTCGCGACGCGATTCCGTGCGGACTTTGAGGTCGCGCTGCAGTTTTTTCCATTCGCGGTAATGCTGTTGATAGTTCTGCAAAAGACGTGCATTTTCCGGCGCATACCTGTCCAATGCGGCGCGTTGCTGCTCAGGCGCTAAGAGGCGCAGCTGGTCATTCTGTCCATGAATAGCCAAAACATAGGAAGAAAATTCCGCCAGTTTGGCCGCCGGGACCGACCTTCCCCCAAGGTGCGCTTTCGACCGCCCCTGCGCACTGAGTGTTCGCGCAACAAGGTACTCGCCGTTTTCGTCGGCAGCCCCACCGCCAGACTCGACCAGTTCTGCCACTGCCTGCTGTGCACCAGTGCTCAACTCGTCGGCAAGAAAGCTACCTTCGACCACGGCTTTGTCGGCCCCGGTGCGCACCCGTGAAGCATCGGCGCGTGAGCCGGCCAACAAGCGCAGGCCGGTGACCACCATGGTTTTTCCGGCACCGGTCTCGCCGGTCAGCACCGTCAGCCCGGTGGATAATTCGGCTGTGGCGTGATGGATCACGCCCAGGTCTGTGATAGTGATATCTGCGAGCATAACCTTGGCCTACTAGCCTCCCCCTCGTGCATTGTGATCCTGGCTCGCGGAGTAGTTGCCGCGCCGCAGCCCGCGCGGGCCACGCCAGCCTTCTACCGGGAGCCAGAATTTGTTGACCAAACGATCAGTGAACGGTTTGTCATCCAAGCGTACCCACCGGATTGGGTGTCTGCCGCGGACAACTTCCACACGAGAACCCGCTGGCATGGTGATTTGCCGGTGTCCATCCATGATCGCAATCGCTTCATCGGTCTCAGACGCCGATTCGACAGCCACCGTCGAGGCTGGCGAAACCACCAAAGGCTTTGCAAATAGCGCGTGCGCATTATTCGGTACCACCAAAATCGCATCCAATTCTGGCCACAGCACCGGGCCACCAGCAGAAAATGAATACGCTGTCGAGCCCGTCGGCGTAGAAATCAGCACCCCATCGCAGCCAAAAGAGCTCACCGGGCGGCCATCGACCTCCAAAATCGCGTCCAACACACCCCGGCGATTCTGGCTGTACATGCTGACTTCATTCAGGGCCCACGACCTGCCGACTTCAGCTCCGGCGGCATCGACAACGACAGTGTCGATCGTCATGCGCTCTTCAATACGGTAATCACGCTTGACGACGCGTTCTATCGCCGTTTCCAGCGATTCCTCTTCCCATTCCGCCAAAAAGCCGACGTGCCCCATGTTCACTCCAAGCACGGGAACGTCGACCGCGTGCGCGAGATCAGCCGCGCGCAAAAACGTGCCATCTCCACCGAGCACCAGCACCAACTCGCAGCCCAATGCTGCGTTGGGTTCAGCGTCGACAAGCGGGTACTGCGATAAATACTCATGCTCGCGAATACCTGTGGTGCGCTTGTCGACGACGATACGCACCGAGATATCAGCCGCAGATAACAACCGCACGACGCGTTCGGTGGTTGCCACGTTTCCCATACTGCCGGTGTGTGGGACCAACAAGACGACGCGGTCAGCACTGCTCGACGCTGCATGCGCGCTCGTCGTATTCAACCTCGTCACTGTGGTCCTTCCTGCACCGCGCGCTGGATAAGTTCGCGGAGTTGTTGCCCGGACGGTTGCTGCTTGCCACCGTCTTTAGTAAGCCATAGGAAATATTCTACGTTTCCATTCGGACCTGGTAACGGTGAGGCCCCAGCTGCCACCGTGGATAGACCTAATTCGGCAGCGAATTCGGCCACACCGAGGGTGACTTCCGCGCGTAATTCCGGGCTGCGCACCACCCCAGTTTTGCTCAGGCGTTGTTTGCCGACTTCAAATTGCGGCTTCACCATGGGTAGAAGATCGGCGCCGTCGGCAAGCACCTCCACGATCGCGGGCAACACCAACCGCCAGGAAATAAAGGACAAGTCTCCCACCATGGCGTCGCAGTAGCCGTTGGTATCAGCGCTAGTGAGATAGCGCAGGTTAAGTTGTTCCCGCACGCTCACTCGAGGATGCTGACGTAATCGGGGAAGCAGCTGGTCGCGGCCAACGTCGGCCGCGATGACTTCGGTCGCGCCGCGCTGCAAACACACATCGGTAAAGCCGCCGGTGGAAGCACCGGCATCCAGAATCTTTTTGCCCTGCAGGCTGAGCCCTGCGGGTTCAAATTGTGCAAGAGCACCGAGCAGCTTGTAAGCGCCCCGCGAGGCCCAGGCTGGCTCGTCACTGCCAGTGACGACAATCTCGGCATCGCTACTTACGGGCAGTGCAGACTTTTTGGCTACCGCTCCATTGACGGTGACCTTGCCTGCTTTGATCTCGCTGACCGCGTGTTCCCGAGAGCGTGCGAGTTCGCGCGCAACGAGCAGCGCATCAAGCCGACGCGGCCGACTCGCTGGACGCTCGCTTTCGTGGCTGGGTGAAGCAGGCATTGTTACTACTCCTGGTCTGGGCTGGTCCTATTCTGCTGATCTGGATAATTGCGGCTGCTATTTTTCCTGCAAACCACGCTGCAATACCTGGTGGGCGCGTTCGAGTTGATCTGCCTCTGCGGCTAAATCTGCCGGTTGCTCGGAAAAGACTTCCGCGAGCTCGTCGGCAAGCTCATCTGGGGTAATCGCAGGAGCGTTCGGATCATGCGGTTTCGGTACCGGCATCGATTATTGCCAATCTGCAGCGGCGTGTTCAGCTGCCTGGGAACGCGGGTGAATATAACGCGGCGGCTTCGGCATCGCCCACGCAACTTCCAGTACGGTGCGCAGGGCAGCCAGGGAGTTGGCGGATTGCGCGGCCCCGGAGGCTTGAGCGGTTCCAGCACCGGCTGCAGGTTCGGTATCGCCACGTTCGAGCAACACGTCGTGTCCGTCGCCGCGGGCAGTAAAGCCTGCTTGCGGGCCGGGACGCAATTGTTCGGCAGGCTGCAAAACTGCAGAAAAATCAGCACCAATATAGGTAGGACGGTGCTCTACTGGGGCCTCGAGTAGTTCGATCGCGCCTGACACACCGGTCATCACATGCAGCGAGGCAAATCCCGCATTATTAGCGCCTGCGATATCGGTGTTGAGGCGATCACCGATGCATAGCGGGTTCTTCGCTCCAATGGCTTGTGCGGCGAGGTGGAATAACTCAGGTTCGGGCTTTCCGGCAGCGCGTGGATACACGTCCGTCGAGGCGGTCACCGCCGCTGCCATCGCGCCGTTGCCCAAGCAAAAACCGCGTTCGGTCGGCAAGGAGGTATCAGCGTTGGTCAACACGTACCGGGCGCCGGCACGCAGAGCTAATGCAACTTCGGATAGTTGCGACCAGCCAGTCTCCGGGTTATGCCCCTGGACGACGGCAGCTATCCCCGCGCCCGCAGGATCGTCACTGGCAGAGGTGCACACCGCATAGCCTGCTTCTGCAATCAACTCGTGCAACCACGGTGTACCGACGACGAGAACTTTCGCACCAGGGTCTACTTCCTGCTGCAGTACCTGTAGCACGGCATCTGCTGAGTTGAACACAGTCGGCGACTCGTCGTTGATTCCCAGCCTGCGCAACTTGTCTGCCACCACCGAATGTGGCTTCGAGGCGTTGTTGGTGACGAAGGCGACCGGCAGCGAGATCTCGTTCAGCGTCGCTATGGCTGCTGCAATAGCGGTATCGCCATTCCAGACCGTGCCGTCTAAGTCGACGAGCAAACCATCATATTGATCAATCAGCGCCATTAGTTCTCCTCTAGTTCAGCCAGCCGTTCTTCGGCATCCGTCCATTCTTCTTCATCGATGGCGGCAGCGTGGTCAAACCACTCAACGGCTTCGTCGCGACGGCCTGCTTCCAGCAACGCATTGGCGTACGCATAGCTCAGGCGCACCGCAGCCATCCCGCGGTCTGCTTTGTCTGGGTTCGCGCGTTGCAACGTGATCACGGCGCTGTCTGCTTGCCCTTGGTCCAAGCGGGCGCCCGCGGCAACGATAGCCAGCTCGATAGCCTGGTCGGGGTCCAGTTCTTTCGCTTCTGGGGCGCGGGATAGTTCGATGGCTTTTTCGGGTCGACCCAAACCGCGTTCGCAGTCTGCCATGACGGCCAGCAGCCCTGGCCCGCCGTGCATGCGTCGGGAAGCCCGCAGCTCGGAGAGCGCTTCTTTCCATTCCCCAGCATGGTAGGCGGCGATGCCGTTGACCTCACGAACGACAGAGACCCGGCCGGCGCGGTCTTTCGCGGAACGCGCGTGCCGGAGTGCCAGCTGTGGGTCTTCTTCCATCAGTGTCGCGGACATGATCATGTGCTTGGCGACGGCATCAGCGTTTTCTTTCGACAGCACCTTCAGGTCCTGCAGTACCGATGGGTCGAGATCGTCCGGATTGACGTCATCTGGCAAATCAGGATCCGTCGAGCGTTTGTTGAGGCGTTCTTCGCGGAAACCAGGCCGTTGCGGGCCTTTGCGCGGTTGTGCGGAACGCTTCGGCCCGAATTTCTTCTCACCCCGATGTTGGTCGTGGGTACGTTTATTGCCGGTCCGCCGCTGCCCTCGCGCGGGTTTGTTCATGAACGATCCTCTTTCTAATTTTTCTTGCTTGCCAACAGCTTCCGGGGATCACGCTGCGCATTACGCGAGCCGGATGTGGGCTGTGGCTGTAACTGTTAGTCAGTTTAGCGAACGCAGAACAGTCACGATAGCTCACCGCAAACTCCTGCAGCGAGTGCTGCTTCCCTCTCGTTGAACGCTGTATGCAACAGCAACGATAAGATGGGATGCACTGCATAATTGAAATAGCTGAAATAACTGAAAGCGCATACGAGAAAGACATCATGGCACGGAAATCAACCAATGTAGTTTCGCTTCTTGCGCTCGCGGTAGCGGGGCTCGGTACTTATTCATTTTTCAGCACTGGCGATCAGCCCGATAAGAACGAGGCAGACAGTAGCCAACAGGTAACGGTTTCTCATGTCGTCGACGGTGACACCATTAGAGTTTCCAAGCCAGGTGAAACAGAAACCACGCGAGTGCGTCTTTTGAATATTGACACCCCGGAGCTCGACAAAGAGTGTTATGGCGAAGAAGCAAAAAGATTCGTCGAAGATTTGCTTCCGGAAGGTTCCACCGTGCGACTCGAATATGATCAACAGCGAGCAGACCACTATGGACGCGAGTTAGCCGGCGTATATGCAGGGGAAACCTTGGTGAATAAAGAGGTTGCCGCGGCGGGCCTTGCAGTCCCGGTGCTGGTGCAGCCTAATGACTTGTATTACGACGAAATTAGCGACGCGGTTGCAGCCGCCAAGCACGAAGGCAAAGGTGTATTTGCAGCCGATAGTGGCTGTAGTTTCGCCGACTACAAAACCAGAAACTAACACACTGACACGCTGACACACACGCATTACTGAACTCAGGGAGCGATCAATGACCGTACAAAGATTGCAGCAATTCGGCGAGACAATCTTCGCCACGATGACGCAATTGGCCACAGAACATAACGCAATCAACTTGGGCCAAGGCTTCCCAGATTCCGATGGCCCACCGCGCATGTTGGAGATCGCTAGCGAGAATATCGCTGCGGGTAACAACCAGTATGCTCCACTCCGCGGCGTACCGACTTTGGTGCAGGCAATCGCCGAGTCTTACGACGTGCCGCGGGAGAACGTCACGGTCACCGTCGGCGCCACCGAAGCCATCAGCGCAACTGTGTTGGGCTTAGTCGAACCTGGGCAAGACGTCATTGTGCTCGAGCCGTATTACGATGCCTATGCGGCCGCCATTGCGCTTGCCGACGCGAACCGCATCGCGGTTCCACTCAAAGCATCGGGCGAGTCTTGGGATGTCGATGTAGAGGCCGTACGTGACGCGATAACTGACAACACCGCGATGATCATCATCAATTCCCCGCATAATCCCACCGGAGCTGTGTTCAGTAGTGCCGCACTGGAAGCACTGGCAGCGTTGTGTATCGAAAAAGATCTGCTTGTCTTGGCCGATGAGGTTTATGAGAATCTAGTATTCAATGGCCACAAACATCTATCAATCTCGTCGCTTCCGGGGATGGGCGAACGCACGGTGGTTGTTTCTTCTGCAGCGAAATCGTATAGCTGCACGGGTTGGAAAACTGGCTGGGCCATCGCGCAGCCGCATTTGTTAGACGGAGTACTGAAAGCCAAGCAGTTCATGACTTTCGTTGCCACAACTCCATTCCAGCCGGCCGTGGCGCATGCGCTAACCCATGAAGCTCAGTGGCTTGGCGACATGGTACGGGAACTCGATACTTGCCGTGAAATTCTTGCGGCCGGGCTACGGGATGCGGGATACCATGTACACGATTGTCGTGGAACCTACTACCTAGTTGCAGATGTTGAGGCCTCTGGCATGGATGGGGTGGAGTTCTGTCAGCGATTGCCAGAAACCAAAGGTGTTGCGGCGATCCCGTTGTCCGCATTTACAGATGAACCAGAGCCTTGGAAGTACAAGGTTCGTTTTGCGTTTTGTAAGCGCCCGGAGGTCATCCGGGAGGCAGTGAAACGTCTGCTGGGTTAGTGGGGTTGCCTGCAAATCGTGGACACGTTGTTAAGCTGCTTAGGGGTTAAGCAGCGGCCTTCTTATGACCATTTTGATCAGCGAGCTGGGCTTCGAAATCGACGGGGCTTACCATCCCGATGAACGAGTGGCGACGGCGCCGGTTGTGCAATCCCTAGTTCTTGACAGACCTGCCACAGCTGTTCGCTGGTGAACTGGATACCACGATCGGCGTGGAAGACCACCCCGTCGGGTACTTCGCCACGCAGGATCTAAGCCATGCGCAGTGCACGTTCAACCAGGTAAGAATCCTGCACTCTACCCATGGACCAGCCTAAGACTCGGCAGGAGTGTCCATCGCGGATAACACATAGCTACAGCCAGCCCTGGCTCGTGTCTAGATAGGTAATATCCGACATCCATACTCGATTAAGCTACCCTTTTTCAAATAGGCGTTTCACCAGGTCTGCAAGCGTGGATTTCCGCTTGGATTGAATTGTCGTTACGGGAACAAACGCCCTGGGTGAGATGTCATGAATTTGCCTGACTCACTGGTCGAGGAATCTCTGATGCTGATTTTCACCACGAAGCCGTACTGCTTGAGCCTGCGCCCATTTGTAGTAGCCAGAACGGGAAACCTCTAACAACCTGCTCATTCTTTTTATGCTGTAGTTCGCCTTGCTCTGACTGTATTAGCTCAAATTTTTCCGATCGCGTTGCCTCAAAGCGAAGAAGGCGGTGGCTTTTGACAAGAACTCATTATCCATCTTGACCTCAGCTAACTCACGACGCAGGCGAGCGTTTTCGGCTCGTATATCGGCATCACTGCGGCCATCTACTGAGCCTTGACGTTCCCGCTCGAGATTGACCCACCTGCCCAAAATTGTGGCTGATACGTTAATTTCCTTAGCCACATCAGCGATTGGGCGCCCGGTCTCGATGACCAGCCTGGCGGCCTCCTGCCGGTACTCCGGGGTGTATTTCTTCCTTGACGAACTCACAATGAACATCCTCTCCTACGGACACGAGATCCTCACAAATTGGGTGTCCACTACTCGAGGGTAACCTCACTTCATATAGCTGAGTGAAGACTGTCTGACTTAGTTAAGTCCCGCATAAGAATGCAAACCAGACACCACTTGGTTGATAAAAAACAAATTAAAAATCATTGTTGCAAAGGCTAGGACATTCACCCACGCAGGAAGAACCTTACCGACAGATCGCGTAGCCCGGGCGTGAAGATAGGCAGCATAAAGTACCCATGTAACTAGAGACATTGTTTCCTTTGGATCCCAATTCCAGAATCGTCCCCAAGCAGCCTCAGCCCAGATAGCGCCAAAGATAATCCCCAGACCGAAAATCGGAAGGGCCCATATACATGTGCGGTAAGCGAGGCGATCTATAACCTCAGGGGAGGGCAAGGGACCGCAAATTAACCGAACAAACCGAGGGGAGGATTCAGCACGCGCCCAAGAACGGATAATAAAAACTAATGAAGCTGCACCGGAAACCAACGCTACGGATGCGCCAATAGAAACCGTAGTTACATGGATATAGTACCAGCCTGACTTAAGAGCAGGGGGCACCGGAGCAGAAGCGATGTATAGCTTGGTTCCAGCATAAAACAACAATGCCATTACCGGGGTCAAAACCCAGGGAAGTAAGGTGACATACCGAAAATTTGAATGGATCTGACCGAGAATTAAAACGACTGCGACGCCAGAAAGCAGAACCGTGTATTCGAAAAGATTACCCCAAGGAAGCCTACCGGCCGAGAGCCCCCTCGCGATAAGGTAAAGGACTTGAAGAGTAAGTGCGATAATAGTGATATAGAAGCTAGAACGGAACCAACGTGAAGTTTCAGGCGCAGACGACACATCGGTTGGCTTTGAACTATTTGAATTGTCCTTAGTGCGCGCAAGTGCCACCTTTGAGTACGCAATCAAACTGGAAGCTAATGCAAAGATATAGACAATAAGCATCGAGATAAAAATATTACTCTCAGCTGAAGCTAAAAATGATTTATCCACAGAATTGTAAAAACTGGATAACAATTTATGACTCACTCTCTACGAAATGACCACTCCAGACCATGCGTCTGTTTAAGCACTCATCATTAATTACATCTTCTAGTAACCGTTTATTCTCTTGATCAAGGCCAGCCTCTGGCTCATCCAAAATAATGATATCAGCAGAAGGACCTGACCCCTGTTTGGTGGACACCTAATACCCAACCCAATCGGGCTGGGAACAAGATGAGTCGCGGGAAATAATAGAAAATAAGGTAAATGCCTAGGAACAAAACCTAGTACACTTCACCATGTCTAGCCTTGCCTTTCTTTACCGATGTTCCAGTGACCGGCATCCTCGCGCAGCGACCAAAACCGCCGGTAGCGCTCGTCCGACGCCGCCAATTCATCGTGGGTGCCCGACGCGGCGATGCGCCCGTCGTCAAGCAGAAGAATGCGGTTGGCGCCGCGGATCGTCTCCAGCTGGTGGGCGATCACCACGACGGTCGCGTCACGGGACAAATCATCCAGGGCAGCGGTGACGGCACGGCGGGTCGAGGGGTCCAAGGCACTGCTCGGTTCGTCGCACAGCACCACCGGCGCCCGCCGCAGGAGCGCGCGGGCAATGGACACGCGCTGACGCTCACCGCCGGAGAGCAACTGACCGCCCTCCCCGACGCGCGTCCGCCAGCCATCGGGCAACCGGTCGGCGATCTCGGTGACGTGCGCGCGGCGGGCGGCGTCGAGGATCTCGTCGCGGGAAGCGTCTTCCCTCCCCAGCACGATGTTGGCCCACAAGGTGTCGTCGAAGAGGTACACGTCCTGGAAAATCATGGAAACATGCTGGTAAAGATCTTCGGTCGCCATATCGCGCACATCGACCCCGCCGATGCGCACCGCTCCCCCGTCGACGTCCCACAGGCGCGCGATGAGGCGCATGAGCGTCGTCTTGCCCGACCCCGATGCCCCCACCAGTGCCGTGGAGGAGCGGTCGTCGATGCGGGCGCTGACGCCATCGAGGACGAGGGGGGCGTCGTCGCCGGTCCCGTAGCGGAAGGTGACGTCGTCGAACTCGATGTCGGCGGTCGGCGGGAACGCGATCGGCTGAGTCGGCTCCGGCATGGTCGGGGTCTCCAACAGCTCGCGTACGTCGTCGATCTCGGCCTCGGACTGGTGCAGCGCGGTCTGCAGCGACGACACGATCCGCAACGGACCGGCCGCCAGGGTGACCAAGCCGACGAGAACCACCGCGCGAACGGGATCGGAACCGCCCGCGACGGTCCACACCGCCAGCGCCGCGACGCAGCCCAGCACCGTTTGGATGACGAACCCCTGAAGCACCATTCCTCCCAGGGACAGCCACAGGGCGCTGCGGCCGGCGGCCCGCTGCTTTTCGACGGCCCGCGTCAGCGGCGGATAGTCGTCGGCGATGCCCGCGGCGCGCAGCACCTGCTGCCGGCTCGCGAACTCCAGCAGCCGCAGGTCGGTATCGGTGCGCACCCCGCGCACGCGCTCTTCCCCGGCCGATTCCCACTTCGACGCCAACCCAGACGTCAACCACAGAACGGGGGCGGCGACGATCATCGCGAGGCCGATCCGCCAGTCGATGAACAGGGTGAGGATCGCAATGGTCGCAGGCATGGCGATATAGCCGACCAACGGGGCCAGGACGTCCATCGCCGCCGTCGCCACGAATATGGTTCCGCGCACGGCGGTGTGCGAGACGCGTCCCTGCGTCTCGGGCGTGAACCAGCTCAGCGGCAGGTGCACCAAACGACCGCCGAGGCCCCGGTGCATCGACCGGATGATCCCGAGGGATCCGGCGACCCCGGACCAGGTGGACACTCCGACGAGCACGGCATGGATCAGCCACACGACGGCGAGGACGATCAAAGCCCGGACGGCGCCCGACCAGTCGCCACGGAACACCGCGGTGAGCACCGGGATGATGCACAGGACGGTGACGCCCTGGGCGACGCCGGACAGCAGCCCCAAGATCACCGAACGGATGAGGAGGGTCCGGTCCGCGCCCCCGGACAGGGCAAGCAGTGCGCGTATCATTCCATGTCCTTCCACATGCGGGCGTAGAGCCCGTCTTCGGCGAGAAGTTCATCGTGGGTGCCCTGCTCGACCAGTCGTCCGCCATCCATGACCAGAATGCGCTCCGCATCCTTGACGGTCGTCAGCCGATGAGCGATGACCAGGACGGCGCGCCCGGCGGTGAGCCGGTTCAGCCCCTCCTGCACGGCGGCCTCCGATTCTGGGTCGGTCGCCGACGTCGCCTCGTCGAGCACTAGCACCGGGGTATCGGCGAGCAGGGTGCGGGCGATCGCCACACGCTGCGCCTCGCCGCCGGAAAGACGCGCGTCCTGCCCGACCACGGAGTCGTAGCCGCGCGGCAGCTCCTCGATGCGGTCGTGGATGTTGGCGGCACGGGCGGCATCGAGGACCTGGTCGTCGGTCGCGTCGGGGACCGCGAGGCGAATGTTGTCCGCGATGCTGATCGACAGCAACTGCGGATCCTGGAATACCGTCCCCACGGTCCGGCGCATCACTTCCGGATCAATGTCGCGCACGTCCACTCCGCCGATGCGCACGGTGCCGGAGTCGGGGTCACGGAAACGGGCAGCCAGCGCAGCCACCGTGGATTTGCCGGAACCGGATGGGCCCACCAGCGCGGTGACGCCGCCTGCGGGGATGGCGGCGCTGACGCCGACGACGGCCGGGTTGCCGGGATCGTAGGCGAACGTGACATCCGCAAACTCCACCGCATGGCCGTCCGGCTGGGCGGGGACGTCGGCGACCGGCAGCTCGTCGGCGTCGAGTATCTCGCAGATGCGGCGGGCTGCGTCTATCGCCTGCTCGAGCGCACGGTTGCTCACCGCCACTGTCTGCATGGCCGCGGGCAACAGCATCGCGATGATGGTCACGACCAGCAGGTCGGACGGCCGGCTCCACCCGGCATGGACGAACCACAGGCCGAAGGCGACCTCGATGACGCCGGCCGTAGCCGCGGACAAGAAGACCACCGCGACGGAATGGGCGCGCATCTGCGGTCGGATCATGTCGGCGAACTCGCGGAGGAACCTCTCGGATTTTTCGGTGAACCGGCGCGACCCCTGGCCCGCCTTGCCGAAGATCTTCAAAACGGCGATGCCGTTGACGTATTCGACGATTGTCTCCGACACCCCAGCGAGCCCTTCATGGATCTTGTCCATCACCTGGGCGTTCGACCGGGGCGCCAGTGCGGTGTAGGCGACGGCGTACAGCACCGCGGGAACCATCGCCACCAGGCCCAGGCGCCAGTCCAGGATGAAACACACCACCAGGCTCGCCAAGGGAGTGCACACTCCCGCGACGAGCTCGACGATGGTGTGCGCGACGAGCTGATGCAGCGAGTCCACGTCATTTTGGATCAGTTGTCGGACGCGGCCCGATGATCGGTCGTCGAACCAGCCGAGGGGCAGCCGCGCCAGCTTCGCCGCCAACCCGAGGCGCAGACGAGCCTGCAGGTCGACGTCCGCGATGTGGGAAATCAGCAGGGCCACCGCGCCGAGCGTGATCGACGACCCCAACGCGATGAGGAACAGAAAAAGCGGCCCCTTCGAAGCATCCCAGTCCGCACCACCGCTCACCAGCCTGACCGTGAGCTCCGCCAGCGCGAGAAACTGCACCGCGGACAGCACCGAACCGAGGACCTGCAGCACCACCGCCACCACGATCCATGGCATGACCGGTTTGATGGTCCGCAGGGTAACCGCACCCGCCGATGCCGTGTCTTCCCTCGGTCCAGTTCTATGCTCCTCCTGCACCCGCCCGTTCGTCGCCCCGCTCACGTTGACTTGCTGCAACTCATTTTCATTAAGGTCAGCACTTCTTGCGTTCATAGTAAGCCTATTCTTACTTAAATTACTAAGTAAGGCTATTCTTGCTTAAAATCGGTGCAGGCGCAACGCCCGGATCCGGGAAAGCGCCCGCCATCCGGAAAGTCAACTAACAGTTCCCAGGGGCCAGCTCCGCCCCACTCCGCGTTTCAATTTTCATTGCGTTACCGGGGAGCGGACGAAATCTTAGAGAGATTTTCCGCATGACTACTATTCGATACACCAATGCGCAACGAGTTAAAGCGTTAGAAGTATTCGACAGGACTCAATCTGCCACAAAGACCGTCCGGCGAATTGGGGTACCCAGGCCGTTGGACACTCCACCGCTGAATTAGACAGCGGTCCGAGCCCTCATCTCCTCCTACTCGGCGGACAACGCTGAAACGCTACCCGTTGACGACCAAGCTTAAAGCCTTCGAGATTTTCCACTCCGGGAGGTCTTTTGATGCCGTTGCAACCGAACTGTAGCTGAACTCGAAAATGAGCGTCTATGGTTGGGCCCAACGATTCCGTGAGAAAGGAAAGCGGGTCTTGATGAGCGCAACTGAACGCAAACAGTCAGCCTCAATAACAGAGTCAAAACTATTGTGATCGATGCACTACGGTCGGCTTTTTGCGATTTCACTGCGCTTTGCCATCGTCGGGCTATCATCGCGTATGGATTCAATCGCAGCAATTGTGAACCAAGACCAGCAAGAAAGTTATGCGTCGAATAACTGCTGAGCTCAGGCGATAGACAATGATGCGCCTGCTGGCCCGACAAGTTTAATGATCCATTCTGATCGGGGTTGTCATTATCGAGGTAATAGGTGGATCCACACCTGCCAAAACATCGGTTTTGTTCGTTCAATCTCGAAGAAAAGGTGCTCACCCGATAATTCAACGTGCGATGGGTTGTTCGGCGTATTAAGCATCAACCAACGCCGACGCAAGCTACTACTCTGAATATTCCTAAAAAATGTCCGCAACCGAGCTTTTGCTACTTAACCACAAACAACACCCCGAGAACGCGCATACAAACATAAAAAGAAGGGCCTGTCGGCCCAAACACACGATGGCCGCAAACCCCCAAGAAGCACGAAAAAAGGGTGGACCCGAACAAACCGTGCACACGGTCCGGGTCGACCCTCAAAACATGAAATTATTAAGTGTCGGCAGCAACCTACTCTCCCACACCCTCCCGAGTGCAGTACCATCAGCGCG
>NZ_JAXOFP010000006.1:0-131626 GCF_041224285.1 Corynebacterium drakensteinense
GTTCTATAACGAACGAAGAATCAAGCTTGAGTTCGGTGGATTAAGTATTAATCAGCGTCGGCGCAAGCTGTTACTCTGAATATTCCTAAAAAATGTCCGCATCCCCTTTTGTCGTATAACCCCCGCACGGTCACGAGCTTTGTCGCGCTGAGTAGCGACATCCGTTCGCGTCATAGACCACAGTGAAGTTGCTCATTCATATAGTCCCAGCTCATCGGAGAGAGCAGTGAGTTCATCTGCGGCGTCACGTTGTTCTACATCTCGTTGGTGCTTATAATTTTGCACGTCGATAGCATGCAACCGTCGGTGTTTTCCGACTTTATACCCCTTGAGAGTGCCTTCATCAATAAGTTTGACGACATGGGGGCGTGAAACATTAAGCAGGTCTGCTGCCTGCTGAGTGGTTAGCTCTGCATTCGTTGGGATTATGCCAACAGTTTGTCCAGCGGCAGTTTTGCTCAAAATTTCGCAAAGCAAGTCGGCAACACTACGGGGAAGGCAAATCAACTCGTTTGTTCTATCAACTGTTACATGGAGGTCCTCGGCCCCAGGCGTGTTTTCAAGAACTTTTCTAAATTGTTGAAGAGCTTGGCGGGCAGTTGACCGACTGTGGGAGTTATTCGTTTGTTGCAGGCCTTTCATAATCTCAAACTAACAGATAAACGAAATAAACGAAAGGGTCAACAAGCGGTTTTCTACATTCTCGGAGCTAAACAGCTTCTTAGCCGATTATCTACGCATAATAGATGCATGCCGCTTCCTACTGAGTTCACTGTCCTCGATTTTGAAACCGCCAACGAGATGCGTGCGTCCGCATGCCAGATCGGCCTCGTGCGAATGAACGACCACGGCGAAACACTTGAGCGCTACAGCTCACTCATCAAACCAGACCCTGGATACGAGCACTTCCAGCCAATCAACATCTCGGTACACGGCATTAGAGAAACCGACGTCGCAGATGCCCCAACCATGCGGGAGCTGGCCAGCGACATCCAGGAATTCGTCGGCACGAGCCCCATCGTTGCACACAACATGGCCTTTGATTATTCCGTCTGGCGAGCGCACACCGAGCTGGGGAACCTGCCCGATTTTATAAATCCCCGGCTTTGCACGCTGCGCATGGCTCGATACCTGCTGCAACGCCCTACCGGAACGAACGGGCTGGAAAGCCTTATCCACGACTACTGCCCTGGCCTGGCATTCACACACCATGACGCCTCCGAGGACGCGCGGGTTACCGGCGAGCTATTCCTCGCGATGCTGCGACACCTGGAGATGTCCCTGGGACAACTCGTAAAGACCTTCGCACTCACGCAAGCACCGCGGCAAGGTTGATAAATCAGTGACGAAGAAGACAACTCAGCTGGTAGTCGGGGTGCCCTCGCCAACCACGTGGCGGCCAGGCATGGATGGCTCCAGAAAATGGTCAAAGCTCCAGCAAAATGGTGAAAGCCCGAGCGCTCGTGGAAAAAGGCGCGAAATTGACCGTGATGACAGAAAATGAATTCTTCGCCGCAATTGAGGAATAGGTAAAACCAACTATTCTGAAGGCATGAATACTGCGCCGTTGCTGCCCTATCTGGAGCCTGCCGTTATTGATCGCGGCCACGAGCTTTTCCACAGAAACGCAGCTGAGCTCACCGACATCCAACGTACTTTTAATGTGACGGAAGTCATTGGCAACTGCCTGGGCTCGCAGGGCGATTTATACCACCCGCATGTGGCTATGCATATTTCACCCGACGGTGTGCTCCGAGCATTCATCGGGCATTGTTCCTGCCCCTACGGGATTAATTGCAAGCATACTGCCGCACTGTATTTGACCTACATGGCAGCGAAGCACAAGCAGGCCGATGATCCTGTGCAGCCAGGGTGGAAGCGTGACTTAGACAATATTTTCTCCCCTGCCAGGCCAGGCGGCCTACCCCAGCGGTACCAGAGACAGCCATCCCAACCCCAGACGACGCAGGCTGAGCGTTCTACCCGGCTTGCACTCTTGTTTGATTATTCTCCGGCCGGTGTACGCGAAACCCACTGGGGTCCAATCAACGCACCGGCAAGCCTGTCTGTGGAATTGGTTCGCCCTACGAAAAACCAGATCAACAAACGTAGCTGGGCCAAAACCGACGTGAGCTTTCACCGCTTCCTTAATCAGACCTATGCGCCCACAATTTTGCCTGCTCATGAACAGGCAGCACAGAGATTAACGGATGCGTTTATCAACCACGAAATTTATTTCGATAGCCAGCACACGCTGGCACCTTTAACGCATATTGACAATGCAGAACCCCTCAAAGCCATCGCCAGTACCGCAGCAGAAGGCATCGAATTGGTCGATGCCACCAGCAATGGCCGCACCATCTTCCACGACGGCCTGGTACGCCCCTACCTAGCCCTTCACCAGCACGAAGATGGCGATATTCAGTTAACCGCAACACTGCACCTGCACGCTGCAGGCTTTATCGAACCAGAATTAGTGCTCGGATACCCCGGCTTTGGGGCGGTGTGGCGCGATGAAACCGAAACGCTCCACATTGCGCGTTTTACAGAACCAGCCAGTGAGCAATGGCGAAGGCTCCACGAAGTGGAACACACGGTGCGCATCCCGGACGAGGATAAAGATGAATTCGAAGAAGATTTTTTAGACCTCCTGGACAACAACACTCCGTGGATCAGCCCAGATAAATCTTTTACCCCAGGCCCGCCACCGGCCCCGCATCTGCGGCTCGATATTTCGACAGACAGGCAAGCCAACCACCCCTTAGCAGCGGAATTCACCTGGTATTTCGTATATGGCAGGCGCACAATCTCCCTGCCAGATGCCGGGCACGCTTCCGCTAATCCACGTCGCAACGCCGATGCCGAACAGGAACTGTTGGGATTACTCTGGTTCACGCCACGCAACGGCACCCTCCGCGGTGCAGAATTACTAGATTTCTTCCACACCGGGCTGCCACGGCTAGAACAACTGGGCGTCGACGTGCACATTGATGATGCCGCCCAACGCACAGCGGCACTGACCCCGGCGTCCGCCGTCGATGTCGCAGTTGCTGCCCAACGCGGAGCTAATGACTGGTTTGGCCTGGACGTGCAGGTTATGGTGGATCAACAGCCTGTTCCTATAGCGCAACTGATCGCAGCGTTGAACGATCCGCACCGGCTGCTCATCCTCGACAACGGCACCTATGCTGATTTGAACAATGAGGAATACGACGCCTTCGCCAGGTTGTTGGAAGAAGCACGCGCCCTGGGCGATACTCGTTCTTCCCGCCCGCAGGTTCCCCGCGTGCGCACGTCGTTTTGGGATGAGTTGGAAGCACTCGAATCCATCAATTTCACCCCGGATGAATGGCTACGCAGCGCCCTCGATGCAGTGCACGAACCAGTGGGAGAACTCGCCGTGCCAGCTGAGCTGCAGGCGGAGTTACGGCCCTACCAAGAAACTGGTTTTCGCTGGTTAGCGGGGCTCAATCGGCGTGGTTTTGGTGGTGTGCTTGCCGACGACATGGGCCTGGGCAAGACCCTGCAGGTGTTATCAATGATCGTCGATTCCCCGGAGCGCCCCTGGCTGGTGGTCGCACCAACGTCTGTAGTGAGTAACTGGGCACGTGAGGTAGCAAAATTCGCCCCACACCTGAAAGCGGCTACGGTGAATGCGACCAGCAAGCGTCGTGAAAAATCCCTTTCCCAGCTTGCTGACGATAACGACATTGTCATTACCTCATATACCTTGTTGCGCCTCGAAGCTGCCCAGTACCAGGACATCGACTGGGCCGGGGTAATTCTCGACGAAGCACAGCACGCGAAAAACCCTGCCTCGAAGATCTTCAGCACAATCCGCGACTTGCGGGTCGCCAAAAAATTCGCCATCACCGGCACCCCAATCGAAAACTCCCTATCCGATGCGTGGTCCATGTTTTCCCTGACCACCCCGGGATTGCTCGGCAACGTGAAACAATTCCGCGAGCACTTCGAACGGCCAATTTCCCGTGGCGACGACGCAAAAATGGAGGTGCTGCGCCAACGCACGTCCCCATTTTTACTGCGGCGGCGAAAAGCCGATGTGGCACTTGATCTTCCGCCAATCCAAACCCAGGTGGTTCCGGTGGAATTAGCTACTAACCACCGCAAGCTCTACGACCTGCATTTTGCTCGGGAGCGGCAGCGCATTCTGGGGCTGCTTGCCGACGATCCAGATCGCAACCGCATCGAGGTACTCGCTGCCATTACGCGGCTGCGGCAATTAGCCATTGATCCGCAGCTGGCTATCCCCGATTCCACGGCAACCTCATCCAAGTTGAGGGGCTTGGATGAGCTTTTAGAAAGCATCGTGCAAGAAGGCCACCGCGTGCTAATTTTCAGCCAATTCACCACCTTTTTGCGTAAAGTCCGTGAGCATTTGGATGCAGCTGACATTCCTACGAGCTATCTCGATGGCCAAACCAAAAACCGCCAGGACGTCATCGACGAGTTCAGCAATGGTGATAACCAAGTCTTTTTGATTAGCTTGAAAGCAGGCGGAGTGGGGCTCAACCTGACCTCTGCTAATTACGTGATTCTGCTTGATCCGTGGTGGAACCCGGCAGCAGAGCAACAAGCCATTGACCGTGCTCACCGCATTGGCCAAAAAGTTCCAGTGACTGTATTCCGTCTGGTGTCCATGGATACCATCGAAGATCAGGTTGTCGCCTTGCAGGATTCCAAGCGCGAGCTCATGGAAAACTTCTTAGAACCCGGCCAGTCTGGCCAGACCGGTGGTGTCGAATTAAACGCCGATGTCCTCCGGGAGCTCTTCGACACCGACTAGCACAATGGCTAGGGCAGCGGAGATAGCCAGGATGGCTCTACTCTAACAATGTTAGAGTAACTTTAGAGTAGATTTAATAGTAGACCGTTTCGGCTGGTCACGGGGATTTTCTACTCTAACATCTAGTGTTAGAGTACTTTAGAGTAGCTTTACAGTAGGCAGCGCTTCGCCGACAACACCAGGTCAAGTTTCTCCATCGGTTATTCGAGTGACCACGTAGCACGGGGATCATTCGGACTCTGTTTATGCCACACAACCAAGCCACGCGAATGCAACTCTTTCAAATGGCGCAGCACAGTAGGGCGCGCAAGACTTACTAACTCGGTGATTTCCCCAGTCCCTAATTGCTTTTGGGACTGCCGAAGCACTTTGAGAATTTCCAATGCTGCCCGGCCCAAATCTCGCGTTAAATCTGCTGGAATAGCATTACTTGCATGCAAAGTCAGCTTCACTGACTCGTTGACCTGCTCATACACTGGATCCACTAGCCCCGATGTGCGCATCTCCTGGAATATACGACGAATACCTTCACCTAATTCCTGAGTAATCCCGAGATCCGCGCACACCCTGGCGATGCGAGGGTTACGCGCATTCCGGCTAATCTGCTCTGGATTATCAATTCGATTCAGACCGAGGAACCTACCAGGATTAGTAATCTCTATACGGTTAGGAAAGATTTCTACCCGAATATGATCCCCGCCCATGCTGTACGAACGGTGAACCAACGCATTTACTAAACCTTCAAGCCAAGCATCCTTCGGAACAATTGCATGCGGAACAAACCGGCCAGCATCCCCTAATGCTTGCCGCTTTGGCATGAGCTGTTCAATTGCTTCTGTCGCTGCCGACAGCTGCTCAGGGATCGAGCCTTCAGCGCGTATATCTCCCCCGTGAACAAGATTTTGTCGGCGTCCAGCACCACGATCATTATCGTCGTAGCGCAAAATTCTTACATGCGCATTGGGATAAAAAATCTGCGGCCGGTGCGCAAACAATAGCGCTGCTGCAACTGTGACCTCGCCTTTTCGAGTTAATAAATCCCGTGCTTGCAACGCTAATTGCGGGCTTGATGATGTCAGCAACGCCCGGAATTCTTCTACTTTTTCCGGATCCAAAACCTCGTCGAAGCTGCCTCCACCAGGCACTGGCGTCGACTCAAACCGTGATGCTCCCCGATCCCATTCAAGCTCTTGCCGCTGAGCAAACGACAACTTCAGAGTGGAATCGCCCATACGCTGGTAGCAATCCCCACGGTTATCTTGGTGCACATACTCTGACATACCAACCCGAAACACCAAGACTTTACCGTCGGCCGTAGACAGCTCTTCTACCGATAACCGCACAGGTGGGTCAATGAAGTTATGAGCTACACGACGTAACTCGTTTTCCTGTTTGTCGCTGACTGGAGAAACTTTGCCACCATGCAAACCAGCAACCACTACGCCGCCTTCAGCATTTGCCATAGCGATTAAGGGTTTCGCGAAATCACTTGGCTTCACCGCACCCGATTTGCGTTCATACCACTGCGACTCTGGAAGTTTCAGAAGTGCCGATACTGCTTGCTCCGCCGGAAGCGATAAGGCTCGATCCACCTCTACTGCTGTCATGATTTCTACTCTAACATTGTTAGAGTAACTTTAGAGTAGATTTAATAGTAGGCTGTTTTGGCTGTTCATGGGGATTTTCTACTCTAACGTCTGGTGTTAGAGTACTTTAGAGTAGCTTTACAGTAGGTCTCACCGCTGAGCTCTGATCGCGCTGTCAGCTTAATCAATTGCAAAAGTGCGCTATCATAAATAACAACACGACCGGTTCCGCTCTCCACTCTTGGTGGAAGCCCAGTGCCGGTCCCTTTCATTATTTTCATTGGGCCCATTTTCACCGTGCCCACGGAATTCAAAGCACCCCACACTACCGCAGCTCCCGCAAGCCACCATCCAGGCGGCGGGTAATACCCTGTTCATCGAGATACTCCAGCAGCGGAATCGCTACCCGACGCGTAGTGCCCATCGCTTTCCGAGCAGCCGAGAGTGTAAACGGTTGCTCTAACTGCGCGATACGCTTTTTCGCCTCCTGCGGCGCACTCGGCAACAAAACGATCCCCTGGCCAAGCCGCAGCAATCGCCCGGCTTTTTCCGCCGCAGCCAACTGCTTGGCCCCCAACCGGAGTTCCTGCAGCTCATCCGCCTCCAGTGCGGCGAAGGGGTCGTCGGCAAGCCAGGTTTCCAGCTTGACGACGGATGCCTCCGCCTCGCCCAGATCCACCTTGTGCCCCGGCAGACGCAGCACGCCATCGGCTGGTTCCACCTTGGCGGCGGCCACCGCGATGCCCAACAGGGCATCCTCCTGCACGTCCAGCGTATCCATCGCAGCCTTACGCGGCATACCTGCGGCCAGCGGATTATCCTGCGCATGCTTGCCCAGCGCGACCAGAAGCTGATTTTTCCAGCGCGTGATCTGCCGGGCGGCGATCCACCACTGCCGGAAAGCAATAATGCCCTGCGGTGGGGCGGCTGGATCATCCACGGCAAACCCGGCACGCTGCAGCTTGGCCACGGGCACGTAACCGACGCGCTGCACATAGGCGGTGGGATCGGTGAACGGACTCGGGCTGGCCTCGGCAGTAGTTGTGGCATGGCTGGGGCTGACGTCGGCAAGCAAGGCCAACTCCTCTGCACGCCGACACGCCGCACCACGGCGGTTCAGCTCCGGCGGGTACACATCAATAACCTGCACCCCGGCACTCACGTGCCGCCCACCCGGGCTGCGCACCACGAAGCGATCCAACAACTGCAGCGGCAACGGATGCGCCAAACTCAAGCGCGCATAATCCGCGGACAACGGCCGCACGTGCGCCTCCAGCCCAGCAGTGCCAATGTGAACGACGATATTCTGTGGCAACTCATAAAACCCCTGGCCAAAGGTGCGGCGCACATCGATCTGTTCCACCAACTCCCACGCACCCGAGCTGAGCAAGCTGTGGCCGCGGTGGATGGCATCCGCACTGATCCCGCGCAGATTCACCGCCACCCGCGAAGTCGGCTCCAGCACCTGGTGGGCGGTGTTTTCACTGTGCAAGCCGCGTACTTCCACCACGCGGGTGCCGTCCGGGCTGGCCAGCTGCAAGGTATCACCCACCCGCAGCGTGCCCGCCGCCAACGTACCCGTGACCACGGTGCCAGCGCCTTTCACGGAAAACGCGCGGTCGATCCACACGCGCAACCGCGCCTGCGGGTCCGGGGCAGGCACCTGGGCCAGCACCTCGTCCAAAACCTGCCGCATCTGCGCGATGCCCTCACCGGTATGGGCGGAAACTTCTACCAGGGGTGCGTCGGCAAGCGCGGTGCCCGCCAGCTCATGGCGGACTTGGGCGGTGACCTCGGCGCGACGGGTGGCATCGGCGCGATCAGCACGGGTCAGGGCGATCAGCCCATGCTGGATGTCCAGCGCGCGCACGGCATCGCGGTGATCCGTAGACTGCTCCTGCCAACCTTCATCGGCAGCGACCACGAAAATGACCACCGGCGCCGGGCCCACACCAGCGAGCATATTGCCCAAAAACTTCTCGTGCCCCGGCACATCCACAAACGCCAGATCTGTGCCCGACGGCAAGGTAGTCCACACAAAGCCCAGATCAATGGTCAGCCCGCGGCGCTTTTCTTCCGCCCAGCGGTCCGGGTCCATATCCGTCAGGGCGCGCACCAAAGCGGATTTACCGTGGTCAACGTGCCCGGCGGTGGCAACGACGTGCATTTAGTTCGCCTCCTGACTGGGCTGTTGGGTGCGCTGGGCCTGTCGCGCGGGCTGAGTGTGCTGGGCCTGCCGCGCTTGCACGCCCCAGATGGTCTGGGCCAGCAGTTCATCCTGTTCTTCCGGTACGCAGCGCACATCCACCACACACTGGCCATCATGCACCCGCGCGAGCACCGGCGGGCTGGCCTGCCGCAACGGCGCAGCCAGCGACTCCGGCAGAGCCACCGCCACACCAGGCAACGGATACTCCGGCGCTCCCCCGCCGCCGACACGCCCTTCATGGGCCAGCACGCGGCCACCAGTGACGTCGGCAAGAGCCTGCGTGCGCTCACGATAACGCTGCGGATCAATATGCAACGCATCCTGCACGGCATTCGACGGCGTCGTTACCGCTGCTTGCAAGGCATTCAGCCGCAACTTATCAATGCGCACCGCCCGCGCCAACGGATGCTTTTTCATTTTCGCAATCGCCTCGGCACTCCCCAGCACAATGCCCGCCTGCGGGCCGCCAAGCAGCTTATCGCCACTAGCAATCACCACATCCGCCCCCGCAACCAGCTGACTATGAATATCTGGCTCCTCCGGCAACGCGGGATCATGCGTGAGCAGACCCGAACCCAGATCCACCAGCAAGTACTTGCCGTGGGTGCGCGAGAGCTGGCGCAGCTTGTCGACGCCCACCGCAGCCGTGAATCCTTCCATCCGGAAATTCGACGGGTGCACTTTCAAAATCGCGCCAGTATCCGCGGTGATCGCGTTTTCATAATCCGCCAGGTGCGTGCGGTTGGTCGCGCCGATCTCGCGCAGGCGCGTCGCGGTGGATTCGATGAGCTCCGGCAAGCGGAAACCAGCACCAATCTCAATCAGCTCACCGCGGGAAATAATCACTTCTTGGTTCGGTGCCAGCGCCGCCGTGGCCAGCAACAACGCGGAAGCCCCGTTGTTAACAATCAGCGCGTCCTCCGCCGCCGGGCACGCATCCAGCAACGCCTGGGTAGCTCCCGCCCCGCGGTTTTTCGATCGCTTACCGCTGGCCAGATCCATTTCCACGTCCGTATACGAAGCCGCCGCCTGCAGTGCTTCCACGGCAGCCGGTGGCAGCGGGGCGCGGCCCAGGTTGGTGTGGATGATCACCCCGGTGGCGTTAATGACCGGGCGCAGAGCAAACGGCTGCTGCGCGCGCAGGTTCTCAGCAATGCGCTCTGCAATGGAATCGACGGCAATGGCCCCGCGGCGGGCGTCGGCAAGAACGTTTTTTATGGCCGCACGGATGGTGTGCTCTGCGAGCTTCTCACGTGCCGCTTCGACGGCGGGAAGCTGCAACAGTTGATCCATCTTCGGAATATTCCGGCGGGGATCGTTATCAGGCGTTAAAGGATCAGGCACCGTGGCGACCTCCTTGCGGGGCGGGAAGCTTGCCTGCGTTGTGGCAAAATTTGTGGCGGAGACGGACAGGAATCGAACCTGCCAGACCGAGATGCTCGGCCTCACCGGTTTTGAAGACCGGGGCGCCCACCAGGAACGCATACGCCTCCATCGCGTCAGTTTACTAGGGCGCCGGTGCACGGTGAGGGAGTAGGCAGCAGAATAATGAGTACACCGATGCAGCGACGGCACACAGGTAGCATAGGCCTATGAGTGACGAAGCTGGAAGCAATAACATCAACCTCACCTCGTTTGCCGCCGGCGGTGGTTGCGCTTGCAAGATCCCAGCCGGGGAGTTGGAATCGGCCGTCGAGGGCCTGATCGGCAAAGCCGACCCCAACGTGCTGGTCGGGCTGGACGACGGCGACGATGCCGCGGCCGTGAAAATCCAGGACGGGCTGGCGGTGATCTCCACCGCGGACTTTTTCACTCCCATGCTCAACGACCCGTATGACTGGGGCCGAGTAGCTGCCGCGAACGCGCTTTCCGACGTCTACGCCATGGGCGGCACCCCGGTGACCGCGATCAACCTGGTGGGCTGGCCCAACGACATACTCGGCCTGGACGTGCTGCGCGAGGTCCTACGCGGCGGTATGGATGTGGCCACCCAAGCAGGCATTTCTGTCACCGGTGGGCACTCGATCACCGCTCCGGAACCGATGTACGGCATGGCTGCCACCGGCATTGTCGCACCAGAAAAACTCATGCGTAACGACGCCGCCCAGCCCGGTTTGCCCATCACGCTGACCAAGCCGATCGGCGTGGGAATTCTGAATAACAAGCACAAAGCCACCGGGGAGGTTTCCCAGGCAGCTGTTGATTCCATGACCGCCCTCAACCGCGAAGCTTCGCAGGCCGCGCTGGCGGCGGGCGCAAAGGCGGCCACCGATGTCACCGGCTTCGGTTTGCTAGGCCATTTGTACAAAATGTGCCGGGCATCCGGGGTGGCCGCGGAGCTGGACTTTTCCGCAGTCCCCGCCATCGACGGCGCCAAGGAAGCGCTTGCCGACGGCTTCATCCCCGGCGGTTCACGCCGCAACCTGGACTGGGTGCGCCCGCGCTTGTCGGTGGAATCGGAGGCGATTTCGGAAGAAGACTTGATCTTCCTGGCCGACGCCCAAACCTCCGGCGGCTTGCTGGTCATCGGCGAAGTACCTGGTTACCCGGTTATCGGCCGCACTGTAGAACGCGCCATGGAACCCACTGGGGAAGGCAACGGTGGTAGCGGCACCGGCGAGAACACCGCGTATATCTCGGTGCGCTAGCGCTGCTTTAGTCCGGTGCCACCACCTCTAATCCGGCGACACCACGGGCACGCTAATCCGGCGTCACCACGTCGCCAGCTAAGCCTTGCTGCTCGCGGCGGCGCTGCGCACGACGCTTCTGCGGCTCAATGGTGGTGGCCGGATCTTTCACTGCCTCCAGCCCGGCGTCCAACACCCCGAAGCGCGTGCAAGCAGAACCAGCCAACAATGACAGGCCCGAAAGCACCGAGACCGCACGGGATTTCGTCAGCGCCGACACCACAGCACCCACACCACCAGCGGCAATGAGGTATTCCGAGGCCTTCATGAGCTTGCCGGACTTGCCGTGGTGTAAAGCCTCGCGCGGTTCCGGCTCCATGCCATTTTCCAGTACTTTCGTGGCCACCAGATCACTCACAGCCGCACCCATGGCCAACGCGCGGGCTGGGCCTGCACTATCCACTGGCGTGGTAACCATCGCACACCCCGACGACGCCGCCGCCGCCGAGGACACAAACACATACGGCAGGTGGTTTTTCATGTCATTCCACACCGGGTTCGAGGTATTCGACAACAGCACCGCCGTATAACCAGCTAGCGGGCCACCCAAGAAACCGGTGACCGCACCGGCTGGCCCGGCGAGTTTCCGCAGCGCAGTGCGCGCGAACTTCGGCAACGGAAGACCAGAACGGCCTGCAAGCTCATCAATTTCCACGACGGCCGGAATCGCCGAAGCACTGGCGAAGCTCATCAAAATCCACGAGCCCACAGACATCGGCGAGGTCACCTTGAACACGCGGAACATATTCAACGCGCGTTCCGGCCGGCCCAAGTCCAGAATCAAAAACACGGAGCCGAGCGAGGCAGCAGAAAGCGTCGTCAAGCGAGTTGTGCGCAGCAACGGCTTGTTACCGGTGGCCTGCGCGCCCGCGGCCAGCATGCCGGAGCCGCCGCTGACACCGCCGAGGAACAAATAAACGCCAATTGGCCACTCCCACGGCGGAGCTTTGACGACGGGTTTGCCGTAGTAGGAAGAAAACTCGAAGTCTTCTGCCATCCGCTCTTCTTTGGAACCATCCTGCGCACCCGCACCTGGGCGTTTGCGCTTCTTCTTCGGCTTCGTGCCATCGAATTTTCGGTAGCGGTTGGGGCGCTCGCCCTGCGGTGGGCGGTATTCGTCGAAGTTGCTCACTTCCGGCCTCCCATAACAAACGCACCAGCCACCGCCAATGCCATGCCACCGATGGCCTTCACAGCGGTCTTATACATCTGCGGCAAATCGGCCGTCGGCACGCGCGGGTCTGGCGGCAAACCATAGACCTCGGGCGAATCCAGCAGCAAGAAAATCGAACCCGTGCCGCCCACGCCGTCCTGGTTGTTCGCGCCGTACAGACGGGCCTCGGTCAGCCCCTGTTCATGCAACACGCGCACGCGTTGTTTCGCCGCGGCCAGCATGTCCTCGTAAGTGCCGAACTGAATAGAATCCGTCGGGCAGGTCTTCGAACACGCTGGTTGCTCGCCGACTTTCAGCCGGTCATAGCACATAGTGCATTTCTGGGCGACGCCAATATTTTTAATCGGCATGGACTTACCCGGGGTGTGGTCAATTTTGTTCGGGCCC
The DNA here is from genome assembly GCF_041224285.1 of Corynebacterium drakensteinense. Classification (NCBI taxonomy): domain Bacteria; kingdom Bacillati; phylum Actinomycetota; class Actinomycetes; order Mycobacteriales; family Corynebacteriaceae; genus Corynebacterium; species Corynebacterium drakensteinense. Next base: position 12,851 of record NZ_JAXOFP010000006.1, read on the forward strand.
TGCAGCCCGCGCTGCTTCAACTTCGCCAGCACGTTCACCCCGGCGTGCGAGTTGTCGTGGTGCTCCACGGTGGCGGTTTTGTCCTGCTTCAGCGTCACCCCGCCGTCGTCACGACGCTCAATAACACCAAACGGGCACCCAGCCACACACGTGCCGCAACCATTGCACACATCATCTTGCACGACGACGGTGCCGAACTCCGTGCGAAACAGCGCGCCCGTCGGGCACACGTCCAGGCAGCCGGCGTTGGTGCAGTGCTTGCATACGTCCGAGGACATCAACCAGCGGAAAGAATCCGTATCCGGCGGGGTGGTGTTGGTGGTCTCTGTTGCAGCGCCAGCGGGGCTACCGGTTTCCGAGCCCGCGCTCAAGCCAGTCTGGCCAGCGTTCCCGCCTTGCCCACCGATCGTCGGCATGCCCAACGAAATCAGTTTCTTGCCCTCTGCACGGGACTGCTCAATGCGGTCGTTGTTCTGCTCCACAAACGCCACGTGCCGCCAGGTATTCGCCCCCAGCGCGCCGGTGTTGTCGTAGGAATCACCCGTAACCTCGTAGCCTTCCACGGGGTTGCGGTTCCACTCTTTGCAGGCGACCTCGCAGGCCTTGCAGCCAATGCAGACCGATGTATCCGTGAAAAACGCCATGCGCTGATAGTCGTCATAACCATTCGAGGAGGCGTTTTCGGTCAGAAGCATAGTCCTTTACTTCCCTTCTTCGCTCTCATCGGGGTTGTGCTGGTCAGCGCGATTCTCCGGCCCATACTCAGACTTGCCGACGGCATCCAGGCGTTGTTGCTCCGAAGCAGCATCGGACACACCGCCGTCCTCGCCGGTAAGCAACTCGTTACCACTGTCCACGGTCAGCTGCGCACGCCGCTGATATTCCACCAGCAAATCCCGGCGCGCCTGCCCGCGGGGGCGTCGGCCCGGCTGAATATCGCAGGCACCGATCTTCGAATTCTGGATGAACACGTTCGGCTCCAGCGTCAGCCCCAGCAGATCATTAGCACCGTCACCAGCAACTGCTGTGGTATCCGAGTCACCATAGTGGAACGGCAAGCCAATCTGGTGGAATTCCTCGCCGTTGATCTGCATCATCTGTATGCGGTCAGTGACCAGCACCTGCGCTTCGATCACGCCACGCGGAGAAATGATCGTCGCCCACTCGCCGTTTTCCAGCCCGCGCTTGGCGGCTAGATCCTTATCCACTTCACAGAACAAGCCCGGTTGCAGCTCTGCGAGGTACGGCAGGCGTCGCGTCATGGCACCCGAGGTATACATCTCCGTCAACCGGTAGGTAGAGAAGACGAATGGGAAGACCTCGGATCCTGGCTTGCCCGGCTCCGGACGCGAGAGGTTATCCTCCCGTTTGATCGGCATGCGCGTCGGCGATTGTTGCTGGGTATACAGGATATTTCCCACCGGCGATTCGTGCGGTTCGTAGTGCGTCGGCAAGGGCCCATCCGACAGACCGCTAGGCGCGAACAACCAACCGCGCCCGTCGGCCTGCATGATGAAAGCGTCGGTGCCATCCAGTGCGTCCGGGCCCACGGCGTCGGCAGGCGCCTTGTAGTCCGGGGCTTTGTCCACGGGGAAATCCGGCACGTCGTCGCCAACCCATTTGCCAGCGTCCTTGTCCCACCACACGTACTTCTTGCGCTCTGACCAGGGGGTTCCGTCTGGGCGGGCCGAGGCACGGTTATACAAGATGCGGCGGTTCGACGGCCAGACCCAGCCCCAATCCAGCGCGACCTCGTTTTGCTCACGGCCCGGGACCTTCTTTTGCGAATGGTTGATGCCGTCTTTGTACACGCCGGTATAAATCCAGCAGCCGCCCGAGGTGGTGCCGTCGGCTTTCATCTCCGTGTAGCTCGGCAACAACTCACCCTTGTGCGGCCCATCCAGGTAGTAGCCGTTGATCTCTTTGAGCACATCCTCCGGGTTCGGCTCGCCTTCCTCGGTTTCCACGTAATCCCAGGTGAGTTTCTGCACCGGCAGATCTCGTGGATCCGTCGAATCCGCCAGGCGCTGCTTGATCTTCTTGCCCAACTGGTAGAAGAACCACAAATCGCTCTTGGCATCGCCCGGCGAAGGCGCGGCTTTGAAACGCCATTGCAGCATGCGCTGGGTTTGCGTGAACGTACCGGCTTTTTCCGCGTGCGTGGCCGCAGGCAGCAAGAAGACCTCCGTGCCGATCTCCTCGGTTTTCAGCTCGCCAGTTTTGATCTCTGGCGCATCCTTCCAGAATGACGCCGTTTCAATCTCTTGGAAATCGCGCACGACCAGCCACTTCAGCGCGGCCAAACCACGGCGCTGCATACCACCGTTGGATTGCGCCACCGCCGGGTTCTGCCCAAAGACCAGGTAACCTTCCACAGCACCTTCCAGCATCGCCTCCAACGTCTGGTAGGTGGAATGCGCACCGGAAATCCGCGGCATCAGATCATAGCCCCAGTTGTTCTCCGCCGTCGCCGCATCGCCCCAGTAGGACTTCATCAATGAGACCGCGTAGCTCTCACCGAGCTGCCAGAAGCCTTTCTGCGAGTCCTCCCGAATCTCGTCACAGTATTCCTGCCAGCTTTGCTTGTCGACGCTGGGCATCGGCAAGTAACCCGGCAGGGAATGGAACAACGTCGGAATGTCTGTCGAGCCCTGGATCGAGGCGTGCCCGCGCAACGCCATGATGCCAGAGCCCGGGCGGCCCACGTTACCCATCAGCAACTGCAAAATCGCGGCAGTGCGGATGAACTGCGCGCCCAACGTGTGCTGGGTAAAGCCCAACGCGTAGGCAAAACACGTGGTGCGATCCGGCTTGGAGTTATCCGCGATCGAATTAGCCAGGTAGTAGAAATCTTCCTGCGAGATGCCACAGGTTTCTTCCACCAACTCCGGGGTATAGCGCGCGAAATGGCGCTTCAGAATTTGGAACACACTGCGCGGGTGCTGCAGGCTGTCATCGCGTTCCACGTTCCAGGACGAGCCGTCGTCTTTGCTCTCGTACTGCCAGGTATCGGTGACGTATTTGCCGGTTTGTGGATCAAAACCAGAAAACAGTCCGTCGAGATCCTCAGTGTCCTGGTAGTCCTCAGAAACCAGCATCGGCGCATTGGTATAAGCAACGACGTAGTCGTGGAAGTACAGGTCATTATCCAGCATGTACTTGATCAATGCACCCAACAGCACAACGTCAGTGCCGCCGCGAATACCAATGTGGCGGTTCGCAAAAGCCGAGGTGCGCGTGTAGCGCGGGTCGACGTGAATGATGCGGGCGCCCCGCTTTTTCGCTTCCACTACCCACTGGAAACCCACCGGGTGGCATTCCGCCATGTTCGAACCCTCGATGACAATGCAATCGGCGTTCGCCATATCCTGCAGCGGTTGCGTGGCACCGCCGCGGCCAAAGGAAGTTCCTAAACTAGGAACTGTGGCGGAGTGTCATATGCGCGCCTGGTTTTCTACCTGGATCGCGCCAGTAGCGGTAAACAGCTTTTTAATCAGGTAATTTTCCTCGTTATCCAGCGTCGCACCGCCCAGCCCGGCGATGCCCATGGTGCGGTTGAGCCTGCGACCTTCGTCGTCAGTATCCTGCCAGCCGTTACGACGGGCTTCCAGGTAACGATCAGCGATCATGTCCATCGCGGTATCTTCATCCAATTCCTGCCATTCGGTGGAATAGGGCGCGCGGTATTTGATCGTGGTTAACCGCGACGCAGAGTTAATCAGCTGCTCAGAAGCCGAGCCCTTCGGGCACAACCGGCCACGGGAAATCGGCGAGTCTGGGTCGCCTTCCACCTGGATGACCCGATCGTCTTTGACGTAAATGCGCTGCGAACAGCCCACCGCGCAATACGGACAGACGGATTGGACCACCCGGTCTGCCTCCTCGATGCGACCACGCGTGTCTTTGCTTTTTTGCGACTGCGTGTTGACGTCCCTACCAAAAGGGTCTCTGCCGCGGATCTGGCGCACAACGGGCCAGTTGAGGGGGCTAAAACGAGACATGCATTTAATGTATTCCGCGCAGGGCCAAAAATCCAGCAAGGCAAGCCTTGGCATTAGAAAATTAGATCCAGCCGCGAAGCTCTGCCGAGTATCACACCCCGAGACTATTGTGTGGGCCATCACAGCAGGTCACGGACACTTCTGTTTTTACATAAGAATATATTTTCGTGTCGTGTTGCGCCCCGAAAACTAGGGGGAGTACAGTCAAGGAAACACTGTTGAACAGAATGGTTCACAAAGAATAGACCGATCTGTTCACAACGAACGAAATTTAGCCCTCTAAACTCACGCGCTAAGGACACTTATGGCACACAAAAACTCCGCGCAGGCGTCGACAAGCACGCCCGAGCACACAGAAACCAAGCACAAGCTCCCCGGCTGGGCCACCGGCTTCGGCGCACAAGTGATCGCCGGCTTAATCATCGGCGTGATCTTAGGATTAGTTGCCTCCACCATGGACACCGACCCGGAAAACCCGGGCTGGCTGACCAGCATTCTTAGCAACGTCGGCAGCGCCTACGTGCAGTTGCTGAAAGTCATGGTGCCACCGCTGATCTTCGCCGCAGTGGTTACCTCTGTGGCGAACCTGCGCAAGGTCACCAACGCCGCATCGCTCGCATTTTCCACGCTGCTGTGGTTCGCGATCACCGCGTTTTTCTCCGTTATCGTCGGCATCGTCGTCGCCCTGGTGCTGAAGCCGGGCGTCGGCACCAGCGTGGATGCCTCGCAGGCCCAAGACCCATCCAGCATGGGTTCGTGGACGGCCTTCTTCGAGCAATTGCTGCCGCAGAACTTCTTCGGGCTGAATGCGTCGGTCAGCGACGGCGAAGTTTCACTGAGCTTCGGCGCCCTACAGCTGCTGGTCATTTCCCTGGCCATTGGCATCGCCGCGGTGAAAGCAGGCAAGGCCGCGGATCCATTCCTGCGGTTTACCGAATCCTTCTTGAAGGTCATCCAGGTAGTGCTGTGGTGGATCATCCGCCTGGCGCCTATCGGCACCGCCGCACTGATTGGTAAAGCCGTCGCCACCTACGGCTGGGACGCAATGGGCTCACTAGGCAAATTCGTGCTCGCAGTCTACATCGGCCTGGCCCTGGTTTTCCTGGTGGTCTACCCGGCCGTCATGAAGGCACACAACATCCCAGTCTTTGGTTTTTACAAGCGAATCTGGCCAGTTATTTCCTTGGGCTTTGTCACCCGTTCCTCGATGGGCGTCATGCCAGCAACGCAACGCTTCAGCGAACGCGCCGTGGGCGTTCCCCGCGAGTACGCCTCCTTCGCCATTCCGCTGGGCGCAACCACCAAGATGGACGGCTGCGCCTCGGTCTACCCTGCCGTCGCCGCAATCTTCGTCGCCCAGTTCTACGGCATAGACCTGGACTTCACCCAGTACCTGCTGATCATCTTTGTTTCCGTCATTGGTTCCGCAGCCACCGCGGGCACCACCGGCGCCACCGTCATGCTGACGCTGACCTTGTCGACGCTGGGTCTGCCACTGGCTGGCGTGGGCTTGCTGCTGGCCGTCGAACCCATCGTCGACATGGGCCGTACCGCGCTGAACGTCACCGGTCAGATTCTGGCTGCAACCGTCGTCGCCAAGCGCGCCGGCATCCAAGACATGGATGTATGGGATGCTGCCGAAAACGGTGTCAACGACCTGCTGAATGACGACGCGCAGGATGATGACTCGCTAGACAATGTTTCACTGGATGACGACGCTCGGAACTACGATTCCGCCGCACCGGCTGGTGCTGGTGCTGGGGCCCGTGCTGAGGCTAGTGAGGATTTTTATGCGCCAAACAGATCTAATGGGATGACAGCAACCCCATCATCACGTCGATAAGCATGCTCACCGGTGTTTACTACGACCATATCCACCAGGTCTTCACCTAGTTTCTCCTTGAGCCAATGCAGGTGCTCCACATCATCGTCATTGATATGCGCAGCTAGTTTCACCTCAATGGCGATGACATCACCATCCTGGTTTTGCACGATCAGGTCTACTTCGTGATCACCTTTTGCCGTACGACAGTGCGCAACGCTTCCAAATAGCGATTCGGCAGCAACCCGAACGGATAACGTGGCCAAAGATTCAAACAAAGGCCCCAAAAAATGTGCAAACCGCGAAGTATTCAGCTTCGCGCGCGGTATCCGCAACAGCCGCATCGCCAAGGCTGGGTCTGCAAGCTGATGTTTTGGCGCTCGTGCCAATCCTGCGAAAGCCCCCCGCTGCGGCGACCAGGCTTTGACTGGATCAAGCATCCAGATCTCCGAAAGCTTTTCCCGGTAAGTCATGGTCGTGGACTTAGCCGGTTTCTTCCCTTCACCCGGCGTAGCTGCATCAAGAATTTCTGAATACCCAGTGGTAGTAGAACTCGCAGCGGCATACGCCGTCAACCACCGCAACAAACCATCGCGGTTTCGCGCTGTATAACCCTGATCGGGAAGATCACGGTCAACAATTCGCTCAATATAAGAATCCAAGTATTCATTACGCACAATTTCTGGCGCACGATAAATTCCGGGAAACCCACTACAGGCGATGTGCTCGATGTAATCGTTCAGCGAAAGCGTGCTGTCCCCCGATATTTGCGCGCGGGATTCGAAGAGTTCGGATAATCTCACAGACGGGTTTATGCCCTCCCGTTCGAAGAGCGCAAGCGGGCGCATGCGTACGCTCAAAATCCGCCCTGCCCCGCTGTGCGTATCAACTCCTATTTGCGGCGTCGCCGACCCCGTCAATAAAAACCTTCCGGCCCCAGCCCCATCATCGACCGCGCGGCGGACATAATCCCAGCTTTCGGGATGCTTTTGCCACTCATCAAGCAGAATCGTGCCTTCATCGAATGAGTGGAACCCTGGATCTGCCCTGAGGCGCTCACGGCCAGTCGTCGTATCTAATCGAATTTCTGTTTCTGCGCGACGACGTGCAGTCTCCGTTTTCCCCACACCCTTCGGGCCATCAATCGCCACCGCTGACGCAAACGGCAATAAGGTATCTAATTGCTGGTCAATCGCTCGAAATAAATAATCCACTGTTTAATCCTACTTATTTTCCGTATTTTATCGGTCGAATTTTCCGCGACTTACGCTACTTATTTTACCCGTTCTACGCTACTTATTTTCCATACTGCGCCGTAATGGTCACTATATGACGGCGAAGAATCAAACGAATGACTTTTCGATATTAAGCACATTCCAGCACTCCCATTCTGGATCTTTGCTAGCGTTTGACCTAAGTACCTAAGTAATGGTTAGTAATGGTTTCGCAACGCCCACGCCGAAACGACACGCAAGGGCACAAACCAACAACCCTAGAAGGTCCAGAAGACGCGGAAGCCGCAGTAACGGCAGACAAGGAGGCGACGATGGCGACAATCCTCGATGTAGGTCAATGCATCACCGAACTGCTTCCTGGCGTCGACAAGATGAAGCTGTACAAGCTGTGCTATTTCTCCCAAGGCTGGCATTTGGCATGGACTGGCAAGCCCCTGTTTTCCGATGAATTCGAAGGCTGGCGCCACGGCCCTGTCTGCCAACTGCTGCGCCACCACACCGAGGCAGTGGCCAAGGGTTACACGGTAGCTGAGGTTCCGGGCGGGGAATCGGCGCGCCTTTCTGCATACGAAGCTGCCGTCGTCGCGCGCACCGTGGAATTTTACGGTAACCAGAAATCCACCGACTTGTCAGAGTTGAGCCATGGCGCAGCTTGGAAGGATACAAGGGTGACACTGAACCGTGAGGAGCCAGGTAACAAAGTGATGAGCATACAAACGATTCATGATGAGTTCGCCAACCATATTCAATCTGGGAAACCTTCCCCGCAAATGCCGGCTCAGGGATCTCGCGACCCTGCACCATCCCTAGCCGACTTCCGAAAGTCTGCCGCAAAAATTAGCAAAGAGTGGAATTCCGTTTTCGAGCTGCTCGCTACACGGTAAAACGCAATGCCCGCTCCCTCACAAAGCCGTGAAGAAATCGAAGCCGCATTCTTCATTGATCTCGCCCGAGAAATCAACAAAGAATGTGGCACTCGCCAAAAAGACGACGGATCGTTGCAAGAATATTCCGGCTATTCGGTTAATAACGATCGATTAGAATCAGCCGTCGCATCAGTGTTCCAAGTTGTCTACGGGCAGTCTTTGTATCCATCCTTTTATGACCGTGCAGCAGCGTTACTCGTGAATATAGCGAAAGGACACGCATTCGCCGATGGTAACAAGCGCACAGGACTACATCTCGCACTCACTTATCTTGATGCTTACGGAATTAATCTCTCACCAAACAACGATGAAGAGGTCGTCAAATTCGTAGAAGATATAGTGACGAGCTCCGCCGAGAAAGAACGAATAATTAAGAAAACGAGCTTGCAATTCAAGGTTTGGACTGCACCCAACATTACAGCGCCAGCACGACGGCCTGGCCCGGCTCACGACAATTAAGCGGCCTTTAGCCACAGCCGCTAGCCGCATAAAATCACAGCGACGACTCCGAGCCACCAGAGTAAAATTGAAACTATGAACACGCTGGAATTTCACCCCGAGACCACCCTGCGCGAGATCGTCAACACCGACTATGGCTACTCGCAGATTTTCGAAAAATTCCGCATCGATTTCTGCTGCAACGGCCACCGCACCCTGCAGCAAGCAGCCCAAGATGCAGAAATCCCCGTCGAGCACCTCATCAGCACACTGCAGGATGCCCAGTTACCAACCAACCAGCAGGCTCATGCCGACGCCAACCCGGAGGCAGCAGCCACAGCAGCAAGCGTCGACAAGCACAGCGATGAGGCTACACAGCGTGCCAACGCCCGGGTGTTGTCTGCACAAGCGCACGACATCGTCGACATCCACCACTCCTATTGCTGGCTCGAGATGCCGGAATTGCAGGAACTCGTGCACAAAGTCGCCCGTGTGCACGGCGATGCACACCCGGAACTGGCAAAAGTAAAAGAATTCTTCGACACCGTCGTCGAGGAAATGTCCGAGCACCTCAGCCGCGAAGAACGCTTCGTCTTCCCCGCGATTTCCGCCATGGAACGCACCGGCACCGCGGCCACCAACCTGGACCACGAACTACGCGCACTTATGTCCGAACATGACGCCGCCGGGATGCTCATGCGCACCATCGCGGAACTCACCGACGATTTCACCTCGCCCGACGACGCCTGCCCGTCGTATCAGATGATGAATGAGCGCCTGGCGAAATTCCGCCGCGACCTGCACCTACACGTGCACAAGGAGAACAACCAGCTATTCCCGCAGGCCCTGGAATACAGCAAAGCACTGGGTTAGGCTGCGGTCGAGGCTTGTGCGGGAATAGCATTCCCAGAACCTAATACCCCACCGGGTCGCGCGTGATCGGGCACGTCATGCAGTGCCCACCACCGCGGCCACGCCCCAGTTCTGCCGAGCCGATCTCCAGAAGTTCCGCACCTGCCTCCCGAATCAACTTGTTGGTATAGGTATTTCGGTCATAGCCAACCACCACTCCAGGCTCTAGCGCGACCACATTATTGGCATCGTCCCACTGCTCACGGGCCGCCCCATAAAAATCTCCGCCGGTTTCTACTACCAGCAGCGAGGAAAGTCCCAGCGCATCACGTACGACCTCGATAAAATTCTTGTCGACGACTTCCACATCCAGCCCCGTCGGAGCATCCCCCGGGCGCAGCACAATTGGGCGGATCTTATCGACGACCGGTGGATACGCGGTCACCTTATCGACATCCAAAAAAGTAAAAACTGTATCCAAGTGCATCGACGCGCGATCGGCCGGCATCGCAGCCACGATCACCTTGTCTGCCGCCTGCTCGGCAAACAAGTTCGCCGCTAATTCGCTCACTGCTTGCCAGGAAGTCCGCTCGCCCATCCCCACCAGCACCACGCCAGCACCCACGGGCATGATGTCGCCGCCTTCCAATGAAGCCAGGCCTGGGTCCATATCGCTATCGCCGTACCAAAATTGAAAATCTGCGTGCGCAAAACGTGGATGAAAACGATAAATCGCTCGCGTCAACGCGGTTTCCTGATGCCGTGCTGGCGAATACATCGGGTTCAGCGAAACCCCGCCATAAATCCACGCCGAATTATCACGGCTAAACAAGGTATTTGGCAGCGGCGAAAACACGAATTCTTCCGGACGGTGCGCCGCCCGCAAAGCATCAATTTCACCGTGGCCCAGCCCGGTGGGGATCTCCGCATACGGCAGACCACCAATGAGATATTCCGCTAATTCTTGCGATCTGAGCTCAGCAAACCAGTCTTGCAAATCCAACGCAATACCGGATCCCACCATCTTGCCGGCCAATTTAAAATCCAGGATGAACTCGCGGCCAGCAGCAGTATCCAGCGTTTCTGCCAATAGCTGATGCATTTCCAACACTGCGATTCCACGATCCCGCATCAGATCGCAAAATTCCTGGTGATGCTCACGGGCTTTATCGACCCACATGACGTCGTCGAAAAGCAGCTCTTGGCAGTTTCGTGGAGTCAGCCGCTTATGCGCCAACCCTGGCGCGCACACCATGACCTCGCGCAGCGTACCGACCTCGGAGAATGCGCCGTTCTCGGGAGTAGTGGTGCTGTGTGGCAACGGCATGGCAGTCTCCTTGTACGCGATATGTTTGTGTTCTATTTAACCATTGAGAACAGATCGGTGGTGGCGTAAGGGTTCATCTCCACTTGTATCAAATATTCTCACACTATATCTTGTCTTGTATCATCTTGACCGATACAATTGAAGCATTGTGGCGATACAAGTGAAGGAATTGCTAAGACGATGATGCGCGCTGAAGTTCTCGAAATTCTTGAGACCGCTGCTTCCGATCAATGGGGAATCATCACTACAGCACAAGCCCACCGAGAAGGTATTACACGACTACAATTAGGACGCCTTGCAGAACAAGGCGTAATTCAGCGGGTTCGTCGTGGTGTCTATCTTCTTCCCTCCACACAATTTAACGCTGATCTAGAAATCCGCACAGCATGGATTAGTCTTGAGCCTGGTACCTATATCACCGAACGCTGGGACAGCCCTTCACCGATTGTTGTCTCTCATGAATCTGCTGCACTTTTGCATCAAATCGGCGACCTCATTCCCCAGGAGCACACTTTTTCTGTTGCAACTCGTAAACAAACTAACCAAGATGACATCCGCATCTTTATCAACCGAAAAATCTCAGAAGCAGAAATTTCTAACCTCGCTGGACTTCCAATCACCTCAGTAGAACGTACCGTTGCCGATCTTGCGGCAAACAAAATCGAGCGATCCTACTTAGCCACACTAGCTACGGATGCTTTAAGAAAGGAGGGAGTTCGTTTCAAAAACCTTGCATCGTATCTAGACCCGTTCGCAGCTTATTACCGTTCCAATTCAGGCAGAGACCTTCTCGATGAATTTCAACAGGAGGCCATGCCTATTGAGGACAAAGCTGATTTACTCGACCAACTTGACGTTTTATTGGCTCGAATCGAGGCCGTCGATAAGCAAGCGCTGGGCAATCGTATAAGTAGTCATCACTCCGGCCTCCGCCACCGCGCGCGGCAACGCTCCGCGCAGGTACATACGCCGCAGCAGAATCAGCGCATCACTCACTAAAAACAGCACAGAGCCAGCGGCAAAGCGGGAATTTTTATTTCGCGCCGCCAACACCCCGGACGTGCCCAACACTGAGGTCATCGCAACCAAGCCACCGTACCCGGCAGCTGCAGGCAGCACGCGTGGATCATGCCGGGCAGCCTGGCTCGCCAACCCCACCAGCCCGGCGCCATGAACGGCCAGCACCCCCGGGTGCACACGAGCCCCCTGCCGCCACGCTGTGGCTTGGTAACACGCGTGCGCCACCCCAAAAGCCACCGCCGCAGCGTTCAGACTTTTCCCAGAGGCCTTCGCATCCTCGCCCAACGCCTGCGGGCTCTGCAGAATCACATCACCGCAGGTAGACCCCGCCGCAGCACCCAGCAATAACGCATTATCCATTGCTTGCCGACGCCTCCAACCGCGCGCAACCGTACCCGCTAGCGAAACCCCGATTAACGGTTTAAACACCCGCAGCAACCGGTGCCGCTCAGTAGCCGCGGCAGCGGTAGCAATCGTCGAGCTTGTAGCAAACAACAGCCGTTCAGGTTGGGATAATATGCGCATGCTCTGCAGTGTATCCTGCTTCACGTTTTAGCGCCGTGTTACTTAACGCCGTACTGATTAACGACGCCGGGCGCGCAACACCAGATCGCGGTGATGGTGCGCCCCGCCGCCACGTTCGAGGTTCTTTTCAAACACGTAGTCGTCGACAAGCTCCAACTCCGTCAGCTGCTCTTTCAGGCGCGCCGGCATCAGGTACTTCTCGGATTCCATATCGTGATGCACGAAAATCAGCCAGCCGCCCGGGGCCACCAGCGATTCCAGCTTCGGCACATCCTCGTCGCTAAGCTGCCCGAAAAAACAGATGACCAAGTCAAACATGGCCCGGTCGAAGTCCTGGAAACTCACTACTCGCGCGTTGATCTGCACGTCGTTTTCCGCCGCCAATTCCTGCGCGCGGCGCACAGCGGTGGGCGCATGATCAATGGCAGTCACCTTCCAGCCCTGCTGCGCCAACCACACGGCGTCTGCTCCCTCGCCACAGCCAATATCCAACGCGGTGCGCGGGCTGGTCGCGCTTGGCTGCACCTGTGCATCCGGGCCCATTTTCGCGAGCGCATGAAGCAGAGCCGCATTAGGGTCCCCCGACCATACGCGCTCATTGCTGGAATAACGCTCCTCCATCGCCGCGGCTGTCGCGGCATGCTGGTTGGCATCCTCGGAGCCACCGGGCGCGTTATCAGCAAGCGCTTTTCCTTCTGTCGCGTTATCGTCGTTGTGGTGATAAGCGCCAGTGTGTGCGCTACTAGTGTGTGCCCTGCCAATATGTGCGTTATCAATATGTGCGTTGTCAGTGTGCATTGCAGAGTCCTTTCGCACGAATACCTCTAGGAGAATTTTACCGATGACCCAGGCCTGCGGCTGCGAGCATTCCGCGAGCACAACCTCTGCGAGCACAGAAGACACCGACCACCCGTGGTGGCGTGATCGCAGCCTACTCATCCCTGTGAGCGCGGGCATTCTTTTACTTTCCGGGCTGTTGGTCTCTTGGCTTGCCGACGGCGCCGGTGCCGACGCGCTAGCCCCGGCACTGTTCTGGGCATCGTTGCTAGCAGGCACCTCGCAATTCGCGCCCGGGGCCTTACGCGGACTCCTACGCCACGGGCGACTTGGCATCGGTTTGTTGATGACCATCAGCGCCACCGGCGCCGTCATTCTGGGGCATGTAGAAGAAGCCGCTGCCCTGGCGTTTTTATATTCCATCGTGGAAGCCTTGGAAGACCGCGCGATGGATAAAGCCCACTCCGGGCTGCGCTCGCTATTATCGCTGATCCCGACAACCGCCACCGTGCTCGTCAGCGACCACACTCATGAACCTGAACACAACACCCCGCGCGCCATCGACGTCGAGGTCTCCACCCTGCAACCCGGCCAGCTCTTGCTCGTGGCAGCCGGCCAGCGCTTAGCTACCGACGGCATCGTGCGTTCTGGGTCTGCCAATCTGGACGTTTCTGCAATCACCGGCGAATCCATGCCGGTACAGGTCGGCCCCGGCGACGAAGTCTTGGCTGGTTCCATCGCGGTGGATTCCACCTTGCAGGTCGAGGCCACTGCAGCTGGCACGGATAATTCTCTGACCACCGTGGTCAGTCTCGTAGAAAACGCTAACGAGAAAAAGGGACAGCGTGCACGCATCGCTGACCGTCTGGCCCGCCCGCTGGTTCCGGGGGTGCTCATCTTGGCGCTGGCGGTCGCGCTAGTGGGATCGATTTTTGGCGACCCCGCCGTGTGGATCGAGCGTGCCCTGGTGGTGTTGGTAGCAGCCTCACCGTGCGCATTGGCGATTTCTGTGCCGGTTACCGTGGTTTCCGCGATCGGTGCAGCCAGCCGTATGGGAGTGATTATTAAATCTGGCGCTGCCTTTGAACAGCTCGGCGCGATCAACCAGATTGCCGTCGACAAGACGGGCACGCTGACGCGAAACCGCACCGCTGTTACCGATATTGCGGCCACCGACGCCAGCAGCCCTGAGGCGGTGCTGCAGCTAGCAGCCGCACTCGAATCCCACTCCACGCACCCGTTGGCCGCGGCGATCACCCACGCTGGTCAGCCAGACGAGACAAAGCTGGGCGCTGCCTCCGAGATCACCGAACACGCAGGTTCTGGCATCAGCGGCATCATCGACGGCACTCTGGTAGCGGTAGGAAATCCGCGTTGGCTGGATCCGGGAGCGCTGCAACCGCAGGTCACAGAGCTGGAATCTGCCGGCAAGACGGTCATTATCGTCCAACACTCAAAGAAAACCATCGGCGCGGTGGCTCTCCACGACGAGTTACGCGCGGAGGCCCCGGACGTCGTCAAGCAGCTTGCCAACGACGGTTACGGCATCACGATGCTGACCGGGGATAACGTGCGTACCGCTAAGGCGGTGGGAGCCGCGGCAGGTATTGGCGATGTGCGCGCTGGCTTGTCGCCACGGGATAAGGCGGCTGCGGTCACTGAACTTGCACGTCAGCGGCGCGTGGTGATGCTCGGAGATGGCATTAACGATGCCCCGGCATTAGCCGCGGCAGATGTGGGTATCGCTATGGGTGCGACAGGCTCAGATGTCGCAGTGGAATCAGCCGATGCCGCGCTCGGCAGCGATAACTTGACGCTTCTACCACGAGCATTACGCCACGCGCGACGCGGGCGGGCGATCATCAACCAAAATATCGCGCTTTCTCTCGCCATCATCACCGTGCTGCTACCGTTGGCACTGATTGGTGTGCTCGGCCTAGCCGCCGTGGTGTTGATCCACGAAGTAGCCGAAGTCATCGTGATACTCAACGGTTTGCGGGCGGGGCTGGTAAAAACACCCTCCCGCCCGCAAAAATGAAACCCATCGCTGGCTGGTTGCAGCTGGATGGTTGCAGCTGGCTAGTTAGCGCCTGTTGCTTGCCGCTGCTTGGTTACTGTTTATCCGACTGTACCCAGTCATACGGCAGGTACTTGCCGTCGATAGTGATGTGTACGCGGTCTCCACCAGGGTGTTCCACGCGCTTGAAATCAAGGCTGCAGTTGATCGCGCTCATGATTCCGTCGCCGAATTCATCATGAATCAACGCCTTCAGGGCCGGGCCGTAGACGTCGATGAGTTCATGAAAGCGATAAATGGTGGGGTCCGTGGCGATTTCGCGCTCCGGAACGCGAGTTGGTTGGCGGCGCAAAGCCTTGACCAGCTCGTCGTCAAGCTCGAGTTCATTTTGTAAAAACTCCGCAACGTCTTCTGGCACTGGGTGCATGCCCAACACAGCAGAAACCAGCCAGACATTCGGGCGCTGGGCGCGCTCGGCAAGCTCTGACCAGCTCAAGCCTTTCTCTTGGCGCTTTTCATCGATGATGATGCCTGCGTCTTGCTTGGATAACATGCGAGCTCCTCACAGCCGGTTTTACTCGTGACTCCTCCCCAAGCTTAGCGGAAATAGATAGCCACCGGGTTCTGGTTAAACAGTTCGATTTGCATATCCATGTCGTAAATAGAGCGCATGACTTCTTTATTCATGATCTCACCAGGCGATCCCGCATGCACAAGTTGGCCATGCTTCAGTGCAATAATGTGGTCCGAATACGCCGCCGCAAAATTAATGTCATGGATCACCACCACGATGGTTTTCCCCTGCTCATCGCAAGCTTTACGCAGCATTTTCATCATGGACACTGCATAACGCATATCCAGGTTGTTCAGCGGCTCATCCAACAAAATATAGTCAGTATCCTGTGCTAACACCATGGCGACGAAAGCCCGTTGCCGCTGTCCACCGGATAACTCATCCAACGCATGATCGGCCATGTGCTCCAGGCCCATCTGTTCAATGGCGTCATCGACGTATTTTTTATCGTCTGCAGTCAGTCGGCCTTGCGTGTGAGGGAAACGCCCGAATTCCACCAGCTCCCGTACCGTCAGGCGTACCACCAGGTGGTTTTCCTGCCGCAGGATCGCCATAGTGCGTGCCAGCTCTGGGCCTGGAGTGGTGGATACGTCCAGATCATCAACCAGCACCGCACCTTCGGTAATTGATTCCAGGCGAGCGATCATCTGCAGCAGAGTGGACTTACCCGCACCATTCGGCCCAATTACCGAGGTGAATTTACCACGCGGGATCGTGGTGGAAATATTATCGACGACGGTGTGCTCGTCATAGCGTTTGGTGACTTCTTCGATGCGGATCATTTGTTGATTCCACCTTTCCGGAGCAACAAGTACAAGAAGGCCAGCCCACCGAGGAGTTCGATGATAATTGACAGCGCGGTGTTAAACGCAAAGACTTGGCCCAAGATAAACTGGCCGGCCAGTAACGCGGTGATACCAATCAGCACGGCGCCAGGAAGCGTCCACGCATGACGATCAGTGCGCATCAGCTGGTACGACAGGTGCGCAACCAACAAACCGAAAAATAACACCGGGCCGACGAGCGCCGTTGAACTAGACACCAGCACCGCGATCAACACCAAAGTGATAATGACTTCGCGTCGGTAATTGATTCCCAGATTCACCGAAATATCCCGGCCCAGCAGCAAAGTGTCATAAATGCGGCGCTTCTTCCACATCACCGCTGCGCAGCCCAGCGTCAGCGCGGTGGTCACCCACAACAAATTCTTGTCGACGTAGCTAAAATTCGCGAAAAATCTATCTTGCAGCGCAGCGTGTAAGCCGGGGTCAATCAGACGCTGCAGCAGCGAGGACACGCTACGGAAAAAGACTCCGAAAACGATACCCACCAGTAACAACAGATCCAAGCTGGTACGACCGCCGCGGAACATCAGTGCATACAGCAGGATGGCAAAGCCAACCATGATGCCAACTTCCACCGCGAATAGCCCCCGTGCTTCCCACGGCGAAAGCGCGCTGAGCCCAAAGAAATACACCAACGCGGTTTGCAGCAGGATATAAAGGGCATCAAAGCCCATCAGTGACGGGGTTAAAATTCGGTTGGCGGTAATAGTCTGAAACAACACCGTCGACAAGCCGATGGATGTAGCGACGACAATGAGCCCACCAGCGATGTAGGCGCGGCGTTCCAGGGCCCACTGCCACGCTTTTGGCAAATCCCAAGCCAGGAACAGCCCCAAGCTCACCAGCGCTAGAACGAGCAGGATAGACAACGTCAGTGTGCGTTTGTGGTTAGCGTGCATGCTGATGCCTCCGGAGCAAAATGACCAAGAAGATCGCACCACCGACGACGCCGACGACCGTACCCACCGGAATTTCAAATGGATAGCGCAGCAGGCGTCCGGCTAGATCACAGACCAAAGTAAAACCGGCGCCAAGGATCATCACCCATGGCAGGGAGCGTCGCGCATTATCCCCGAAATACAGTGAGACTATGTTGGGCACCACCAAACCCAAAAATGGCAACGAACCAATTACCGTAACAACGATCGCCGCGGTAATCGCCACAATAACCAGCCCGAGGGTTTCTGTGCGTTTGAAGTTAATGCCAGCGTTAATGGCGTAGCTTTTACCCAGCCCCAACAAGGTGAACCGATCGGCGACGAAATAAGAGATCACCAGCATCACCGCGACCAACATCAGCAGCTCCCAACGCCCGACGATTGCGCCGGCGAAAGAGCCTAATTGCCAGGCATTAAGAGACTGAATGAGATCCACGTCCAGGGCAATAAACGTCGAGATCGCACCGATAACGGTACCGATCATGATGCCGACCAACGGCACGATGAAGCCCTTGCGGTGACGCAGGCGACCGATTGTGAAAATGAACAACGCTGTACCGGCGATAGCAGCCACACAAGCGACCGCCATTTTGACAAAAATAGGCGCGGTTGGCGCAAAGATAGTGATCAACAGCAAACCAAGCGCGGCTGATTCTGTGGTACCGACAGTCGATGGTTCCACAAAGCGGTTTTGTGTCAGCAGTTGCATTAGCAAACCAGCCATCGCTAGCGCAGACCCAGCCAGCAGGACTGCGGCTGTGCGAGGCAAGCGTGATTGGCGTAGTAGCTCCCAGTCAAAGTCAGCAGCGCCAATCATGATACTAGCCCCTGACAAGGCAATGAGAATGCCTATGGCCAGGGGCATAGCCCACCAACGGTGCAAAAGTTTCATCAGGAAATACTAGAGCGCTGCTTCGACTTCGTCGATCATGGCGTCAACGTTGTTGATGCCACCGCCCATCAAGTACCACAGTTCAGGCGACAGGTAGACGATATTGTCGTTCTCCGCTGCCTTGGTGCCCTGAACCAGTGGGTTATCCAGGGTTGCCTCGGCGGTAGCTTCATCAGAACCACGGGCTGCGTCACGGTCGATGACGAAGATGTAGTCCGGGTCAGCGTCCGCAATGTATTCGAAGGAGACGACCTCACCGTAGCGACCATCCATCTTTACTTCTGCAGCTTCTTTGAAGCCGAATGCATTGTGAATCGCGCCGAAACGGGAACCCGGAGCGAAAGCGTGGGTCTCGCCACCGTTCGTCATCAGGATCAGAGCGTTCAGGTCTTCAGCCTCAACTTTCTCCTTCAGTTCGTCGGCTCGCTTCTGGATAGCCTCGATCTTTTCGTCCGCTTCTTTCTGCACGTCCTTACCGAACAGACCAGCCAAGTTATGGGCGGTCTCGAGGTTCAGGTCCAAGCTGCCCTCGGTGTAGTCGGTGGAGTAGTCCAAAGCGGGAGCAATCTTGCCCAGCTCTTCCACCAGGGATGGTTCGCGAGCAGTACGCGCACCCATCAGAATGACATCTGGCTCAGCAGAAGCGATAGCCTCCAAGTCTGGCTCGCTCATTCCGCCGGCCTCTGCAGTATCAGCATATTCTTCTGCAAACGCTGGTGGATTGTTGTTGGTAGGAGTGAGCACGACAGAATCGCCCTTGCCCAGAGAATCAATCGCGTCCAGGACGGAATAGTCCAAGACAACAATTTTTTCTGGCATGGCGTCCAGCTCTACCTCACCGTTGTTATCGGTGACGGTAAATTTGCCTTCTGCAGAAGCAGCAGAATCAGCGCTCGTATTGGACTCACCGGTAGTGTTTGCCTCATCAGCGCTGCTGCACCCTGCCACTACCAATCCGGCGGCACAGACAGTCGCAATAGTTTTCACTAATTTCGCGGTCGTCTTAGTCATTAATCGGTCTCCTCCTGAACTCTCACTGCGAGTTCCGGCAAATTATCATAATGTCATCACAGGTTTCTTAGATTAACCTGACATAAAGCAAATTATCGTAGCCTTGCGAGATAGTCAACAGAACATAAATAAATAACCCGCGCTAAAACCCGCACTTCTATTGCGGATTATCGTCGCAACAGTTAAACGAAAATTCAAAATTACCCCCCCCTGAAGAGAGGCAGACGAAAACCCGGATTATCACCACGCTATAGTGATAATCCGGGTTTTTCTGTGTGCGCCCGGAGGGATTCGAACCCCCAACCTTCTGATCCGTAGTCAGATGCTCTATCCGTTGAGCTACGGGCGCTTCCCGCTACACTCTGAGAAAATCTTTCGATTGCTCTCCTGTG
Organism: Corynebacterium drakensteinense; assembly: GCF_041224285.1. Taxonomy (NCBI): domain Bacteria; kingdom Bacillati; phylum Actinomycetota; class Actinomycetes; order Mycobacteriales; family Corynebacteriaceae; genus Corynebacterium; species Corynebacterium drakensteinense. The sequence continues at coordinate 32,443 of NZ_JAXOFP010000006.1, forward strand.
CAACGAGAACATACTTTACTAACCATCCCCGTTTTTGCCAAATCCCCAGTACAGAGCGCATAAACGCGAACGCTACCGCACAACTAGAGCCCGGCTACAGCACGGCTAAGGCGCAACTACAGCACGATATCGAAGACCGGTATCGCCACGAAGTAGACCACCAGCGTCGTCAAGATCACGGCAACGACGTTGAGCCAGACACCACCCTTGATCATGTCACCGATGCGCACGTAGCCGGAACCAAAAGCGATTGCGTTCGGCGGGGTGGCCACCGGCAGCATGAACGCGCAGGTTGCAGCAAGCGCCACCGGAATGGCCAGCACCAGCACGTTATGTTCCGCATTCGCCGTCAGACCAATACCTACAGCGACACCGCCCATGATCGGCAGGAACGTCGCCGCGGTTGCCGTGTTGGAAGTAAATTCCGTCAAGATCAGCACCAGACCAGCGACCGCGAAAATCAACAGGAACAGCGGCAACGAGCCCAGCCCCTTGGCGATCTCACCGATCCACAACGACAAACCAGTCTTCGTAAACATTGAAGAAAGCGCCAGGCCACCACCGAAAAGCAGCAGCACGTCCCACGGCAGCTCGTTGGCTGTCTTCCAGTCCATCAATCGAGTGCCATTTTTATCTGCCGGGAGAGCAAACATCAACAGACCCGCAGCGATACCGACGATGGCGTCCTGGTAGCCCGATTCAATGCCCAACCACTGATCCAGAATCAGTGGCACAAAAATCCACGCCAACGCAGCAAGCACAAAGATGATGCTGACGCCGATCTGCGGGCCGGTCCACTTGCCCATCTCGTGCAGCTCTTTTTTGATCAGCTCACGGCCACCAGGGATTTCCGTCATTTCCGGCTTGAACACCGTGATCAGTACCGCCCAGGCGATGAACACGAAAACCACCGCGATCGGCATACCGACCATCATCCACTGCGCAAACCCGATGGTGTAGCCGTGCGCCTCGCTCATATAACCAGCCAGCAGCGCGTTCGGCGGGGTACCGATCAAGGTACCCAGCGAACCGATCGATGCCGAATACGCAATAGCCAGCATCAGACCGGTGGCAAACTTCGCTTGCTTACGCATTCCGCCGACCACCTCTGCGGTCAGCTGCAACACGGACATACCAATCGGCAGCATGACGACGGCCGTGGCGGTATTGGAAACCCACATGGACAAAAACCCGGTCGCGATCATGAAGCCCAAAATCAACCGTTTCGGGGAGGTGCCCACCAACAACACCACCATGAGCGCGATGCGGCGGTGCACGTTCCAACGTTGCAGACCGAGTGCAATCAGGAAGCCACCCAGGAAAAGAAAAATTGTGGCCGAAGCATAAGGCGTAGCGACGTCAGAGAATTCGCCAACTTGGAATAGTGGGAACACCACCAATGGCACCATCGCCGTGGCAGCCAGCGGGATGGCCTCAGTCATCCACCAGGTGCCCATCAGCACCGTTATCGCGGCAACAATCCGCAGCGACTGCACACTATACTCAGCTTCTGGGTCAGCACCAGCGGATTGGCTGAGTGTTTCCACTGCATTCGATGGGAAAATCAGATACACCAACACCGCCAGGGCAATACCGACGAGCAAGCCGGTGTACTGGCGGGTGGTTTCACGACGTTCGCGGACCTCAGAATCCTGGCCTTCGGCCTTCGAGGTGCTCTCGTGTAATTGGGGCGTCCTCATAATGAGTCCATTTCTTGCTCTACGTCATACGGGTTAGTGCCCCTAAATCCTAACCCATAGGTAGCGCCTAAATCCCCAAAATGGTTTTGGCAATCAAGAAATAGATAATCAGGCCCGTCGCGTCACAGAAAGTCGAGATAAACGGGTTAGAAAATACCGCAGGGTCTGCGCCGACAGTCTTCGCGACAATCGGCATTGCCCCACCGACGGTCGCCGACATCGCACACACACTCAACAGGGTCAGGCCGATCACGAAGCCGATATCAGAGCCGTAAACCAGCGTCGCCAAAACCAATCCCAGCGTGCCCAAGGTAATCCCAAGCATCAGGCCGACGCGCAGCTCACGCCACATCACCTGCGCGATATCGCGTTTGCGCACATCGCCCAGCGCGAGCGCACGGGTCACCGTCGTCGCCGCCTGGTTACCAGTGTTACCACCTGTACCAGTCAGCAGCGGGATGAACAGCGAGAGCACCACGGCTTTTTCCAGCGTGCCTTCGAAGGCATCCAGCACCTGCACCGTCAACAGCGCAGAAACCGCCAGCACCAGCAACCAGACGATACGCGAGCGCATGATCTTCACCAGCGGCGTCGACATGTACGGCTGTTGCAGCGGCTCGGCACCACCGGCACGGGCGGAGTCCTCGCTGTCTTCTTCCTCCACGATGTCTTGCGCATCGTCGAAGGTCAGAATACCCACCAGGCGCTCGGTGTGATCGACGATAGGCATCGCCAACAAGTCGAGCGGCAAGAACCAACGCGCGGTCTCTTCAGCGTCATCGTTCGCGTGCGCAAAGATCGGATCCGACATCACCGACTTCACCTTGCGGTCGCCGTGCGCCAAAAACAGATCACGCAGAGAGGTCACACCAACCAGACGACGGTCCCGGCGCGTGACCGGCACGGAATACAGCGTTTCCAGATCATCTGCCTCTTTGCGCAGCAGCGTCATGGCTTCGTTCACCGTCATGTCCTCGTGGATTTCCGGGACCTCCGGCGACATGCGACGGCCGATCGAGCCCTTCGGATACCCCAAGATGACGCCAGTGACGTCACGTTCAGTTTTGTCGAGGTTTTTCAGCAGCCGGTCGGCAATCTCGGCCGGCAGCTCGTCGATCAGCGAAACTCGGTCGTCCGGGTCCAGCTCGTCGAAGAAAGAATAAACATCTTTGTTGCCTAGCGCACCAATGACATCGGCCTGATGGGCAGCGTCGAGGGCGTCGAAAACCGCGATGGAGCGTTCCCGCGAAAGCAAACGTAAAACGACAGCAGCGCGGGTGGCATTGGAGCGTTCTACCAGCGAAACAATGTCTTTGATCGGAGGGTCGTCGAGAAGCTTGCGTAATCGCAGCGCTTCGCGGGGAGGTACGTCATCATGACTTCTCAGCAGACCTTCTAGTTCGTCAATTGCTTCTACTGCTGCATCGTGCATAACGCACCTCCTTTACAGGACCATCGATTGCCCCACTGGGCCGGACTAACCCCCTGGGCAGATGGGCTACCCAGTAAGCTCCGGCTAGAATATACCCGTTAGGCGCGTATCAAAAATTCTGCAGCGCGTTCAGCCGGCGACCGCTTTCACTGCGGTTTCAAAATTACCCAGTGTCGCAGCGGGGCTCGCAAATCCCACCATGGTCACGCTCATCCGATCCTGCCCGGCAGCAATCAGCATGAAGCCACACTCATTCACGTCGGCGACCCAGACTTGCCCGTTCCAGTGCGGGCACATCGGTTGTGTACGATCGCTCAGCACCAAACCGTCGGTCACCCCAGCCATGACTTCTTCGTGCAGGGTAGCCAGGCGACGCTTACCGACGACATCCAGCACCTGGCGGGCAGCGAATTCGTCGAGGCGCTCGGTGGACGCCTGTGGTTGTGCAAGCTCCGCCATCCGAATCAACGTCGCTCCGCAAGGCCAGTGAAGGTGCGCGTGGTCCAAGGTGACGATGCCAAAACGCAGAAACGGGGACGGTTCTTCCACGAATTCCTGCTCGGCGTACCACTCGTTTTGCCATTCCACTTCTGCGACGGCATGCAGGCTAGCGATCGTGATGTCGGTGGTGAATTCCAGCGCCTTTTTGATGCCATCGATGCGCACACGACCGTCGGCAAGACAAGCAACATCGTCAACGTGGCACGCGATGACCAACTGCCCGTGGTGATCGAAGCCATGAGCAACGACGGCGATGGACACGGTGGCATCGACATCCAGCGGAACCAGCGACAGCGCGCCCGCCCCGCCCAGGATGCGGCGGGTCAGGCTTTGGGCACAATCTTCAGGCGTGAGCATAAAACCTCCATGCTTTAAGGTATGGCTACCCTATTGCATCTTGGGTTCATCGCGCAACACTGCCTTGTTAATCAGCTTCGCCACCACCCATTCCAGTGGACCACGCCGGAAAAATGCCTTCCACACCGCCGCGAACGCAATCAGCCCCAGGGCATTCCACGCGGCGGTAGCCCAATTATTATGCTGACCAGCAATTTTTCCATCCAGCTCATCCGGATCGAACTCGTCGTCGCCCAGCACCCAGCCTTTGGACTTGTCATCCCAGAAATCCGCGGTCAGCTCGTCATACTCCTGCCAAGTATCCGCTTCTTGAATAATTTCTTGGTAGCGCTGAAAGCTCGGGTCAGGTTCGACAGGTTCGTCGGGTTTGGCAGTTTTGTCAGTTTCGGCTGCACTTTCGGATTCCGCACTTTCATGCACGCTGCCATGAGCGGGCTCAAGCCTCGAATACTGCACCGGGCCAGTACCGCCCATATTAATAGCCTTGGCAACATCCAACGGGAAGCCACCGAACATGAACCAGCCCGCGACAAACACGTGTGCGACGTACGTCGTCAAGGCCATCGCACCCACCGCACGCAGCGGGTAGGCAAGAATATTCGCCCAACGCACCTGGCACAACAGGCAGCACAAGCAGATCACCGCGATGGCAAAAGTGATACTTGCCAGCAGATCACCGAACATTCCAGTGTGCGGCTCGAAGCTATGCATCAGCAATGATTGCACACTCGGGTCACTGTCAATCTGCGGGGCTTTGGCGTCGGCAAGCGGCTCGTCCGGTAAAACGGCAGCATTATTCACACGGATAACAAAGCCCACAGCTGCGAGCACCACCGCGAGCACCAGAGCAATAGCCTGGACCTTCAAATTGCCCACCAGGAACCGGTGCACCAAAACACCGACCGCACCATAGGTCAGCCAGGCCAAGACCGGATACGGCGGCATGAACAGCTCAAAACCGAACGGCACAAATTCGACGAGCACAAACCCCACCGAAGAAACCGCCGCGAGCACCGCAATTATCACGGCGACCACCCAGGTTTTACAGCGCGGCAACCAGAACAGCAGCAGATAGATGGCGGCGACGGTCGTCAGCACAATCGCGATCGTGGACTGCACCATCGACATCAATGTGCCCGCGACCAAAAGAATCACACCACGCACCAGCGTCGCCAGCCGTGTGCGCACGGGGTCTGCGGAACCGCGCTCGGTAAAAAGACCGAGGGACACGCCAGCCAGCACCGCAAACAATGCGGAGGGATAACCGGCAAACGCGGTGGTCGTGTAATCCGCGACAACCCCGCCATCAAAGCCAGTAGGGCCCAGGTGCGCGAATACCATGCCGACGATGGCGAGGCCGCGGGCCAGGTCGATACCGTCGAAACGAAAACCTGTTTTCATGCGCTAAGCATAGACCAGGCAGCCAGCATTGCAACCCGGCAACCTTGCACCCCTGTAGCCCGTGCCCCGCGCCCGGGCATCTCGCACCCCATGCCAATGCGAAAGCCCCGGCAAGAAAATCCTGCCGGGGCTAGCTGCGGAGATGAGAGGATTCGAACCTCCGGCCCGCCGTTAAGCAGGCAACTCATTAGCAGTGAGTCCCATTCGGCCACTCTGGCACATCTCCAACGCGATCTAGCATAACCGTTAGTGTGCCCTCGCGCCAATCAGATGCGACTAGACTTGCACACATGTTGCGACAAGACCTGGAAACACTACCCGCCTATGTTCCCGGAAAGCGCATGCCAGATGCGGTCAAGCTTTCGTCTAACGAATCTGCGCACCCACCGCTGCCGAGCGTAACCAGCGCCATCAGCCAAGCCGCCACACAATCCCACCGCTACCCAGACATGGGGGTGTTGCAACTGCGCCAAAAACTCGCTGCCAAGCTGGGGCTTGCCGACGAAAACAGCGTCACCGTCGGCACTGGTTCTTCTGCACTGTGCCAGCAGCTAGTGACCATCACCTGCCAGCCGGGCGATGAAGTCATCTTCCCGTGGCGCAGCTTCGAGGCCTACCCGATTTTCACCCAGGTCACCGGTGCCACCGCCGTGCCGGTCCCACTGCGCGAGCTGCGCAATGACCTGCCCGCCATGGCCGACGCCATCACCGAACGCACTCGCCTGATTTTCGTGTGCAACCCGAACAACCCGACGGGAACCACCATCACCGACCAAGAATTCCGCGAGTTCATGGACCGGGTGCCTGCCGACGTCGTCGTCGCGCTAGACGAGGCTTATGTGGAATACAACACCGCCGATAACACCCCGCTGGCCACCGAAGCCGTGCAGCAGTACCCAAATGTGATCGGTTTGCGCACCTTCTCGAAAGCCTACGGGCTGGCCGGCGTGCGCGTCGGCTATGCCTTCGGCAACCCGGACATCATTGCGACGCTGGGCAAAGTCGCCATTCCCTTCGGTGTGTCCGCAGTAGCGCAGGCAGCAGCGCTAGCGGCACTGGAACCGGCTGCCACCGATGAGCTCAACAAACGCGTCACCGAAACTAATCAGCAGCGTGACCGGCTTGCCGACGAACTAGGCCTAACGCCCTCTTTCGCGAATTTCGTGTGGATTCCGGCCGAATCTTTGCACGACAGCCCACAAGAAGTGGCTGCACAGTTGGCTGAATCTGGGGTGTTGGTGCGTGCTTTCGACGAAGGTCTGCGTATCACCGCCACCACTGCTGAAGAAACCGACGCCTTGCTTGCCGCGTGGAAGAAGGTGCGTGCATAATGCGTGCACTCGCGCTGTTACTCAATATCATCACCATTGCTGCGGCCCTCGCAGTAACTGTGTGGCTGGTGCCGGGCGTGAATTACACGGGCCCGAATAAACTGCTTGTCGACGAATCTTTCGATCCTGCTATCGCGCTGGGTGTCGTCGCAATCGCGTTTATGCTGGTCAACTCCACCGTCGGCCCAATTGTGCGCACAGTCGGCGCACCGATCAATTGCCTGACGCTGGGCCTGTTTTCTTTCTTCGTGAATATCGCGATCCTGTGGTTGGCTGCGGTGATCACCAATGCTGTCAATATCTGGGGTATTACCTTTACTATTGACGGCTTCTGGTCCGCTGCCTTCGGTGCCGGAATTTTCGCTTTCGCACGCAGCATCGTCGCGATGATTACTTCCCCGGTACGTGCCCGGGGATAGGGTGGCGACGCTACTTGCTGGCCGTTAGTGACTGGCCGTTAGTGGTTAGTCACCGGGTAGCCCAAATGCTGGAGCTGCGGGACGACGCCTTCGCCGACTGACCAGGTTTCTTCTAAGTGTGGGTACCCGGACAAAATGAAATGCTTGATCCCCGCTTCTCGGTATTCCGCCAGCCGCTGCGCCACTTCCTGGTGGCTGCCCACCAACGCAGTGCCTGCCCCACCGCGGAGCAGGCCAACACCTGCCCACAAGTTCGGGGCGATCTCCAGTTCACGGGCATCGGCGCCGGACACAAAATCCTGCCCCTGCCCATGCAGTTCACTTTGTAAGCGCTGGCTTTCTGATTGCGAACGAGCCAAGTCTTGTTGAATCTTGTGCACCTCTTGCGGGTCTACACTGTCTAATAGCCGCTGCGCTTCTGCCCAAGCCTGCTCGGAGGTATCGCGGGAGATGACATGCAGCCGGATGCCGTACTCAATATCGCGGCCTGCCTCGGCAGCGGATTGCCGCACCCGATCCAGTTTTTCCGCCACTTTATCTGGGGTTTCACCCCAGGTTAAGTACACATCTGCGCGTCGTCCAGCAACCTCAATACCGGGCTGCGAAGAGCCACCGAAAAAGATGCGTGGGGTGGTCTCCGGGCGCTGCGCTAATTGTGCATTTTCTACCTTTTCGTAGGTACCTTCCCGTGTGATCGGCTCAGGGCTGGTCCACAAATCCTGCGCTAGGCTCAGCGCTTCATCGGCCCGCGCATAGCGCTGCTCTTTGGTGGAGTAATCACCATACGCTCTCTGTTCAATGTCTTCACCACCAACCACAACGTTGAGCAGCACCCGACCGCCGGATAGTTCTTGCAGCGTTTGGGTTTGTTGTGCAAATAGTGGGGTGCTCACCAATCCTGGGCGGAAAGCAATCAGAAATTTGATACGGGAAGTTCGCGCCAACAAAGCTGCATCGGTAACCCAGGCGTCTGCGCACCACTGCCCAGTGGGCGTGAGCAAGGATTCGAAGCCATTGGCCTCAGCTGCGAGAGCAATTTGCGTGAGGTAATCCAGCGTGGGTTTTCTTTCGCCGTGATAGATGCCCCCGCCATGTCCGCCGCCGATGATCTGTCGGGAATCGCCGTAAGTGGGTAGGTACCAGTGCAATGTGATCTCATTATCAGTCATAAAAACAGTAGACCACACGGTCTATACAAGATGCCAAAATTACATTCACGCGACACGATTTAATAGACCGATTGGTCTACTAAATGCATATTTAGCTGCAGGTTTACTGGAAACCAAACCACCAATCTGCAACACATCATACAGACAGATCCGTCTATATTTACCAAATTTCCGCTGCGCTTCGCAAGGCATTATGCCTATCCGGAAACTTCCCAACTTCCTAACCCAAAACTTCTTGCCACAACCCGCTCTACCCTGGCAAAGCCCCTCCGGCTTATCATCAGCACAGGCAGCACACCAGGGCACCGAAACCACTATCAGCATTGACTTCATCAAGGTTTGCGGACAATATTGACTTCATCAAGGTTTGCGGACAATATTGACTTCATCAAGGTTTGCTGAGGGCCGAAAGGAGAACATCATGTCGAGTTTCACTGATCCACAAAAAATCGTTCGCTCATTCGCTGCGGTCATCGCCGGTAGCTGGATCTACTGCCTAGTCCTAGCACCAGCTTTTTCGGAGCAAAATTATGCCGATGTCGCGGCAGAAAAAGCAAAAGAAATCGGTATCGGATTCACAGTCGTGGCAGTGCTCGTAGGAGCAATCTGGTTCTTTATCGCCACTAAAAAATCAAAATCCTAAAGAATTCTTGCCCAGGGCATTGCAAATAAAAACAACCGGTGGCACCTAATACAAAAACAGGCGCCACCGGTATGTCCACTGGCGGAGGCGGCGGGATTTGAACCCGCGGTGAGTTTCCCCACGCTGGTTTTCAAGACCAGTGCATTCGGCCGCTCTGCCACGCCTCCAGCGACATTAACCTACCATGGAATTCTATGACTCCGAAAAAGGCCCAGAAAAATGTAACCGCAGACACTGCAAAAGCCACCACAGACACAGCTATCCCGGCCACCATGCACGCCATCGTGCAAACCGATTCCGACGACCCACAGTCGCTAGAACTCACCCAAGTGGACGTGCCAACCCTGCGCGCGGGCGAAGTGCTGGTCAAAGTGGCAGCATCTGGCGTGAACCGTGCGGACTTACTCCAGGCCAAGGGCGCATACCCGCCACCACCGGGGGCATCCGAACTGATCGGCCTGGAAGCCGCCGGCACCATCGTTGATGCCGGTGATACCGGCCGCGCGGTAGGCGAAGAAGTCGGCGCGTTGCTCGCCGGTGGTGGTTATGCGGAATACGTCGCTGTGCCCGAAGGTCAACTCACCCCAATCCCCGAGGGCTATTCCCTGGAAGACACTGCTTCTGTCGTGGAGGTAGCCTGCACCGTGTGGTCCAACCTGGTGATGACTGCTGGCCTGCGCTCCGGCCAAACGATCCTGATTCACGGCGGCGGTGGCGGCATCGGCACCTTCGCCATCCAGGTCGCGAAAAAACTCGGCGCGAAAGTCGCCGTCACCGCAGGCTCGGCGGAAAAGCTGGAAAACTGCAAGAAATACGGCGCGGATATCTTGATCAACTACAAAGAAGAGGATTTCGTCGACAAGCTGAAAGGCTCCTGCGACGTCATTCTGGACATCATCGGCGCGAAATACCTGAAACAAAACCTGAAATCGCTGGCCAAAGACGGCAAGCTGGTGATCATTGGCATGCAGGGTGGCACGAAAGAAGAGATCAACCTGGGCGCGGTGCTGGCTAATCGCCTGAGCATTTTCGGCACCACGCTGCGTTCCCGCGATACCGAGGCAAAATCCGAGATCGTGCGCGAGACCGTCGCCAACATCTGGCCTTGGCTTGCCGATGGCTCCATCACCCACCACCGGCACGCCAGCTACCCACTTGCCGACGCCGTCGCCGCCCACCAAGCACTCGACTCTGGCGAAGTCACCGGCACGCTGGTGCTCACGCAGGACAGCTAGACCCCCATCGCGTGCAGTGGAAACGTCACAATTCCACTTGGTAGCTGCAGCACCGGGCCATCGGAAGTAATGATTGCCATGAATTCCGGTGCGCCCGATTTTTTCGTGTCGATGACCTCGGCGAAGCTGTGCAACGATTCCTCTGCTTTCGAGATCTGCCGCTGCCCAAGTTTTATTTCTACCGCTGCCCACCGGCCGTCACGCAGTTGCACGATGGCATCGACCTCGCGTTTCGACGAATCCCGGTAGTGATACACCTTGCCGCCGTGGGCTTCGGCAAACACTCGCAGATGTTGTACCACCTGCGACTCAAACAAAAATCCGGCGGTTTCCAGATCACGGCGTAGCGAATCCGCTGATGCACCGTGGATTGCCAGGGCCAAAGAGGGGTCAACGAAATGCAGTTTCGGGCTCTGCCGAACTTTCGCGCGCGAACGCAAATGTGGTGCCCACGCAGGTTGTTCTTCCACGACATAAAGGCGTCGTAAAGCGTTGATATACGCCGCTACGGTATCCGGTTTTGTCGTGCGAGTACCAGAAATATCTTTCGCAACCGTGGCATATGAGACTTCCGATGCCACATTTCGCGCCAAGCTGCGCAACACCGCCAGCATCAGATCTGGATCCCGGCGCGATTCACCATCGAGACGCTCCACATCGCGGTTAATGAGATCATCGACATAATCCGTGAGATGCGCCAGTGCCTGATTTGTCGGCAGTTCCAGATCAGTCGGCCAGCCGCCGTGTGCAAGATGGTCTAGCGCATCAGAAACCGTAAATGGGTTGTCCAACATTGGCGGCAGCTCAGCACCTGAGAATAATTTTTGCAGCGACACCGACGTATCACCAATGCGGCGTTCTGCAAGCGTCATCGGACGCATCCGTAACCGCGCGATGCGATGTGCCCCGGAATGGCGTTGTGCATCTTCCGCTGGCGCCGAAGAACCAGTCAGAATAAACTGCCCTTTTTCACCACGGCGATCAATCTCTCGCCGCACGATATTCCATAACGACGGTTCCAACTGCCATTCATCAATAAGTCGCGGATTCGCGCCTTCTAGCAGCAAGTTCGGGTCATTGTCGAGAGCTACCTGTACTGACGGCACCCCAGAATCCAGCGCCACCTCAGAGCTGGAATGTGCCCGAGCGGTTTCGGTTTTGCCGCAGGCCCGAACCCCCTCAATAAGCACACCACCGGAATACGGCAAGCGCTCGGCCAGCATCTGATCAACAACCCTCGGTAAGTACATAATTGCTGATCATAGCGCCAAGAGGGTGATTTGTCGAAGGTTTAGGGGGTGGTTTGTCGACAGCTTAGGAGGTGATTTGTCGACGTTTCAGAGGGTGATTTGTCGTCTGTTTACGGGGAGAAAAGTTAAGCCAGCGAAGCCACCACGCGCGTCAGATGCGCGATATCGGCCTCAGTATTAAATGGTGCGGCGGAAATCGTCACCGCGCCACCGATCTCACCGACCCCCATGTTTTCCAACAGTGGGGTGTTCGGTGCGATGGTCGTCACCAACCCGTTATCGAATAGTCGCTGGTGCACCGTCGCCGCCGGCACTCCGTGCACGGCAAAAGACAAACGCGGCAGCCGGTCCGCCGTCGATCCAGCCGCGGCCTCACCGGTCACACCAACGATGTGGGCAGCGGGCAGCGTGCCCAAAAACGTATACATCTGGTTGGTCAGCCGCGCCATGTACGCATCCAACTCCGCCATGGACTGCTGCACACGCTTGCGCCGTGATCCAGCAGCCGCAGCACCCAGCCGAGCCACATGGTCCACCGCCGGGCCGACGCCACCGGCCAGGCCAGCAGAAAACGGTGATTCTAACTTCGCGTAGGTATCGCAATTTTGCGTCGGCGTGATCGGCGCGATGCGCTTAAACATCGCGGTATCGCGAAAGACCAGCGCCGCTAGCTGCGGGCCACCAATCTGCGCCAGGTCGATAGCCAAGATATTGCAGTCCCAGTCATCAGCCACAATCGGCCGGTACATCGCGATGCTGGAGACGTCGACAAGCGTCCAGGCCCGCGAACGCGAACGCACATGCTCCACGATCTCACTGACCGGCGCAACGGTGCCCAGCAGGTCATGCGCCGCAGACAGTGCGACGAACCGCGTGTGGCCGTCGACCAGATCTTTATACTGAAACGCCGGCAACTCGCCTGTGGCTAAGTCTGGCAAGGCCCAGCGGGTGTCGTCGACAAGCCCAGAAAACGGCGCAGAAACCTCCGGGGCGTCCAAACCCGACAACACCACCGAGGTGCCACGGCGCGCGAGCATCGGCTCCATCGCACGCGCCAGAGACTGATACAGCACCGGCAGGCTGGACCCCAGGACGACGCGATCGGCGCGCACCCCCAGCAAATCTGCCACGGCGCCACGGGCATTTTCGATGTACACATCGCCTTCTAACCGCCCGGCATGCTGACGCTGCGAATGGCTCCCGGTCGGGCCGGTGCTCACAGAAGTGGCATTACGGAAAGCGCGGGCGACACCCACCGCCACGCGTTCCGGGACCTGCGGAGTGGCATGCGCATTCAGATACGTCCAGCCCTCAGATAGCGTGGTGTACAAACCACGCACGCTGTAGACGTCATAAGCCATGCCTGTCTCAGCTCCCTTCTGCCTTGCCCGCTAATACTGTATACCGAAAATTGCGGCGCATTCAATCCTCCTGGCCGACGCCTATCCCCCAAGAAATTCCCAGCTCACACAAAGAATCACGGCAGGGCGGTGCGCGTTGTAGCCTCGCCAGGCAGCACGCAACTGCTAAGGTTTGCCCTTGTGCAGGACAACAATACGCAGCTTGACCAAGATATTGCCCGGATGACCTCTGGCGCCGACGGCGATGCACCCCAGTCTAAGTCCATGACCTTCGGGGCCGCCTGGCGCGATCTATCACACGGCCTCAAGCAGCACGAACTGTGGCTGCTGCTAGGTTTGCAAGATATGAAGCAGCGCTACCGGCGTTCGGTGTTAGGGCCGTTTTGGATCACCATTGCTACCGGCGCTATGGCTACTGCGCTGGGCTTTTTGTACTCCATGCTGTTTGACATCCCCACCGCGGAATTCTTGCCACACGTGACTGTGGGCTTGATCATGTGGACGTTCATTTCGGGCTGCCTGAAAGAAGGCGCGTTGATCTTCATCGACAACGAGGGGCTGATCAAACAGCTCCCCGCCGCGATTTCTGTGCACGTCTACCGGCTGGTGTGGCGCCAGCTGTTGTTCCTGGCGCACAATATGATCATTTGGGTCGCGCTGATCATCATCTTCCCACGTCACCTGGGCTGGGAGGTACTGCTAGCCATCCCCGGGCTGGTGTTGTTGGTGCTCAATGGCGCGTGGGTATCAATGTTCTTCGGTATCGTCGCCACCCGTTTCCGCGACGTCGCCCCGCTGCTGGAAGCCCTGACCCAGTTGCTGTTTTATGTCACCCCAATCGTGTGGACGGTGCGCACGCTGGAAGAACAAGGCGGTGACGGCATCGAAGGCCCTGCCCGCCTGGTGGAGTTGAATCCACTATTCCACTACCTCGAAATCGTTCGTGGCCCACTGATCGGCCAGCCTGTCGACGCCTACCACTGGTGGGTCGTGCTGGGCTGCACCGTCGCCGGATTTGGTCTGGCGTTGCTGGCAATGAAGCGCTGGCGTTTCCGCGTTAGCTACTGGGTTTAATTTAGCTGGGTTTCATCCTGCGGGATTGTTTAAGGAGTTTCCACCATGGTCTCAATCGATACCTACAACGCCTGCGTCGATTTCCCGATTTTCGATGCCAAGTCACGCTCACTAAAAAAGGCAATGCTGTCCACCGCCGGCGGCGCGTTGGGGAAAAACGCCAGTAACACCGTCGTCGTCGAGGCGCTGCGTGACATCAACTTGCACCTGCGCGAAGGCGACCGTGTTGGGCTGGTCGGCCACAACGGCGCAGGTAAATCTACCTTGCTGCGCCTGCTGTCCGGCATCTATGAACCCACTCGTGGCAGCGCCGATGTGCGCGGCCGCGTTGCCCCGGTGTTTGACCTGGGTGTGGGCATGGACCCGGAGATTTCCGGTTACGACAACATCATCATCCGCGGGCTTTTTTTGGGCCAGTCGCGCAAGCAGATGGCGAAGAAGATGGACGAGATCGCGGAGTTTTCCGAGCTCGGCGACTACCTGCGTATGCCCCTGCGCACCTATTCCACCGGTATGCGCGTGCGCTTGGCGCTGGGTGTGGTCACCTCTATTGAGCCGGAAATTTTACTTCTCGACGAAGGCATCGGCGCCGTGGATGCCGCCTTCATGGCCAAAGCCCGCGTGCGCCTGCAAGAGCTGGTCAAACGCGCCGGTATTTTGGTGTTTGCTTCGCACTCCAACGATTTCTTGGCGCAGTTGTGCAACACGGCGTTATGGGTGGACAAGGGCGAGATCCGTTCCGTGGGCCGTGTGGAGGACGTCGTCGAGGACTACGAAGGCGTCGATGCCGGTAATTACGTGCGTGATCTGGTACGACGCTTCCAGAACTAAGCGTTTCCAGAGTTACCCCCAACCTCAGCAATAGGATGGATTCCATGACAGCTTCTTCTGCTTCGCCAGAGCCAACCTCTACGTCGTCGCTGCGCCGTACTGGCACCACCGCCGCGGTGATCGTGACCCACCGCCGCGCCGAGCTGCTGCGCGCCTCGCTCGAGCAGGTAGTTGCGCAAACGCACCCGGTTGACTGGATCATCGTCGTCGACAATGGAGCGGAATCGGCGGTGGAAACGCTTGTCGACGACTTGGCCGGCGAGCGTGGCCACTATTTGCCGAGCCACACGAACCTCGGTGGTGCCGGTGGTTTCGCTTATGGTTTTCTCACGGCCCTCGCGCTGGGCGCGGATGCCATTTGGTGTGCCGACGACGACGGCCGCCCCGCCGATAAGCACGTGCTAGACAAGCTGTATTCCGTAGCCGAATCCCACGGGCTGCACCAGGTCAGCCCAGTCGTGTGCAATATCAACGATCCGCAGCGCCTGGCCTTCCCGCTGCGGCAGGGCCTAGTTTGGCGTCGACGCGTGGATGAGTTGGACGGCGAGTTTTTGCCGGGCATCGCCTCGCTGTTTAATGGCGCGCTGATTTCGGCTGCCGCCATGGAGCAGATCGGAGTGCCGGATTACCGTCTGTTTATCCGTGGAGATGAGGTGGAATACCACCGTCGCCTGGTCAATTCCGGTTTAGGTTTTGGCACGTCCCTGACTGCGGCGTATTTACACCCGGATGGTGCCGACGAGTTCAAGCCGATTCTCGGTGGCAAGATGCACACGCAATTTCCCGATAATCCAGGCAAGCGATTTTTCACCTACCGCAACCGCGGTTATATCTTGTGGCAGCGTGGAATGAAGAAGCTGTTGCCGCAGGAATTCGCCCGCTTTGGGTGGTTCTTCTTGGTCCAGCGGCGTGATTTCGCTGGTTTTAAAAACTGGTTGCGCCTGCATAATCGGGGACGCACGGAAGATTTCCGTCGACCTCAGGGTTAAGAAAACTGTTACCTGGGCTTTACAGGTGGTGCTATGACTCCGCTGTCGGCTGCCCAGGCCGGGAGCATGATTAATTTAGACTGTCCAAGGTTTGCCGTAGTTAATATCCGGGGTACTGGCATGAGGAAATTGGGCAAGAAGATAAGCACTCATCCAAGGACACGGAACCCTCCAAAGATGAAGATCCTGCCGATTCCACACTATGTCACCATATTCTTCTCCGGTTTCAGCTTGGGCTGGCCAAGGCCGTGGCACCCCCACATAATTCATGGGAATAGTGGCTCTACGCCCCACCGGATCCATCCACTCAAAGTCTTCCTCCCAGCCCTCGCAAGTAATACTACTGAAATACACAAAAACCTCTTTTGGGGTGCCGGAGACTTCGTGAGGATTTTCCAAGATTAATTCTTCATACAGAATTTCGTGCTCAACTTGTTTACCTTTTTCTATCCAATCCAAAACCTCATTTTCACTAAAACTGGCACCAGCAAGAACCTGTAAACCCCACCTCATATCCATTTTATGCAGCGGCTTTCGGTTTACATAAGCGAGAAAAACCTTGTCAGGTGGAGCAGACTGCACAGTATTTTTCCTTGACTCCATCAAGGAACCTCACAATCATGAACTACGCAACATTTACCTGGGCAATGCGTCGCCATTTCTCAATTCGCTGCGCGTTAAATCGGCTCAGCGTTTTTAAAAATGAACAGGCGCTGCACGAAGAAGTTGATGACCGTGGCAGTACCCTGCGCGATCACGAACGAAACCGCCAGCGCAATCGAGTCTGCCCAGCCAAAAACTTCCGAAAACAACTCGAAAAGCAGACGCGAACCACCGACGTTAATCAGATACGTCATCGTGTACAGCAACGCCACCGCCGCGAAGCGTCGGAAAGATTTCTGCGCCCGGAACGTCCACGCGCGGTTCAACAAATACGCCGTCAGCGTGCCAAAAATAAAACCAACGGTACGAGCCCAAAACGGAGCCAAGGCTTCCAGGCCGATCTGCAGAATCCACGTCAACGAAAAGTCCACGATCGCAGCGACAATGCCCGTGAGCAAGAATTTCAGCGACTGCGTCTGCAGCTTCTTCGAATCATCCACCGACGACGAACGCAGCGCCTGCACCGCGGAAAACTTAGGCATGAAACTCACTCGACTTTCTCGGCAAACACTCTGCCAGCAACGGCAAAACCAGAAATGGCAAACAACAACTGCACAGATCCTACCTAACCGGCAGCCGATTCACCCCGCAACAAAACGCGATACAAATCCAACCGATCCACCGGCGCCACCGACGCCACACACTGCGCCAACACAGAAAGCGAATCTGCACACAACTGGCGTGGCTTAGCGCTCTGGCCTGTCTGGACTGATCGCCCAGCATGTCCAAGTGCTTCGAACAACACGCCAGCCACATCGTCGGTCATTTCTGACCCGCCCATGCACGAAAGCCCCAGCACACATGCCCAAAACGCTTCCCGCCGCCGCGGCTCGGTTTCCAGCGGCAACTGTTCCAACCGCGCGCGCACCTGCGCATCCACCGCGCACTCCCGGCCCACATCGATCGCCTGCAACAACGGCACCAAATCCGTCACCCCAGAGCGGCGAATCAACGCCCCGACCTCCGGGTTGACCTCCGCCAACACCTGATCGATAGCATCAGGGCCGGTCAGCTGTGCATTAATCGCGGTGAGATCAAACTTGCTGCCCAGAAAAGAACCCGAGCCGCCCACACACAGCGCCACCGGGGTTTCCTTATCGCGCGGGTACGTCTCCACCGTCTGCAGTTGGAAGACCCACAAGCCCCAGTGAAAATTCACACCGGCGTGCTCGCTGCCCAGGTATTCACCAACCAGGTGCTGAGGATCAACGCGGGAGGTTTCTGCGCGGGAGGTTTCTGCGCGCGAGGTCGTCGGCAAGCGGCCCGTCGTCGTGAAGTGCCAGGGGGTTTGCTCGTCGCGTAGGTCAAAGCAGGTCACGAGAACGTCGGCAAGCTCCGCCAGCGTCAGCGACTCCGAGACGCCGATATGGCGATGAATCTCATAGTCGTCGCGCACCAGGGAAGCGCGCACGATGACAGTCCGCTCCCGCAAAAAGACGACGTTGCTGTGCGTGCGCATGCGCCCCAGGGTAGACGAGCAGGCCTAAGCACGTAGGCTGAGATCATGTTCGGAAAACGGAAAAAAGACTCCTACGACGCCGAAAATGACCGCCTGAACGGCTCGTATGTCGCCTCACAGGAAACCAACCTGCCGCTGGATGAGTTCATGACGCGGCTGTTCGCCGAGGAACTGCCGATGTTGGATAGCACCTCCCGGCGTGAGGTGTACCGGCTGCTGCGCGAATACGACGGAGACACGATCACCTCACAGGACGAGTTGCCTGCCCCCATCCGCGAATTGATGGACTTATAGTAATAGCTATGGAATTACACACCAGCGAAGCCACCCTGCACGGCTGGGGCCGCACCGCCCCTACCCGCGCGCAAGTTCTCAGCACGGAAGACCTCGACACCATCGTCGCGGCCGTCAAGCAGATTGCCGACGATAATGCCGACAAGCCGGATCACCTCAAGCGTGGCGTCATTGCCCGCGGCATGGGCCGTTCCTACGGGGACCCGGCACAAAACGCTGGTGGTTTGGTCATCGATATGCAGCCCTTCAACAAGATCCACTCCATCGACCCGGACACCGCTTTGGTCGTCGTCGATGGTGGTGTCACCCTGGACCAGTTGATGAAGGCTGCTTTGCCGTATGGCCTGTGGGTTCCGGTGTTGCCGGGTACCCGGCAGGTGACCATCGGTGGTGCGATTGGCCCGGACATTCACGGGAAAAACCACCACTCGGCTGGTTCTTTTGGCAATCATGTCGTTTCCATGGATCTGCTGGTTGCCAGCGGCGAGATCCTCACGCTGACCCCCGGCGGTTCCGAGGACGACCCAGACGGCGAGCTGTTCTGGGCGACGGTCGGCGGGATGGGCTTGACCGGCATCATCGTGCAGGCAACCATCCGCATGACCAAAACCGAAACCGCGTTTTTCATCGCTGATGGTGATCTGACCAGGGATTTCGACGAGACCATCGAGTTCCATGCCGACGGTTCCGAGCACAACTACACCTATTCCTCGGCGTGGTTCGACGCGATCAGCCCGGAGCCAAAACTCGGCCGCGCAGCAGTCTCACGCGGCAGCTTGGCGACGTTAGACCAGCTGAAAGAACTCGCCCCGAAACTGGCGAAAGACCCGCTGAAGTTCAGTGCACCGCAGCTGATTACCGTGCCGGATATTTTCCCGAACTTCACCATGAACAAACTGACGATGAAGGCCGTCGGCCAAGCGTGGTGGCTGAAATCCGGCGAATACCGTGACCAGGTACAGAACCTGACGCAGTTTTATCAGCCGCTGGATCTCATCGGCGAATGGAACCGCGGCTATGGTTCGCGCGGATTTTTGCAGTACCAGTTCGTGGTTCCGCGTGAGGCCACCAGCGAGCTGAAATCAATCGTGCGCTCCATCCAGGCTTCCGGCCACTACAGTGCGCTCAACGTCTTCAAGCTCTTCGGCGAAGGCAACCGGGCGCCGCTGTCATTCCCGATGCCGGGCTGGAATATCTGCGTCGACTTCCCGATCAAGCCAGGCTTGGGCCACTTCTTGGACGAGCTGGACAAGCGCGTCCTCGACTTCGGCGGCCGGCTGTATTTGGCGAAAGAATCGCGCACCTCGGCGGAGAAATTCCACCAGATGTATCCACAGATGCAATCGTGGTTGGATACCCGCAATGAGATCGACCCGACCGGTGTCTTCGCCTCTGACATGTCGCGTCGACTAGAACTGCGCTAATCCCCGCCCCCAAAAAAGATTTTTAAGGACTTTATTTATGTTGAATGCTGTAGGCCAAGCCCAGCACATTTTATTGCTCGGTGGAACCAGTGAGATCGGCGTGGGCATCGCCCGCGAACTGCTGCACGCTGGTCCCGCGAAAATCACCCTGGCTGCGCGCAAAGACTCCCCGCGCGTGGCAGATTCCAAGCGCACCCTGGAAGACGCTGGTGCCAGCGAGGTCAACGTCATCGATTTCGATGCCACCGACTTCGATTCCCACCCTGGCGTGCTCGACGAAGCCTTCGCCGCCGGCGATGTGGATGTCGCGGTGCTCGGCTTCGGCACCCTGGGCGACCAAGAAGAGCTGTGGCAATCCCACGAAGCCGCGGTGGCTTCGGCCCAGGTGAACTACACCGGTGCGATCTCCGTCGGCGTTGCTTTGGGCCAGAAGATGCGCGCCCAGGGCCACGGCACCATCGTCGCGCTGTCCTCGGTCGCCGGCATGCGTGTGCGTCGTTCCAATTTCGTGTACGGCGCATCCAAGGCTGGCGTCGACGGTTTCTTCGTCAACCTGGGTGAGGCTTTGCGCGATTCCGGTGTGAACGTGCTGGTCGTGCGCCCAGGCCAGGTACGCACCAAGATGTCCGCGGAAGCTGGCAAAGCACCGCTGACGGTGAACGTAGAAGACGTCGCCAAGGCCACCGTTGATGCGATCAAGAGTGGCAAGGATAATATCTTCGTCCACCCACTGTTCCGCTACGTCTCGCTGGCGTTCCAGTTCATCCCGCAGCCGATTTTCCGCCGCCTGCCGTTCTAAGCTTCCTGCCCAACAAGAAACCCTGAATGAACAAACAAGACCAACTCACCCGGCCCCAGATTTTTAGCGCTCTAGCCTGCACGGGGCTGGGCAGTTTTGTTGCCGCACTGGTGGCCTGGATCATCCTGGATCGCACCAACCTGCCGGCGTTTAATACCTCCATGGTCACCCGCGGGCTGGCCACCGCCGTGTCGGTGGGCTTGCTCGTGTTGGTGGCCGTGTTGCTGTGGCAATGGCGCAAAACTGACAACCGCGCACACCCGCAATGGCGCACCGCGCTGACCTACCTGGTCAGCTACCTCTCGCCTGCGGGGCTGACCGTCGCCACGCTGGGAATCCCGCTTTCTGCCACCCGCCTGTGGCTCGACGGGCTGCAGGTTGATCAGCTGTTCCGCACGCAATTCCTCACCCGCACCGCCACCAACCTCGGCTACCAGGACATGAACTACCTGGATATGCCGACCTACTACCCGCTGGGCTGGTTCTGGGGCGGCGGGCGCCTGGCCAACCTGCTGGATATGCCCGGCTGGGAGGTCTACCAGCCGTGGGCGTTGGTGTCCTTGGCGACGGCGGCCGCGCTGTTGGTGCCGGTATGGCAGGCATTAACGGGCTCGCTTCCCTTGGCGACGACGCTGGCGCTGGCAAATACCGCGGTCACGCTGTCGATGGCGGCGGATGAGCCCTATGCCGCAATCGTCGGCATGGGCATGGCCCCGGCCGTCGTGATGGCGGCCCGTGCGGTGCGTGGCTCCTGGCTGGCTGTGGCCGGTGTGGCGATCTACCTCGGGGTATCGGCAACAATGTACACGCTGTTCGTTGGCGTGACCGCGCTGATCACCATTGTGCTGACCATCCACTATTTCTGGACCAGCCAACCGGGTCAACGCAACATCGGCCCGTTTATCCGACTGGCGGTGATGGGGCTGGGATCAATGGCGATCGCCGCTATTTCCTGGGGGCCTTACCTCTACCTGGTGGCCACGGCGGGCTATAAGCCATCCTCAGTAGCCCAGCACTTCCTGCCTTCCGAAGGTACACAGGTTCCGCTGCCATTTTTCGAGCTGTCTGCCCTGGGCTTTTTCTGCCTGATCGGTCTGCTCTACCTGGTACTGCGCAGCACACGCCGCCCGCTGCTGATCGCCATCATCGTGCTCTACGGCTGGGTGCTGGCGTCGATGCTGCTGACGCTGTTGGGTTCTACCCTACTGGGCTTCCGCATCGAACTACCGATCGCGCTGATCTTGTCCACCGCAGGCTTTTTCGCCTTCGCCGATACCGACCGCACGAAGGTGGTGCGCTTTTTCGAATCCCGCAAACTAAATCTCAGCGCGCGGCAACTGTCCGGGGCGTTTACCGTGCTGGTGCTGGCAGCCAGCATCGGCTACGCGCAGCAGATTTCCGCGACCAACGAAGATGAAATCGACCACGCCTATACCGATACCGATGGTTACGGCGAACGCGCCGATCATTACGCCCCGGGTGCGGCGAAGTACTTCCAGGACATCGTCGCCAAGCTGGGCACCTCGGGTCATTCACCGACCCAGACGGTGCTGCTGACCGATGAGAACTCGCTGCTGTCCTACTACCCGTTCTATGGTTTTAACGGCTTTACCTCGCACTATGCCAACCCGATGGGCCAGTACACCGAGCGCAACGAGACCATCCAGGCCTGGGCGGAGGACTCTTTCGACGCATTGGCGGACCCGCAAGATTTCGCCGCCGCGCTGGAAGATACCGAGTGGAAAGGCCCGGATGCCTTCGTCTTCCGCGGCGATATCGACGACGACGAATACAAAACGCACATCGCGGTCGATCTCTTCCCGAATAACCCCAACGTCGCCTACGAAAGCGTGTTCTTCAACGCCGAGGTTTTCGCGGACGAAGATTTGTGGGATACCGAACAAGTGGGCCCGTTCGTGGTGATTAGCCGCAAGTAATCCAGCCGGGTCTAGAGCGAAATTCCGGCCTGGCTGCACTAGACTGACACGTTGTGTCACCTCAACCTCTCAACCCTCAGTCAGTCGGAACCGAGGAGTCTGCGCAGCGGGCAGCAAGCGCTAAGCAGGCCTCTGATCCTACCGCGGCCTCACGTGCCCACGCCGTGCATATTCTGGCGGTCATCTCGGGTGTGCTGGGCTTTTTGCTGTTTATTGCCACCCCGCTGCTGCCGGTAAACCAGACGCAGTCGTCGTTTTCGTGGCCACAAAATGAGTCGCTGAATTCGATCAACGCGCCACTGATCTCGGTGGCGCCGGAATCGTTTCATGCCACGGTTCCGGTAGCGGCGCTGGATGGCTTGCGTGACGACGAAACCCTCGTGCTGGGCACCGTCCCACAGGATTCGACGGAATCGTCGAACCGCGGGCTCTTCGTGCGTTCCACCGACGGCGGGTTGGATGTCTTCGCACTCGACGAGGTGCTGCTCAGCCTGGAACCGGCGCAGGTAGCAGCGCTTGCCGACGACGCCCAGGTAGAGATTTCGGTGACTGCCGATGGCGCTGAGGTGGCCGTCGGCAAGCACTCGGAAAAAACCGAGGACGATCTGCGCCCGCAGGTCACCGGCATTTACACCGAGCTCGTGGACGATCCAGACAATTATGCTGCGCTGACCGCGGCGGGCCTGGACGTTGATGTAGAGATCAACTCGCGTTTTACTTCCACCCCGACGCTGGTGAAATCGCTGGCCATGGGGCTGGGCGTGTTCTTCATGGTGCTCTCGCTGATCGCGCTCGCGCGGATGGATCTGCTGGATGGCCGCAAGGATCTGCGCGTGCTGCCGGCCCGCTGGTTCACGCTGCGCCCACTGGATGGCCTGGTGGTGGCTGTACTGGCGTTTTGGCACGTTTTTGGCGCTAATACCTCGGACGACGGCTACATCCTGACCATGGCGCAGGTGACCGAGCACGCTGAGTACATGGCGAATTATTACCGCTGGTATGGCGTTCCGGAATCACCGTTCGGCACCCCGTATTACGATCTGTTGGCGCTGTTTGCCGCGATCTCCACCAACTCGCTGTGGATGCGCCTGCCCGCGCTGCTGTGTGGTCTGGCGATCTGGTGGGTGCTCTCGCGCGAGATTCTGCCGCGCCTGGGAGAGATGGTCAACGAGCGTCGCGTGGCGCATTGGACCGCCGCGCTGGTGTTCTTGGCGTTCTGGTTGCCGTTCAACAACGGCATCCGCCCAGAGCCTTTCGTCGCCTTGGGTGTAGTACTGACCTGGGTTTCTTTCGAGCGCGCGATTGCCACCCAGCGCCTGCTGCCGGCCGCGATCGGCACTTTCTTGGCGACGGTCACCCTAGCCGCTGGCCCGACCGGCCTGTTCGCCGTCGGCTCGTTTTTGATCGCGCTGCCATATCTGGTGCGGATTCTGCGCTATCGCGTGGAGCTTCTCAACGGCGGGAAGCTGGCCGCAGCCGCGATGATCGCGCCGTTTTTGGCTGCCGGAACGATGATCATGGTGATGGTCTTCAACAACCAGACCATCGCGACAGTGCTGGAATCGACCCGTGTGCGCGGCGAGGTCGGCCCGTCGCTGGAGTGGTTCTTCGAGTTCGTGCGCTACCAAACCCTGTTTGAACAAACCGTCGACGGCTCGTTTACTCGCCGTTTCGGCCCCGTCGTGATGTTCGCTTGCATCGCGCTGATTCTCTACGCGTTCGTGCGTGACCGGAAGATGGCCAACGGCCCGGCACTGCGCCTGGTGCTGATCGTGTTCTTGTCGCTGTTCTTCCTGATGTTCACCCCAACCAAGTGGACCCACCACTTCGGCATCTACGCCGGAATCGCTGCAGCGATCGCAGCGCTGGGGTCCGTGGTGCTCTCGCAAGTGGCGGTGCGTTCCCGGCGCGCGCGCATCCTGGCCATCGCCGGAGTGCTGTTCTTGTTGGCCTTCGCGCTGGCTGGTTGGAATGCCTGGTGGTACGTGTCGTCGTTCGGTATCCCGTGGTGGGACCGCACGATCCAGCTGCGCGGTATCGAGGCCACGAACATCGTCTTGCTGCTGGCGTTGCTGGTGTTGTTGGTCGGCGTGATCTATTCCTTACGCACGCCGAAGCCAGAACGCAACACCCGTTGGGCTGGCGTGATGGCCGCACCGATCGCGGTGGTCGCTGCGCTGGCAGTGGCGCTGTCGGTGGCATCGTTTGCCAAAGCCTTTGCCGATCAATACCCGTCGTATTCCGTCGGCAAGGGCAATGTGCGCGCGCTTACCGGCAATCACTGTGCACTTGCCGACGACGCTCTGCTGGAAACCAACACCAACGAATCGTTTTTGACCCCAGTTTCCGGCGAGCTCGGGCAGTCCCTGGAAGCGGGCGAATTGCGCGGGTTTAGCCCGAATGGTGTTCCTTCCGAGATCGAACCAGACGGCGGCGATTCTGCTGCCGTCGGTGTGATCGGTGATGCAAGTTCGCCCACCAGCGCTGGTGCGGGTTCGGAATCGACGGAAGAAACCGAGGACGGTAACCGTGCCGACGTCGGCGTGAACGATTCCACGATTCGCCTGCCGTTCAACCTGGATTATTCGCGGGTTCCGGTGCTGGGTTCGTGGGCGGATGAGTCCGAACCGCAAAACGCTGCGGAGCTGACTACCGGCTGGTACGAGCTGCCGGAGCGTCGTGAATCTGCGCCGCTGCTGGTGGTTTCGGCTGCCGGGCGCATCGCCTACCACGACATCAACGGCATCGAGCAAGAAGGCGAAGAGCTGTTGCTGGAATACGGCACCCGCGGGTCGAACGGCAAGGTCACTAACACCAAAAAGTTGGAGATGATGGACGTCGGCCTGCGCCCCGATTGGCGCAACCTGCGCTTGCCAATAGACGAGATCCCGGAAGAGGCCAATGTGGTGCGTGTCGTCGCCAAGGATTATTCGCTGGACCCAGAAGACTGGATCGCGCTGACCCCACCGCGCAATCCGGAGCTGCAACCGCTGAGTGAGCGTTTCGACGGCGATGCTCCGGCGTTGCTGGACTGGTCCACCGCCTTCCAATTCCCGTGCCAGCGCCCATTCGACCACTACGCTGGTGTCACCGAGATTCCGGAATTCCGCGTGCTGCCGGATTCGGATGCGCAAACCCAGCTGGGCGGTTTCCAGGACTACTACGGCGGTGGCGCGATGGCCACTGCAGAGGCGGTCAACTGGTCGTATGAGATCCCGGGCTACTTGGATGGTGACTGGAACCGCGACTGGGGCGCGGTGCACAAATACGAGCTGCGTCGCAATTCCGCGGGCCAAGCCCCAGATGAGGCTACGATCGAGTACACCGAACACACCCGCAGCGGTTTGTGGCACAGCTCGGATATGAAAATCCGCGAAGAACGGAGTTAAGTAATGGCAGCAGCGATTTTCGCCGCCAGCCTGCTTGCCGTGGTAATTCTGCCCGGCTTTCTCGCCGGGTGGCGCGCGCGGTTATCAGTACCGGTCGCACTACTGGCAGCCCCGGCGGTAACCTTCGGCATCGTCGCTGCTGGCGTGCAGATCAGCAACGTTTTTGGCGCTCGGTGGAGCGTGCCGACGGCCGCGATCACGCTGCTGCTCGCGCTCGTGCTGGCAGAAATCTGGGGGCGTTTCGCCCCAGTGCCGTCCCGTCGTTGGGAAGCAAACGATTGGCTGCCGGTCGCCGGCGTGGCCGCAGGCACGGTGACCATCGGGGGGATGTACTGGAACTACCTGGCGGATGTACACCGCGGCATCGATAGCGTCTTCCAGGGCTGGGATGCGCACTGGCACGCGAACGTGCTGGCTTTTATCAGCGAAGAGGGTATTGCCGCGCCTGGCGAAATGGGGGCACTGCACCACCAGTTCACCGATGCCCCGATGTATTACCCCACCGCCTGGCATTCGGTGGTTTCCATCCCCGCGCGGTGGGTCGACCTGACGACGATGGCCGAGTACAACCTCGGCTCCGGGATCATGCTGGCACTGGTCACCCCGTGGGCGGTGGCTACACTGGCTGGTCTGCTGGGTGGACGTGCCGTGGCTGGTATCGCCGGCGCGGGCACCGCGTTTTTCCCCGCACTGCCGTGGATTGAGATCCGGGTAGCAGCCATCCCAGCAGCAACGTCGATGATGCTGGGCGTGATGGCGGCGGTGCTGACGATCCATTGTCTGCGCGATCGCCGGGCTATCCCATTCGCGATTCTGGCGTTGTTTGGCGCGCTGAGCAGCCAACCGCAGGGATTGCTGGTTGCGGTGTTCATCGTGGTTTTCTACTGGGTGTTCCACGCTTTGTTCGCACCGACGCGTTCGCGGTTGGGCGATTTCCTTACCTTGGCGGCAGTCGGTGCCGGCGCGGTGGCTACGGCGATCCCGGCTGCTGTGTTCCTGTTTGGCAACGAGGATGCAGAAGATTTCGGTGATTTCGCCCGGGCCTTCGAGGTCAAAGGTATTGATCGCACCGAAAGCTGGGGCCGGGCTGCCGGGCTGCTTACCCGCCACACCGACGAATTCGGCTCCACCACGCATTTGCTGGTCATTGGCGGCATCGGCGCGTTATTGCTGCTGTCCCGCAAAGTGGTGTGGCCGCTCGTCCTCTGGGCGTTTGGCGTGGTGCTTTCTGCGCACACCCTGCAGTATTTTGAGACCCCGGTGGGTGATTTCTTACAAAATTTCGCGGGGCCGTTTTATTCCGATCCGCGGCGGGTCAACGTGTGGGTATCCATTCTGGTGGCAGCGGCTGCCGCGATGCCGCTGGGCTGGATTGTTCATAAGTTCGCCGCGGCGATCAACAAAGATCGGATCCGCAAGCTACCTGTCACCGTCGGGGCCACCGGCGTCGTCATGGCCATCGTCGCCGGTGGCGCGCTAGTGACTTTGCAAGAACCCGCCAAGCGGCTATCGCAGGATTCTCGCAGCGGCCGCGTGGTCAGCGAGCGCGATTTGCAGGCTTATGATTGGTTGGCGCAACAACCTCATGCCTACGACGGACGCGTTTTCGTGAATCCCGATGAAGGCAACGGCTGGATGTATGCCTATAACCGGCTTGCCGGCACCGCGCGCCACTACTATTACACCGGTGGCGTGGAACCAGAGCTGAATGTCTTGACCACGCGCTTGAACCGGGCGGGCTCGGATGAGCAGGTCGATACGATCATCGAGCGCATGGGCATCAACTACGTGTTCATCAGCCCGCCGAATTGGTGGGGCCCGGAGGTGCAACCGCCGAACGACATGCTGCTGAACCTGCGGGATAACGCCCCTGGGCTGACGGAGGTGTACCGCAACCACGAGGTCAGCATTTATACGGTGGATGAGAGATTCACGGATGCGGAATTGGATAAAATTCGCAGCGACAGTCCGCACCCGCCGCACCCGCCGCAGACGCACTAAGCCGAAGGGCGTAACCTTAGGAACATGAAAGCTTTGGTTACCGGCGGTGCCGGATTTATCGGTTCTACATTGGTCGATCAGCTTTTGGCGCGTGGCGACGAGGTCGTCGCCCTCGACAACCTCAGTCGGGGCAAGCGCAGCAACCTGGAGCAGGCGCGCCAGCACGACGGCTTCACCTTCGTCGAGGCTGATATCAGCACCGCAAACCTCGAAGCGATCTGCGCTGAGCACGAACCAGAGGTGATTTTCCACCTGGCCGCGCAGATCGACGTGCGCCACTCGGTGACTGATCCGCTGCATGATGCGCAAGCGAATATCATCGGCACGATCCGCCTGGCCGAAGCCGCCCGCAAAACCGGGGTGCGCAAAATCGTCGGCACGCCATCGGGCGGTTCAATTTATGGGGTGCCGGATGACTATCCCGTCGATGAAACGGCGCCGATTGACCCGCACTCGCCATACGCGGCCAGCAAGGCGGCCGGCGAGATTTATTTGAACACCTACCGGCACCTCTATGGCCTGGAGTGTTCGCACATTGCTCCGGCGAACGTGTACGGTCCGCGGCAGGATCCGCACGGCGAGGCCGGGGTGGTCGCGATTTTCGCGCAGCGCCTGCTTTCCGGCGAGCCCACCAAAGTCTTCGGCACCGGCGGCAACACGCGCGATTATATTTTCGTCGACGACGTCGTGGCGGCCTACCTGGCTGCCTCGGGTTCTGCCGGAGATGGGGAGCGCTTCAACATCGGTACCGGCGTGGAAACCTCCGACCGGCAGCTGCACACTTTGGTTGCCGAAGCTGCCGGTGCTGCCGATACCCCGGAGTATGCCCCGGCGCGTCTCGGCGACGTTCCGCGCAGTTGTTTAAACCCAGCAAAGGCAGAGCGCCTGCTGGGTTGGCGCCCACAGGTCGATATCGCTGCGGGTGTGGCGAAGACCGTGGAGTATTTCCGGCGCTAGCGTTACTGCTGCTGGCCGCTAGCGGCGCTCGTGGCGTTCGTTGCTGGTTGCGGTATCGTCCGGCGCTTCGGCGGTTTTCAGGGCCACCGCACGCGCCAGGCGGGCGAAGCGCAATTCCTGCTCACGGAAGCGCAGATACGAGCTGATGGTGACGAACACAAAGGCCACGATCAGCCCATACAGCATCAGGTCGGTGCCGCGCTGCACGCCGACGAGCTGGGCCACCCAGGTGGTCGCATCCGGGAAGAGCACCGCGAGGATGGCGACGACCAAAAACACCACGAAGCCGATTTTCACGCCGGCTTTCGCGCGTGCTTTACGACGATTGCTCAGGAAATACAGGGTCAACGCGGCCACGGCGATGACCAGCAGAATTTGAATGATCAGCATTTAATCCAGCCTCTTTCCCAGTAGCCCGTCGGCAAGAATATTCACACCGTTGAACAGCGACTGGCCCTTCGACATGGAGTATTCGGTATAGAGCACGTCGACGGGTTCCTCGCCGACTTTCCACTCGCCGCTGGCCATGATGTCGACGAATTCGCTGGCGTGGCTCATGCCGTTCATGCGCAGTTGCAGTGCATTACCGAAACGCGGCCCCATCACGCGTAGACCGTTGTGCGCGTCGCTGAGACCCAGCCGCTTCAGCTTCGGCGACAACGCAACGACGATGCGCAGCACGATGCGTTTGATCAGCGGCACCTGGGAAGATTCGCGCTCATAAGCGCCGAAGCGTGTGCCGACGACGATGTCCAGCTCGTCTTTGCGCAGTCTAGCGACCATCTTTTCGACGTCGTGTACTTGGTGCTGGCCGTCGGCATCGAAAGTGACGAAGATGCGTGCTCCTGGTTGCGCACGGGCATATTCCACCCCGGTTTGGATCGCAGCGCCTTGCCCCAGGTTCACCGGGTGCTGCACCAGGTGTGCACCACCGGCGCGGATTTGTTCTGGGGAGCCGTCCTTCGAGCCATCATCGACCGCAACGATATTCGGAAAAGTCTTCCGCGCATTTGCAATCACGTCGCGGATCACCGTTGCTTCGTTGAAGCACGGGATCACCAGCCACACATCGGAATATTTCATCAAGCGTTACTATATCCTAATCAGACGCGATTTTCGTGGGTATACGCGCAAGCGTGGCGATATGCCAGGCGACTCCAGCCAACGGGCCCACCGCCAACGCGAGTGCGGAACGCGTCACCAAATCCAGCGGCACCAGCAACAGCAACATATAGGCAATCGCTGCAGCCCACCAGCCGAGGGTATAAGAGCGGTGACGCTGGTGCGCCAAGACCGCCGAACCTGTCACCATCAGCAGCGCGGTGCCCACCGAGGCCGCGGTCAAAATCGCCAGCACTGGGCCGGAGAGAATGAAATCGTCGTCCAGAAACAGCCCGAACAGCCACGGCCCGATCGCCCATGCCAGGCCCGCGCCGACGACACCCAGCACGACGAGCCCGGCCGCTGGCGCGCGCAAGGCGCCGAGTGGTTGCTCGCGGCGCCGTAGGAAGAACATGACGACGGCAGACTGGAACGCCGTCAGCGGGACCAACAATGGCGCGCGGGTCAACATCACGCAATACAGCAGTGCGGCGATGGGCACGGCGGTGGTGGTCGGCGAGATCGCCAGGCTGAGGTCGACGAGTGCCGGAAAACCAGTGACCATCAGCGCGGTCGCCGCGGTGGCAGCCATCGCGGACAGACTATTGCGCCAAAACTGCTGCCCAGTCACGTCAACCGCGGCATGTAGAAAGCCCGCCCGATCGCGCGAAGTGGCAATGATGATGATCCAAGAGATCGCACCACAGACCGTGGCGACCATGAAGCCGATTTGATAGCCGGCATCCGGAATCATCTGCACCGTTAGATAGTCCAGGGATAATACCGCGGCGATGATTAAGCGCAGCGCAGCATCCATGCCCAATAGTGCGGCGTAGCGGTTCCACCGTTGCGTGCCAGACAACAAGCCCGCCACCGTCTGCTGCACGAAAATGCTAGCGATGCCGAGGGCCATGAGAATACCCGCCCACCAGGAATGTTGCGGGGCCACCGACGGCGCCCACCACAGCGCTGATAACGCCGCGAAAGCGCCCAGCCCGATGCCGACGGCAGCACCGGTGCGCAGTGGGTCGGCCTGTTTTTTTGGCGTGGGGGTGGTGGGCTCGGTTGCCGCCTCGCCCACCGCGCGGGTGGTTTCTTGCAACATGCCGTTGGCCACGGCCGCGACCGCGAAAAACGAGGACCAAAACACCAGCCAACGATCAGCGCCATCGGTGCCCAAGACTGCTGCGGCCAACACCATGACCACATAGCCACTGGCTGCAGCAAAGACCATCGCCACTGTCATCCAACGCACTTTTTGGCCTTTCTACTCGGTATCAGGTTTCGGCGCACCAGGCTGTGCTGTCTGTGCAGTTCGTGCAGTCTGCGCTGCCGAACGGAACAGCACTCGGTAGACCAAACGCAGCAGCGGCCCTGGTAACAGACGAAAAGAGTTGCGCAGCAGGAAATTAAACACTGCACGCGGCCACGAAATCAGCCCATAGCTGACCAGGTTGCGCTGCAGTCGCCATTCGGAAAGAAAAGCCCGTTTGTTCAGGCGACGCTGAAACATCGCGTCGTTGACCCGAAAGTACAACAAAGGTTCCACTAAATTCGCTGCCTGCGCTCCGTTGGCCAGCATACGCGCGAAGAGATCATAGTCCTCTAAAAAGTCCACCGGCCGGTAACCGCCAGCTGCACGGACGCATTCAGTGCGCATGACGACGGTCGGGTGATTAAACGGCGTGGCGGTTTTAATTCGCGTGGCGATCTCGGAAGTCTTCGTGCCGGCACGTCGAGCGATCACGAGATCTTCCGGAGCACCGTGCCCGTCGCCGTTAAACTCGTACATGGCAGCACCCACCACATCCAGGTTTTCGTCGACAAGCACCTGGAGCTGAGTGGCAAAACGCTGCGGCAAGCACACATCATCGGCGTCCATCACCGCGACATAAGTGGTGGTCACTTCATCCAGGCTACGTTGGCGTGCGATCGCGGAACCGCGGTTTTCGGGCAGGCGGAATAGCGTAATGTACTCGGAGTATTCCGCGAGCACGGCATCGAGTTCCGCACCTAACGGACCGTCGGCGGTCACCAGGATTTTTTCTGCCTGCAGGGTCTGCCGGAGCAACGAGTCCAGGCATGCGCGCAGCGCAGCGGGTTTATCTTTGTGATACACCGGCATGATTACGCTGAGGTCTGTGCAGTGTTCCATCAGCGGGCGTCCCAAAACTCTGCGATGTTCTGGAGAGCTTCGCGCGAAACCATCGGGGTGGCCACATGCCGCTGAGCAACAAGGTCTTGTACCAACACTCGTGCATCTGTTGCTGGTGCGGAATCGCTGCTAGGAAATGTCACCGCGAGGGCAGCGTCAACAAGCTCGGCATTATCCAGCAGCAAATCGGCACCCGCCCACTTGCCCCAGGCGACAATCTCACCATCACCGCGGGCGGATTCCAACGCCTGGCGCACGAACGCGCGCGCCTGCTCGACGGTGGCTTCTGGCTGTAACGGAAAGTGCACGCTCAGAATCTGCCGCCCCGAAACCCCAGCGAGCCCGGCGATTTCCGGCTCCCAGGCCATCTCTCGTGCGGCACCGCCATACCACCAGCCACCAACCACCGCGACGGCCACACCGCGCGGGTTTTCTGGGATATACCAGCGGCCGAACTCGTCGTCACGCGTGTCGATACCACCGGCGAAGGCAGTCACCGGCAGCGAGTGATCCACCGCGCTGCCCAGCATGATCATCGCGGCATGCGTGATGCGATCCGGTAGCCGGGCGAGGTAATTTTCCAACTCCGCACGCTGCTCCACTAACTGCTCCGCGCGCTGCTCCGCGGCCCCCACCTGCTGTGCCTCGGCTTCCCAGCCATCGGGTTTGTCATAATGCGCGTCAATGAAAGAAGCCAGCTGTGCCAGGCGCTCGGTTTCAGGCATGTCGCGCTCGTGGCCGCCAATCTGAAAATCGTCGTACATCCGCGCTTCTTCGGCGCTCATGCCTTTCGGGCGCTGCTTGCTGACGTTCTTGTTGATCGCGCTGTTTTCCGTCATGCGTTGTAGTTTACGTGGCTTCTCCAAATGGCTCGGTACGATGGGAGCAAGCCAAGAGAAAGGACTCTCACATGACCGCAGTCGCAGAAATTTTCGACGCGAAATTGCAGCCTGGCAAAGAAGAAATCGCCGCGCGCTATGGCAACATCACCGATCTGCAGGGTTTTTATCGCATCGTGGACCCGGCAGGTGAGGTCGGCATCGAAGTCTACGTTGGCACCGACGGCTCTGACGGCGCCGACGGCTCTGAGCAGCTGCGCCAGCTGTCACTGACCTATCGCGCCGCCGATAACCTCGACCCTCGCGCCGCAGACAACCCCATCGTGTCCATGCAGCACTCCGTGCTCGGGCAGCGCTCCGTGGCCTACGGCATGTGCGATTCCGTCGCCGTTGAACAGTGGGTGCGCACCATGATGACCGGGCAACGGGGTGCCGCGTTTTCCAACGGCATCACCCCGATTTTCGCCATCCGCGGCACCGGTAAATCCCCGGATGCGCACATCAACGCCGTGAACTTGGACAAAGCCGCCGCTGATTACGCCGAAGGCACCGTCAACGTCGACGGCGAAGTGAAAAACTTCGAGCTGCACTTCCGCACAGAAATCACGCCCAGCGAGCAAGATGAAAAAGACACCTATGGCTTGCTGGGCGTGCACCGCGATAATGGCGAAGAATACGTCCTCGCCAGCCTCACGGTGAAGTAGTTGGTGGAATAGCTGGTGAAGTAGCTCCAGCTACTGAGCAATAACTACCAAATATTGACGCGCTGCTCCGGCGGCAAGTACATCGGCGAATCCGGGCCGACTTCTTCGAAGGCCTCGTAAAATTCGTCGATGTTCGCCGCGATCTGGTTGCAGCGGAACTCCGCCGGCGAGTGCGGGTCAATGGCCAAGTACTGCTTCGCCATCTCCGGGCGGATGGCGGTACGCCAGACCCGACCCCAGGCCAGGAACAACCGCTGCAAACCGTTGAACTTCCGCTCGTAGAGCTCCGGCTGGGCACCTTCGGCATCAAAGGCTTCGACGGCGGTATCGTCATAGCTCATGTCGTGATCATACAGGTAGAGCTGATAAGCCACCACGGCAATGCCGAGTCCGCCCAGGTCACCAATGTTTTCGCCCAGGGTGAATTCACCATTAACGCCAGGCGCGCCGTCTTCGCCAGCCAATACCGACGGCACCAGACCCTCAAACTGCCCCACCAGTTTCTCGGTGAGCTCGTCAAAGGCGGCGCGGTCTTCATCTGACCACCACTGGTTCAGGTTGCCCTGGCCGTCGTAATTCGAACCCTGATCATCAAAACCGTGGCCGATCTCGTGGCCGATCACAGAACCAATCGCGCCGAAGTTTTCGGCGGCATCAGCATCCGGGTTATAAAACGGCGCACGCAAAATCGCGGCCGGGAAAGTAATGTCATTGACCACCGGGTTATAGAACGCGTTGACGGTCTGTGGGTTTGCCACCCATTCGTCGCGGCGCGCCGGTTCGCCGACTTTACCCAGCTCATAGTCGTGGCTGAACGCTGCCCCGGCGCGCACATTCGCCACCAGTTCGGCACCGTGCGGGGAAAACTCCAGACCGGAATAATCCCGCCACTTATCCGGGTAACCGATTTTCGCTTTAAATTGCTCGAGTTTTTCCAGCGCACGTCCGCGGGTTTCTTGCGTCATCCACTCCAGGTTGGAGATGCGCTGGCGATACGCGCGGATCAGGTAATCCACCAGCTCCAGCATGTCTTTCTTGGACGAGGCCGGGAAGTGCTTGTCGACGAATAGCTTGCCGATCTCCTGGCCCACCATTGATTCCACGATTCCGACGCCGCGCTTCCAGCGGTCGCGTTGTTCGGTGGAGCCGGTGAGTCGGCGCCCGTAAAAATTGAAATTCGCTTCACTGACCTTTTCCGGTAGCACCCCGGCGCGGGAAAGCAGGATGTGCCACGTTGCCCACAGCTGCCAGTCGGCCAGCCGGTCGTTGGTCAGCAGTTCAGTCAGGTGCTCGACGTAGCTCGGCATCATGTTGACCAGGCGGTGCTCCGGCAGTTTGCCGCCGTGCAACAGGGTCTGGATGATTTCTGGAAGCTCGTCGAAATCCGTCGGGTTGTACGTCTTCAAGGCATCGCGGCTGGCAACGACGTCCCAGTGCCCGGAAGCGATCTCGGTTTCCAGGGCGACGATGCGCTCGGCGGCAATTTCAGCATCCAGTCCGAACAGCTTCGCAGAATCCAGGAAGCCGAGCATGGTGGCGACGTGTTCGCGGTAGGCGGCCAGCGTATCGGCGTGGGTTTCGCTGCGATAGTAGGCCTCGTCCGGCAGTCCGAGACCGGATTGCACCAGGTAAGCCACCGAATCTTCGCTGCCGGAGTCTTTTTCCACCCAGAATGTCAGCGGGCTGGTCACCCCGACGCGTTCCAGCGCGCCCAGGTTTTCGACGAATTCTTCGATATCGCGGACAGACAGCAAGGCGAAATCGTCGTCAAGCGGGGCCAAACCAGCGTCATTAACGCCGTCGGTGTCCATAAAAGAGGCGAACAAGTTACCGGCGCGGCCGTTGTCCTCGTTGACGATCTCGCGGACGTCATCTTCGGCTTGATCACGCAGATTGTGAAAAGTGCCATCCACGGCGCGATCGTCCGGGATCACGTGGTTTTCCAGCCACGGACCGTTGACATAGGTATATAGGTCTTTCATGTTCGCTAAGTTTACTAGGCTAGCTAACATGCCCGCGCCTGTTTCCCCGCCCGATCTAAGCTCAACTCAACTTCGCCTCTACCGCACACAACCGCAACGCACGACGCTGCTGTGGGTGGTGCTTGTCGTTGTGGTCGCCATCGCCATGCTCGCGCCCGTGGTACTCAGCAAAGCGACCCCGTCGACACGCCAAGCCACTGCCCCACTGGTGGTATCCAACCCACTGGCGGGTTCGGAATTACACCTGGCGGACCGGGAATGCCCCGTCGACGCATTAGCGCTGACCGGCCAGGGGTGGAATTGCCCTGGGCTACATATTGAGGCGATAACCACCCCGCACGCGGGCGATCCAGACCTGGCTATGCGCCGCATGTTCCGGTTTATCACGGGCACTGACCTGCCCGAAGGAGATATTTTGCGGGAAGGTGAACAACGCCTGCTCATCGAACCGAATGGTCGAGGTATTGCCATGTCGACGAGCGCAGTGGGTGCATCCCAGGTCATCGTTTTCCGTGGACTCATCAGCGAAAACTTAGATATCATTAGCAATTCTTGGCGCGAAATCTCCGGCAATGAACTGCCAGAAATCGTCCGCGAACTGCTGCAAGGCTATTCCGGTACTGGCAGCGATGCTGCAGAAAACCCGCTGCCGCAATCCGTCCATAACGCGTCTGTCCATGACGCGTCAGGACATAACGCGTCCGGACACACAAATGTATCCACCCAAACAGTCAGGCGGCACGCATAACCATGAGCAAACTATTCCGCTATTCACTGTTCTTATTCATCCTGGTGGGGCTGCCATTCATGGCGCTTCCTGTGCTGCCGAATGCCCTCGCTTTGCCCACCCCGGCTGCGATCAGCGCCGTGTTTACCGTGGCGTATTTGGCCGTGCTCATCGCGGTGGTGCGTCGCACCCGATTATGGCCGGATCGCGGCTGGGCCCCGGCGCTGTTGGCGGTGCTGTGGGGCGCGGGCACCAGTTATGCATTGGTGTCGGTGAGTGCGCCGTCGATTATTGACCTTGCCGCGTATACCGGGGCAACCACAACGGCTGCATCCTGGGGCGGGGCTTACCCGGAAGAAATCGCGAAAGCCACCGGCGTGGTTTTCATTTTATTGGCGTTTCGGCAGCTCAACCGCCCGTGGCACGGTTTTGTCATCGGCATGCTCGTCGGGTTAGGTTTTGAATCTTTTGAAAACCTGCTCTACGGCATCGTGATGTCGCCGATTCATCCGTCCTCGGACATCATCGGTGTGCTGCAGATTTGGGGCGCGCGAGTATTCCTCGGCCCGTTTTTGCACATCGCATTTACCGGTTTGGCAGGCTGGGGCATCGGTTGGGCCCTGTTTGCAACGGGCAAGTCGCTACCGTGGCGCCTGGCCCACGCGCTGGGCTGGTTTGCCGTGGCGTTCGCCTGTCACTTCGGCTGGAATATTCTTGGCGACAACCTCGTGCTGCTGATCGGCAGCAAGATCGTCACCGGCCTGGTGCTGTATTCAGCGTTTATCTACGTCTGGGTGGCCGCGTTCAAAGCGGCCAAACCCCAGAACGAGTTGTATACGGCGGTCAGCCAGTTACCAAGCAACCAGTTACCAAGCAGTGAGTCACCGAATAAGCAGCCGGCTCACTAATTACTGCTGGCCAAACTGCCCGTGCACGGTCGGAGTCAGGTTGTGGTAAACGTGCTTGTGCTCCTGGTATTCCGCCAGGCCGACCTCACCTAGCTCGCGACCGTTGCCGGATTGCTTGTAGCCGCCCCATTCTGCCTGCGGCAGGTATGGGTGGTAGTCGTTGATCCAGATGGTGCAGTGGCGCAGCCCGCGCACAATGCGTTCGGCTTTGCCCGCATCGGTGGTAAACACTGCGCCCGTCAGACCATAGATGGTGTCGTTGGCGATCTCCAGAGCCTCGTCTTCATCGCGGAAAGTTTCGATGGTCACGACTGGGCCAAAGGCTTCGTCGTAGACGAAATCCATGTCGGCATTGCGGTCGACGCCGTCGATGACCGTCGGCAAATAATAAAAACCTGCGCCCAGATCCGACTGGCCGGTTCCGTGCTGGCCGTTGGTGTCTTCGCTGGTGGCGATGCGGCCACCGGACAGAATTTTCGCGCCATGCTCGCGGGCTTCGTCGACGTAACCCGCCACTTTCTCGCGGTGTTCAGCGGAAATCAGCGGGCCGGTTTCAGCCTTGTCGTCGGTCGGGCCGCCGAGCTTGATGTTGTTGGCGCGCTTAGCGAATTCTGCAACGAATTTATCGTGCAGCGATTCTTCCACCAAGATGCGCGAGCCCGCCGAACATACCTGGCCGGAGTGGAAGAACGCACCGTTGAGGGCATTGTCGACGGCCACATCGAAGTCAGCATCCGCGAAGATGATGTTCGGGTTCTTGCCGCCCAGCTCCAGGGCCACGCGCTTGACAGTTTCTGCCGCGTTGCGGGCAATCAGCTTGCCGGTCTGCAGGCCACCGGTGAACGAGACCATGTCGACGTCCGGGTGCGTCGACAGTGGGGTGCCGCAGGCAGCGCCGGCACCGGTGATCAGGTTCGCAACGCCGTCAGGCAGACCGAGTTCCTTCAGCACCGCCATCAGCAGCATGGCGGTGTGCGGGGTGAGTTCTGCTTGCTTCAGCACGAAGGTGTTACCAGCAGCGATAGCCGGGGCAACCTTGTAAGCAACCTGCAGCAGCGGGTAGTTCCATGGGGTGACCATGCCGACGACGCCGACTGGTTCGTGATCAATGCGCGAGCGCACATTGTCCATACCAGGGTCAATCACCCGGCCAGCCTGGTGGCCGATCAACGTGCCGAAGTGTTCAAAGGCAGCGGCGATATCATCCATATCCACCAGAGAATCTTCGAAGCGCTTGCCGGTATCAGCGGATTCCGCGGCAGCAAAAAGTTCTTTGTGCTCGCGGATTTTATCTGCGATTCCGATAACCAACCGGCCACGGTCGCGGGCCGGAACCGACGACCACACGCCGGATTCAAAAGTCTCGCGCGCTACTTTGATGGCCGCGATGGTGTCTTCATCCGTGGCTTCCGAAACCGTACCCACCGTGGTGCCGTCGGCTGGGCAGCTGATGGTGCGAGTGCCGCCTTCTTGTGCCTGGCGCCACTGGCCACCGATAAACAAGCTGGCCGGTGCGTCGTTTCCGGCGCGGTAGACGTCGGCAAGCAAATCCGTGGTGGTGGGGTCAAACAACATGCTGCGATTGTTCGCGTTGGTCAAAATGGCACCTTTCGCTTGGGGTCTCATCGTTTCTGAAAATCCCAATTTTACTGCGAAAGGTGGCCACGCGCTGTGCAAGTTTGCTCACGCTTGCGGGTTTTACAGGCTAGACGACGACAGCAACGGGCTGCCCTGGTTTGGCCGCGCAGGTTTCGCTGGCTGCTGCTTTCCAGGTTTCGGTTGCTCTGGATTTGGTGCCTGCTCCTGAGTTTGCTGCCCGCTCTCTTTATCTTTTTCCGCCCCCGGCTTCTTCAGCCCCTTCTCCTGCAAAATTTTGTCCATACCATTGACCGCGCCGTTGCCCAGGTTCGGCTCGTCACCGTTTTCCGCCATGGTCTGTTTGATCCAGTCCAGCTGCGCCGAGATATCGGCCAAATTCAGTGGCACGCCGTCACCGGAAATTGCAGAAGCCACACCAGAGAGCTTGCCGTTGATGAAGAACGGCCCGCCGGAATCACCAGGCTGCGAATACGCACCATCTTTGTGGTGCACGGTATACATCTTGCCGTTGTCGTAGCTACCGTCCTGGTACATACCTTGCACCTCAGCCTGCGAATGCGGCAGCCGCTCGTGCTTGGTGTTATCCCAGCCGTAGAAGGTTCCAACCTGGCCTGGTTTCGGCTCTTCAGTGGCCAGCTCTGGGTAGCTGTCAAAATCAAATGAGGAGTGCGTAGACATGCGCACCAAGGAAATATCGCCACTTGGTGCGTGATAGACCTCTTCGGAGCCTTTAGTACCGGTCTTTTCAATTCCGGTGCGTACCAGCTTTGCGGTGGTGCCGTCACCGAAGCAATGTCGTGCGGCCAGCACCCAGTGTGGGCTGATGGCGGTGCCGGTGCATCCGGAGACGATGACGACGTTTTTCGCGTTTGCATCGTCATCCGAGACCGGAGTGCCACCCTGTACCGCGTGAGCGAACGGGGTGGCGATGCTGCTTACCGCCATTGTGGCGGCGGCAACAAAAGATAGCGCAATCTTATTTATTCTCATGCGCAATACAATACTTTATTCGGAGAAGTCTTCCTTCCAACTACGAACCGGATTCGAATTATCCGACAGGTCCGAAGAACCGCGCAGAGGTGCCTGCATGTGCAGGTACTCCAAGTGGCGATCGTAGAGGTCAAGCACGTTATTGATCAGCTGATCCTCGTCGTAGCCATAGACATCAAAGCCCATGGATCCGTTGTTATCAAAGACCTCCAAGCGATAATAATCACTATTTCCGTCCACGAAATCCGGGCTTTCAGTCTGGATTGGGTACAGCTGATAACGGAACTCGCGCTCGTCGCCCAGCTGAATTTCCAGGTCCAGCTGCGGCAGCTGACACTCCGGTACCAGGCTGGTCAGCAAACGGGCATCCAGGCCTTCGCTGCGCAATTCGGTACAGAGCTTCTCCAGCGCAGGGGTAGCGGTGTTCTCGAAGTACTCGGTGATTTCCTCGTCGTTTGGCCAGCGGTTGGCACGGCCAATCCGGGATTTCCACCGCGCCCCGCCGACGCGACCGGCGATCGCGGAGTGCAAGGCCACCGCGCGCGAGTCACGCTGGATATTTTCTTGCCGCAGCGACTTCCACAACGAGAACATCACCATCCACATCACGAACGCGAACGGCAAGCCCATAATCACTGTCGCCGCCTGCACCGCGGCCACACCACCAATGCCCAGCATGCCCAGGGTCAGCACACCAACGGTCAGCGACCAGAACACGCGCAACCACGGCGCACCATCCTGGCGGTGGTCCACGATGTGCGAGGTGAAGTTCGCCATCACCAGCGCACCGGAGTCCGCCGAGGTGATGTACAGCAGCAAACCGCACAGGGTGGCCAGCAAAATCAGGGCCGATGCACCCGGATAGGTGCCCAGCAGTTCGTAGAAGCCAGATTCTGGCTGTGCCATCGCGGTTTCGGCGAATTCTTCATTGTTGCCGCCCATAACCAGATCGAGCGCGGAGTTACCGAAGAAAGACATCCACAGCACGATGAACAGGAATGGGAACATCAAGGTGCCGATGACGAATTGGCGCAGGGTGCGTCCGCGAGAGATGCGTGCCAGGAACAAGCCGACGAAGGTTGCCCACGCGATCCACCATGCCCAGAAGAACAGCGTCCAGGCTTCCATCCACGCGCCGACGGCTTCCTGATCATCCGCATAGGCGTAGGTGTCCATCACCCACGACGGGAAAGTCGCCAGCATCGTGCCGACGTTATCGATCAGCGCGTTGAGCAGCCATGCGGTCTTGCCGGCGATCAAAACGTAGAGCCCCAGGAAGATGGCGACGGCCACGTTGAGCTCCGAAAGGCGACGAATACCCTTGTCGACGCCCGAGATCGCAGAAATCGTCGCCACGATCACGCCGACGGCAACCAGGGTGGCCTGCAGCCCCATGGTCAGCTCGACGTCGAAAATGATGTGCAAGCCGTAGCTCAGCTGCACCACGCCGATACCCAGCGAGGCTGCAATACCGAAAACGGTGCCCAGCATCGCCGCGATTTCCACCGTGTGGCCGGCCGCGCCGTGAATGCGCTTGCCGATGATCGGGTACAGAGCAGAACGGATAGCCAACGGCATATTCAGGCGGTAGGCGAAGTAGCCGAAAGCCATGCCCATCAGCGCGTACATGGCCCAGCCGACGATGCCGTAGTGGAACATCGCCCAGGCGACGGCTTCTTTCGCCGCGGCATAGGTTTCTGGGTCCGTTGTTGGCGGCTCAAAGTACTGCGTGAGTGGTTCCGCAACGCCGAAGAACATCAGGTCGACGCCGATGCCGGCGGCAAACAGCATCGACGCCCAGGTGTACAGGCTGTATTTCGGACGCGAGTGATCCGGCCCCAGGCGGATATTGCCGGTGCGGGAAAACGCGACGACCAGCACGAAGATCACCACCGCGGTGGCAGTCAAAATATAAAACCAGCCGAAGTTGGTGGCGATCCAGCTGGTGATCGCGTTCAGGTTATTTTCGGCAGATTCCGTCGCCAGGAAGGTATACAGCGCGATCGCCAAAATGATCACGCTGGAAAAACCAAACACGACCCAGTTCGGTTTCGCCGTTGGTACGTCATCACCGTGGTCATAACCAGTTTCGGCGCGGAAGGTGCCCACTAGCGCCCGCGGGATAAAGCGCGAGGCCTTATTATCCGTGGTTTTGTTATCGGCCGACTGCGGTTCAGCTTGTTCAGCCACCACCATCTCCTTAGGTTCTGCTGTTGTGTCTCGTTGTATCGTTGCGCCAACCCCGTTTATGTCGCTGCGACGACCGTTGTGGCTGTGCGGATTTTTTGATTCAGTTTTGAACCAATTCTCAGATTCCAAGCTTTTTGACTGTATACCATCCCACACTTATTGGCTAGGTCTATTTTTCGTCGCTAGGCTGGATTGTCGATTCGCGCACGGCTCCCGCCGTGGGCATGAGCAGTAGAAAGGACGCAGCGTGAGCATTTTTTCGCGACTGTTTAATACCCTGAATTCCGCGACAGCAGCCAAGAAATCGGCGCCAGTCACCGATGAGGTCAGCGACGTCGTTGTCGTCGGCGGAGGCTCCGCGGGTTCGGTCATCGCCAACCGCTTGACCGAAGACCCTGATACCCGCGTCGTCGTCCTGGAAGCCGGACGCCCAGACAGCATTTGGGATTTGTTCATCCACATGCCATCCGGCTTCTCCTTCCCGATCGGGGATAAAGACTACGACTGGCTCTACGAAACCGAGCCAGAGCCAGAGATGAACGGCCGCCGCGTGCCGCATGCCCGCGGCAAGGTGCTGGGTGGCTCCGGTTCCATCAACGGCATGATCTTCCAGCGCGGCAACCCGCTGGACTATGAAAAGTGGGCAGAAAACCCGGGCCTGGAGCACTGGGATTACGCGCACTGCCTGCCGTACTTCAACAAGATGGAAACCGCCAAGGGCGCAGACGCCGACGATCCACGCCGCGGTCACAACGGCCCGCTGTATCTTTCCCGCGGCCCGGCCACCAGCCCGCTGTTCCAGGCACTGTTTAAATCCGTGCAGGAATCCGGCTATGAGCTGACTAACGACGTCAACGGCTACCGGCAGGAAGGCTTTGCGCCTTTCGACCGCAATATTAAAAAAGGCCGCCGCCACTCGTCGGCACGCGCCTACCTGCACCCGATCTTGCAGCGCGAGAACCTGGAGGTACGCACCCAGGCTTTCACCCGTCGCGTAATTTTCGACGGCACCACCGCCAAGGGCGTGGAATACGAATGGCAGGGCGCTACCCGACGCATCTACGCGGACAAGGTCATTCTCGCTTCCGGTGCGATCAACACGCCACAGCTGTTGCAGCTTTCCGGCGTCGGACCGCGTGAGCTGCTGGAAGAGCACGGCATTGACGTCGTCAAGGAACTGCCGGGCGTGGGTGAAAACCTGCAGGATCACCTCGAGGTCTACATCCAGTATGAGGTGGACACGCCGCACTCCTCGCAGCCGTACCTGCGCAAGTGGCGTTGGCCGTTTATGGGCTTGCAGTGGCTGCTGACCCACAAGGGGCCGGTGGCGACCTCCCACTTTGAGGCCGGTGGCTTCGTGCGTTCCAATGACGACGAAGAATACCCGAACCTGATGTTCCACTTCCTGCCGATGGCAGTGCGTTACGACGGCACCCCGGCCAAGGTCAAGCATGGTTTCCAGTGGCACGTCGGCCCAATGTTCTCCGACACCAAGGGCTGGGTGCGTATCCAGTCGGCGGACCCACACGTCAAGCCAAAGATGCTGTTTAACTATCTACGCACCGAGCAGGATCGCCGCGAATGGGTCGAGGCTGTGCACAAGGCACGCGAGTTGATGGCCACCGACGCGATGGCCGAGCACGGCACCCGCGAGTTCTCCCCAGGCCCAGACGTGCAGACCGACGAGGAGATCCTGGAGTGGGTACGCAACGACGGTGAAACCGCTTTGCACCCATCTTGTACTGCGAAAATGGGTGCCGAGGACGATCCGATGGCCGTCGTGGACCCGGATACCATGCAGGTCTGGGGCACCGAAGGCTTGTACGTCGTCGACTCTTCGGTATTCCCGTCGATCACCAACGGCAATATTTACGCGCCGACGATGATGGTCGCCGAGAAGGCAGCCGATTTGATCAAGGGCAAAAACCCGTTGCCAGCAAACAACGCGCCGTTCTACCGTGCCGGTCAAGACATGCCGTTGTATGCCGAAGGAGAAGAGCGCCGCGACCACGTCGAGGCGCCTAGCTCCTGGGAGTAATGAAAACCGATCCTAATTAAGCACGTGCACTGATCGTGGCATCACACCGCGCGCGCTGAGATTTTTGCTCCACCTGCTTGCCCGACGCGCTTGCTCAGCAACACGTCGGCAAGCAGCATCGC
This sequence comes from Corynebacterium drakensteinense, assembly GCF_041224285.1. NCBI lineage: Bacteria > Bacillati > Actinomycetota > Actinomycetes > Mycobacteriales > Corynebacteriaceae > Corynebacterium > Corynebacterium drakensteinense. Next base: position 76,414 of record NZ_JAXOFP010000006.1, read on the forward strand.
GGCCAAGCTAATTCCGAATAGTGGCAAGAAGCCGCCCACGGCAACCAGGAATACCGCCACGATGATCCACTGTTTGGTGCTCAGCTTGGTGCGTGGCCCTGGGATACCTGCGGTCGCGCCCAGAGTTGGGCGGCGCTTCCACCACATCATGTAGCCCAGCACCACCAGGCCCGCGATAGCCAGCGCGGTGACCAGCAGCAAGATCTGCAGCGGCAGGCCAAACATGATTCCCATGTGCAGGTAAATACCCCAGGAAGTCAGCTTGGAAAACAGTGGCAGTTCGGAGAATGGCAGGCGGTCAATGACTTCGCCGGTTTCACCATCGACGGAAATAGCATCCGAGGTGGTGCGCCATTCGGTCCAGCGCTCGCTGGCCTGCCAGCCGTGCTCAACGCTTTCGCCTGGGTACATGCGCAATGAACCAGTCAGGCCTTCTTCACGGGCCGTCGCCAAGACCTGATCGGCCTGTTCAGCGATTTCCTCCGGGGCCCAAGCGCGAGCTTCAGCCTCGGACGCCGCGCCGCCACCATGGCCAGCGTGTTCTGCGTGCGGGTCTGCCTCTGCTGCTGATTCCCCACTGAGTTCCGTGGTGATCGGGTCCGCCCGCCACTGCAGCGCTTCCACGGTGCGGTTCACGTTTCCGCCGGCGTAGGTAGACCAGGTGATTCCGGTGACTGAGAGCGCCAGCATGCCGATGAGCATCCAGGTACCCGTCACGCCGTGCAGGCTGACCAGGCGACGACGTCCGCTGCCTTTGTTTTTGGCGTCCTTGGCGTCTTTGGCATCGTTATCGGCACCATTTTTCGCTTCTTTGCCGGTACGCGCTTTACCGAACCCGAATAGCTGCTGCACCTTTTTGTTGCGGGAAGCCCACAACACCAGGCCGCCCAAGGCAAAGAACCACAACCAGCTGGCTGCCAGCTCCGAGTACAGCTCGCCTACCGGGCCCAAGTGCATGCTTTCATGCAGGTGGGAAATCCACCGGCGCAACGGCAGCTCGCCCAGACCGGAATAAGATGGCTCATCGCCGACTACCGATCCGGTGTACGGGTTGACGAACACGCTGCGCAGTTCCGCCTCATCGATGGTTTCGTCGATCAGCAGAACGCGGGTGGTCTCGCCGGGTTCCGAGGATGGCCAGACCTGGGCAATATCCAGATCCGGGAAGGCTTCGTGGGCCTTATTCACCTGTTCTTCCAGCGAGGTGGTGTTGGTAACGCCTTCTGCCCCGGGTGGCGGGGTGACGGTCAAAACGTCCTGGTACACCAGTTTTTCGGCGGTGGGTGCGACTGCGTACAGCGCGCCGCTGATAGCTGCGATGAGCAGGAACGGTCCGATGAACATGCCGGCGTAAAAGTGCAGGCGTCGGAGCAGCGCTACAAGTGCATTGGGTTTGCGTGCTCCACGTGAATTGCGCGCAGAGGTCTCGTCGACGGCGCCAGCAGGCATCGATGCAGATGCTTGCGCTGGGCGATCTTGGCGTAGAGTCATGGACAAAAGCCTTCGGGTTCGGGGACTAAAACTTGTTTTGGTGAAGTTCTCGTCTGCAGCCGCGAACTACACAAAGTAGTCGCACCGCGCGTGGAAAAAGTTCCCGAGCAATTTTTAACGTTTCGGATTGGTGATCTTTTCAAGTCAACCGGTTGAAACTTCGCAGTGAAATACGCGTGCGACGCAAAATTGTTAGATTAGCACCCCCTCTAAATTAACAATTTTCGCCAATTCTCCGAATAATGCGCAATTACGGCTCGCTTGAGCCACACCACCGCGGGGCTTGCCACCACACGGCTTAAACTGCTGGGCATGACTTCTCACGCTGAGTTGAATCATCAAGCACCGCACAATCACGCGCTACAGATCTCCGCTGGCAATTACACCGCCACGATCGACCCACATGGTGCTGGCCTGGCCACCTTGCTTTACGACGGAAAACCGCTGGTAGCGGGCTATCAGCACGCGCGTCCGTTCACCGCGGGAGCGCTCCTCGCACCGTGGCCGAACCGCACCGGCGACGGCATCTTTTCCCACCACGGCACCATCCACCGTCTACGCTGCAACGAAACCGACCGCAACAACGCCTTACATGGCTTTGCTGCCGAAGCTACGTGGGAAATCACCGAGCACTCCCCCAGCGCCGTGACTTTGCAGTGGCAGGGCCCGGCGCACACCGACTGGCCGTGGCCATTGGTCTATTCCATCACCTGGGCGCTTGCCGACGATGGCCTGTCCGCAGAACTCACTGTCACCAATACTGGCACCGATACTGGCACCGATACCAGCACCAATACCGGCACCGAAACCGGCACCGCCCACCCCAGCACAGCATCCAGCCCTTTCGGCGTGGGCTGGCACCCGTACCTCAGCGCATTGGGCGCACCGCTGGATGAGTGCACCTTATCCATGCCAGCAGCCACGAACCTGCCGCTCGACCCAGACCGCCTGCTTCCGGCGGGGCCAGAAATTCCGGCGACGGAAATCGTCGACAAGCAACAACACATGGCAGGAATCGAACTGGACCACTGCTTCCGGCTGGAGAAACCCCAAAACGACGACGGATCCGCGCACCAGATCGAGCTGCGCAACGCCGACGGCCACGGTGCGCAGCTATGGGCGAATGAGCATTTCGGCTGGTGTCAGGTTTATACTTCCCCGGAATCCGCCCCAACGATCGGCCGCGCACTCGCAGTCGAGCCGATGACCTGCCCGCCGAATGCGCTGCGCAGTGGGAAAAGCCTGCTGGAACTTCCCGCGGGCACAACCACGCAATTTTGTTTCGGCATTGTTGCGGTCTAGTTTCTTCCCCTTCCTAGACCCCACCTCACCCTAAACCAACCCTTTAGAGTTATGATGATTACGCCACAACGCACCGACCAAGTGATGATTACCTAAGTTAGGCGGTTTTCGCTGGTTGGCGCGTATTCACTCTCCTTCACGCAGGGACCGAGCAGGCCAAATATCCCGGCCTTCATCGGCTTTGGGGGAAGGCCTATTTATTCCGGGAGGTTCCCGCTATGCAGGAAGATGGCCTGCTTTTGAATGCGTCCTGGGTGGACTACACCCTGGTGGCAATCTATTTCTTGTTCGTGCTGGGCATCGGCTGGGCAGCGAAGTCGAAGGTATCGAGTTCCATCGACTTCTTCTTGTCCGGACGCTCGCTACCAGCCTGGGTGACGGGCCTGGCGTTTATTTCCGCCAACCTGGGTGCCGTCGAGATCGTCGGCATGTCCGCCAACGGTGTGCAGTACGGCTTCGAGACGATGCACTACTTCTGGATCGGCGCCATCCCGGCGATGGTGTTCCTGGGTATCGTGATGATGCCGTTCTACTACGGCTCGAAGGTGCGCTCGGTTCCAGAGTTCATGCGTCGCCGTTTCGGCACCGGCGCACACCTGGTCAACGCACTGTCTTTTGCCCTGGCGCAGCTGCTGATCGCCGGTATTAACCTGTTGCTGCTGGCCAAGGTCGTCAACTCGCTGCTGGGCTGGCCACTGTGGGTCACCCTGGTGATCGCCGCGGTCATCGTGCTTTCCTACATCACCTTGGGTGGCCTTTCTGCCGCCATCTACAACGAGGTGCTGCAGTTCTTCGTCATCATCGCCGCCCTGCTGCCACTGACCTTGATCGGTTTGCACAGCGTCGGCGGTTGGAGCGGCCTGAAGGAAAAGGTCGCCGACCCAGGACACTTCAGCGCTTGGCCAGGTACGGAAATCTCCGGTTTCGACCACCCAATCGTTTCCGCCATCGGCCTGGTCTTCGGCCTCGGCTTCGTGCTTTCGTTCGGTTACTGGACCACCAACTTCGTTGAGGTGCAGCGTTCCATGGCTGCGGATTCACTGTCTTCGGCACGCAAAACCCCGATCATTGGTGCTTTCCCGAAGATGTTCGTGCCGTTCATCGTCGTGATCCCCGGCATGATCGCCGGCGCCACCGTCACCCCGCTGATGGATGGCTCCGCTGAGCCGAACGACGCGATGCTGTACCTCATGCGTGATTTGCTGCCCAACGGCCTGCTTGGTGTTGCTTTGGCTGGTCTGCTGGCTGCCTTCATGGCCGGTATGGCCGCGAATATTTCGGCGTTCAACACCGTGTTCTCCTATGACTTGTGGCAGACCTACGTCGTCAAGGATCGCAACGACGATTACTACACCGGCGTGGGCCGCTTGGCGACGATCGGTGCCACCGCGATTGCCGTGTTCACCGCGCTGCTGGCCTCGAACTTCGGCAACGTCATGGATTACCTGCAAACGCTGTTCGGTTTCTTCAACGCGCCACTGTTCGCCACGTTCATCCTGGGTATGTTCTGGAAGCGCATGACCCCGACCGCCGGTTGGGCTGGTCTGGTTGCCGGTACTGGTTCCGCGATTGTGTACTGGGCGATCGCCACCTTCAGCGGCGCCGAAGTCGGTTTGTTCAACCTGCCGGGGCAGGGCACCGCGTTCGTCGCGGCCTCGCTGGCCTTCGGCGTCGACATCCTGGTGTCCGTCGTCGTTTCGCTGGTCACCAAGCCGAAGCCAGACAAGGAGCTGGTGGGCTTCGTCAAGTCCGTCACCCCGAAGGAAAACCTGACCGATTCCGCCGAAGACGGCCTGCCGTGGTACCGCCGCACCGTCCCGTTGGGTGTGCTGTGTCTGGTGCTGGTCGTTATCCTCAACATCATGTTCATCTAGCTAAGGAGCACGCACGATCATGACTAAGAAATCATCCGCGAGCCAGAACTCGCAACGCTCCCACACCGCCGGCGCATTCGATATCCGCAACGTCATCGGCGCATTGCTGGGCTTGTACGGCCTCATCTTGCTGCTCAGCTTCCTCTTCCTGGACCCCGGCGTCGATGCCGCGACCGGCGCCGCGAAAGATTCTTCGTACAACCTGTGGACGGGCGTGGCGATGCTGGTTGCCGCCGGAATTTTCTTCTGGTGGACGAAGGCGAACCCGATCAAAATCGACGAGGCTGAGACTAGCGCTGCCACTGAGGCTAGCGCTGCAGCTGAGCCACAATCCTGCGAACCCACCACCCGCTAAGTCTGGAGTTTCCCATGCAGCATCCGATGCGCATTACCCGCACCCAGCTTGCCGACGGTCGCGAGCTGCTCTATTTCGATGACACGGAAGAATATGTCTCGGGGCAGCGCACTCGGGCGCTTGTCGACGAACGCGAGCTCCCAGCGACCAGCAGCGCCTCTCAGCTGCGGCAGGATCCGCTGACCGGTGCCTGGTACACCTACGCAGCGCACCGGATGAACCGCACGTTTTTGCCGCCAGCGAATGAAAACCCGCTGGCACCGACCCGTCCCGGCCAGCTGCCGACCGAGATTCCTGCCGACGATTACGACGTCGTGGTTTTTCAAAACCGCTTCCCGTCGTTGGCGCAGTCGGAATCGCAGGCTGGCTTGGATGCTGATTCTGGCTCTGCCGGTGCTCCTTTCGTTCCCACCGCACCTGGCCACGGCCGCTGCGAGGTGGTGTGTTTTACCTCGGATTCGCAGGCTTCGTTTCGTGACTTGTCTTTTCACCGCGCTCGCACCGTCGTCGAGGCCTGGGCGCACCGCACCAAAGAGCTTTCTGCACTCGCGGGCATCGAGTACGTCTACCCTTTTGAAAACCGGGGCGAGGAAATCGGTGTCACGCTGCAGCACCCGCATGGGCAGATTTATGCCTACCCGTTTGTTCCGGAGCGTGCCGCGCAGATCGCTGCCCGGGCGCAGGAATTCCGGCAAGCGCAAGGCGGGACTGGCACCGGCGCTGCTGGCGCTGAAACCGGCCCGGATCTTTTCGACCACATCCTCGACCACGAACGCGCCGACGGCCAGCGCATCGTCGTCGAGGGCGAACACTTCACGGCTTTCGTTCCTGCGGCTGCGAAGTGGCCAGTGGAAATCATGCTCATGCCGCACCGCGCTGTGCCGAATTTCGCGGAGCTGGACGACGTCGAAAAGCACGAACTGACCCGGCTGTACCTGGATCTTCTCGGGCGCATGGATCGGTTCTTCCCAGGCGTCGAACGCACGCCGTATATTGCATCGTGGAATCAGGCGCCGGTCAATGCGCCGGATGATGGCCGCTTGCACCTGCAGCTGTTTTCTTTGATGCGTTCACCAGGGCGCATGAAGTTTTTGGCTGGTAGCGAGTCTGGCCAGGGCGCCTGGATTTCCGATACCACCCCGGAGCGCATTGCCGAGCGCTTCCGCGAAGTCGCAGAATTAGAACGCAATACAGCGCAATAGTGCGCAGAATTAGAAAGTCGCTGATCACGATGGTTCATTGGTTTTCCACCCGCACCCCTGAGCAGGCAGTCGCCGATGTCACGGCGCTGTATCGGGAACACTTCGGAGCTGCAAAGCCCGCTGAGTCCACCGAGCCCGCTGAGCACACTGGGCCCGCCGGCGTGTGGTCGGCGCCGGGGCGCGTAAACCTGATCGGCGAGCACGTCGACTATGCCGGCGGCATCTGCCTGCCCTTCGCTTTGTCGCAGCGCACCTATGTTGCCGCGGCGCTGAACAACGACGGTGTCTACCGCGTGGTTTCGCAGTTCGGAGCTGAGACCATGCACACCGAGATCGCAATGGATCAGGTATGCCCTGGTTATCCGGCTGATTGGGCGGGGTACGTCGTCGGCACCGTGTGGGCAGCAAGCCTGGAACTGTCTGGGTTGGATTTGCCTGGCCTGGATTTGCCTGGGCTAAACATCGCGATCATCTCGGATGTGCCGGTTGGCGCAGGCTTGTCCAGTTCTGCTGCCCTGGAATGTTCGGTGGCGTTGGCTGCCGCGGATTTGGCCGGGCTTGACGACGATGCCCGCACCGATGCTTCCCAGTTGTCCATTCGCACTACGCTCATGCAGGCGGCGATCCGCGCGGAAAATGAGGTCGTCGGTGCCTCTACTGGCGGTTTGGACCAGCGCATCGCACTGTTCGCTGAGCCGGGCCACGCGTTGGCGATCGATTTCGCCACCGATTCCACCCAGCAGGTGCCTTTTGCCATCGCTGATCGCGGTTTGGCCGTGCTGATCACCAACACGAATGCCCCGCACACGCTTGCCGACGGCCAGTACGCCTCACGTCGTGCCGTCGTCGATGGCGTCACCGCTGACCTGGGCGTAAGCAGTTTGCGCTATGCCGACGATGCGGAAGCTGCATCCGCGCGCTGGGCAGCGGCAAACACGCCCGAGGGTGTGGATGCCACGGAGTGGCAGGCAACCGTCGCCAAGCGGGTGCGGCATATCGTCAGTGAGATCTCCCGGACGGCGACTGCAATCGAGCAGCTGCAGGCGGGTGATCTGGCAGCGTTCGGCGAATCCATGCAAGCCAGCCACGCTTCGCTGCGTGATGATTATGAGGTGAGCGTGGCGCAGTTGGACGTTTCGGTCGACGTCGCGATGGAGCACGGCGCACTCGGTGCGCGCATGACCGGCGGTGGTTTTGGTGGTTCGTCGATCGCGTTGCTGCCCGCTGAGAAGGTTGAAGAGACCGCGGCCGCGATCGCGCAGGCGTTTGCCGAGGCCGGTTTCGCCGAACCCGAGTTTGCGGTGGCACTTCCGGGGGCGGGTGCGCGTCGGGAAGCATAGCGCGAGCTGCAGGTTCTGGTTTCTGGGGCTCTCGTGTACTAGCCCAATAATGCGAGAGGAACAACTGCGCATCCGTCGGCACGCCGATACGCATGGCTTCCCGTGGTGACCACGATTTTGTCGACAAGCCGGGAGCCAAGTTGTTCTCCCAGCCAATTCAGATGCCGCACGTCGCGGTCTGTGGGAACCGGGTTGAGTTTAACCTCAAAAGCAATGACCTTGCCGTCGTAACGCTCCAGAATCAGATCGACTTCTCTGCTTCCACCTTGCAACCGCAGATGTGCTGTCTCTGCCTCGGCTGCCTGGCCGGCTGCGCGCACCGTCAGGGTAACCAAAGATTCAAACAGCTGACCGAACAGCTCCCAGCTGCCCGGATCACGGGAGACCAACATTTCTGCCGTGACGCCCAGCAAGGCTGCTGCAATTCCCGGATCAAAAATCTGATGTTTGGGCCCGGTGGTCAGGCGTTTCAACGGCGTGCGGTTCGGGTGCCACGCCGGGACGGGATCAAGCAACCAAAGTTTTTGCAGCATATCACGGTAGCCCTGGGCTGTTTCTTTGGCAGTTTTGTTGCTGTCTCCTGCCGTCGCCGCATCCAGTATTTTGTTGTATGCCGTCGGCGTCGACGATGCTTCAGCGTAGGCACGCCACCAGGCGCGCAAGGATTCCGGTTTGCGCACCAACAGTCCTTGCTCCGGAATATCGCGGTCAATAACCCGATGGATATAAGACGCTACGTGCTGCCTGCGGGCGCGCGGCGGCAGCGTGCGGATGCCTGGCAGCCCGGTCGAGCAAATTGCTTCGGCATAATCGGCCAACTGCCAATCGGTTGCACCACTAATTTCTACGCAGGGATTTTCTACGCGGGAATCATTTTTCTGCTCGAATAGTTCCGCTATCCGGACACTAGGCTGCGTGTTGTCACGTTCTGCCACCGATAGCGGGCGCATGCGCAATGACAGAATCCGACCTGCACCGGAGTGCGTGTCGACGCCACTTGTGGGGGTAGCGCTACCAGTCAGCAAATACCTGGTAGCCACGTGCTTATCGACGTTGCGCCGCACCGCATCCCACACCTGCGGGACATGTTGCCACTCATCAAGACAAATTGTGCCCGGGCCCTGCAAGATTTTATCCATCTGCGCGTAGAGCAATTCGCGCTCGTTATCCCGGTCTAGATACCAGGTTTCATCTGCCCGACGGATGCTGGTTTCGGACTTGCCGACGCCTTTTGCCCCATCGATCGCGATCGCTGTGAGACCATCCAGCGCTTCCAGTTCGTCATCGATGTAGCGCCACAGGTAATTCTTCGCGTTACTGCTTAATTCTGCTTTGTTACTTGATTGTGCATTGCTGCCTGATTTTTCCTGGCCATCTGATTGATACCCACTAAGAGCCATGACCTCAATATTAGCACTGAAATAGACCGTTTATCGCTTTCCTGACCGACCGTTAATCACTTAGTTACTAGTCTATTTATCACCGTTCTAACCGACCATTTAACACCTCATTAGCACGCCGTTTATCATTCCTTCAACCGACCGTTTATCACCACACCACCGCACCGACTAAGGTATGTGCCGTGTTACGCACCATGCTGAAATCCAAGATTCATCGCGCCACCGTCACCCAGGCGGACCTGCACTATGTAGGCTCGTGCACCATCGACGCGGACCTGATGGAAGCCGCAGATATCCTCGAGGGTGAGCAGATCGACATCGTCGATATCAACAACGGCAACCGCCTGACCACCTACGCGATCACCGGCGAACGCGGCACCGGCGTCATCGGAATAAACGGGGCAGCCGCGCGCCTGATAAACCCCGGCGACCTGGTGATCATCATCGCCTACGCGCAATACAGCAACGAGGAATTGCAGGATTATCGCTCGCGCGTCATCTTCGTCGACGAGCACAATAGGCAGCTCGAAGCCGGTAGCGATCCGGCGCACGCACCCGAGGGCTCTGAGCTGTTGAATCCGCGGCACCCGGAATAAACGTCGGTAAGGGGAAAGCATCACCCTGCGGTTTTGCTGCTGCCCGTGGCCCGAAAAGTGAGACAACTCCTAATAAAACCCCTGTACGACGCTGGTCTGCAGACGTACCATAACTGTGTCCACCAGACGACGGCACCGCGCACCGGCCCGAAGGTCATGCGCACCGCCGTCGCATTCCCGCATTCATTACCGCGGAAAGATCAGCATGAGCACAACCACAGAATCAGATCCTGGAGCAACCTCTAGCGCAAACTCTGGAGTAAATTCCGGAACAACCTCTGGAGCAAACTCCGGCGAGCCGACGCAAGAATCCACCGGCTCGAAATTTTCCACAAAAGCTACTCTGCAAGTCGCAGTGATCATCGCTGTCACCGCGATCATTTATTTCCTGCCCGCGCCCGAGGGCGTCGACCCGCGTGGCATGCACATGGCGGGAATTTTCGTCGGCACAATTTTGGGGCTGATCTTGCAGCCCTTGCCGACGGCTTCTGTCGCCCTCATTGGTCTGGCCGTCGCCATGATCACCGGCACGATGGATGCCAAGGAAGAGGCACTGCAAGGGTTCGGTAATTCCACGATCTGGCTGATCGTGGCCGCGTTTTTCATCGCTGATGGGTTTTTGATCACCGGTTTTGGCCGACGCATCGCGCTGTTGTTTGTGTCTGCACTGGGGCGGAGTTCGCTCGGGTTGTCTTATGGCATGGCCTTGACGGATTTGGTGTTGGCTCCGGCGACGCCGTCGAATACCGCGCGTGCTGGTGGCGTGGTCTACCCGATCATTAAATCGCTGGCGCACGTCAATGATTCCCGGCCGGATACTGATGAATCCCGCAAACGGCTAGGTTCTTATCTGTCGTTGACTGCACTGCAGGTCAACACGATCACCTCGGCAATGTTTATTACCGCGATGGCTGGTAACCCCGTCGCGGTAAACCTAGCCGCTGACCAAGGTATTGACATCAGCTGGGGTACGTGGGCACTGGCTGGCTTGGCTCCCGGTTTGGTGGCGTTGCTCGTGATGCCGTGGGCAATGTCGAAGGTGTATCCGCCGACGCTGAAGAAGACACCAAATGCACCAGGGCACGCCCGCGATGAGCTGCGGGAACTCGGCCCGATGACCACTGCCGAGTGGATCATGTTGACAACGTTTGTACTGCTGCTCGGCCTGTGGATGTTCGGTTCGCAGCTTGGGGTGTCGGCTACCTCGGCGGCGTTTTTGGGCATCGCCATTTTGTTGGTGACGAAGGTGCTGACGTGGAAGACGATGGCCGCGAATAATGGTGCGTGGTCGACGTTGATTTTCTTTTCCGTGCTGGTGGGCATGGCTAGCCAGCTCAACGAATTGGGCGTCGTCGACTGGATCGGCGAGGGCGTTGCCGGCCTGATCGGCGGAATGCACTGGGTTGTGGCCTTTGTGATCTTGGCGTTGGTGTATTTCTACGTGCACTATTTGTTTGCCTCGAACACTGCGCAGATCATTGCGCTGTATTCGGTATTTTTGGGTGCAGCTGTGGCCGCCGGCGCACCACCGTTGTTTGCTGCACTCATGCTGGGTTTTGCAAGCAACTTGATCGGCGCGTTGACGCATTATGCTTCCGGCCCAGCAGGGCTGATTTACGGTTCTGGTTTTATCAAGACGGCCGAATGGTTCCGTGTCTCGTTCATCGCCTCGGTGATCAACATCGTGATCTTTGGCGTCGTCGGCACCGCCTGGCTCATGCTGCTAGGCATGATGAGCTAGTTCGCGCTGACCACTCGCTAGATAATCACTGCTCCAAACGCATAACCGAGCAGCACCGAGCTAGCGATGCTGACCACTCCAGGGACCAGGAATGGGTGGTTGAATACCGCCTTGCCGATACGGGTGGTGCCGGTGTCATCCATTTCGACGGCCGCCAGCAGCGTCGGGTAGGTCGGTAAGATGAACAGCGCGGATACTGCCGGAAACGCAGCAACGGCAGTAACTGGGTTGACGCCGAGGGCGAGCGCAGCGGGCATGAGCGCTTTCGTCGTCGCTGCCTGCGAGTACAGCAGTGCCGCGCCGAAGAAGAGGACCACCGCAAGCAACCATGGCGAAGATTCCAGAACACCACCGGCGAGGTTTTGAATATCGTCCAGGTAGTGGTTGATCAGCGTGGTTCCGAGCCAGGCAACACCCAACACGCACACGCAGGCAGACATGCCTGATTTGAAAACCGGGGTATTGAGAACGTCGCCAGCAGGGACTTTGGTGAGCATGACGATGATCGTCGCCGCCGTCAGCATGACCGTCATGATGGCTTCATTTCGCGGCAAGGTTGGCTCGGCGATGAGGCCGATCTGATCGGAGGTGATGGTTGCCCAGGCCATGACGATGACGATGGCGGCGAGGAAAATCAAAACGGAGGCTTTGGCACCGGCTTCCGGCTGGTAGTTTTTTGCCCCGAGTGGTTCTGCCACCAAGCCTTGTGCTTTGCGCTCCAGATAGACGGGGTCGTCGACAAGTTCTTTGCCGAATTTATTGGCTAACCAGGCGGCCGGGAAGATTGAAATAAAAGTTGCTGGGATGACGACCGCGAGCACCTGCAGATAGCCAACGCCCATCGGTTCCAGCAGGCCAGCCAGCAAAACGACGGCGGCGGAGATCGGGGAGGCGCAGATGGCCATTTGCGAAGCGACAACGGCCACCGACAGGGGGCGTGATGGGCGGACTTTGCCTTCTTTTGCAACTTCCACGATGACAGGAAGCGTCGAAAAGGCCGTGTGACCAGTACCTGCGAGGACCGTCATCAGCCAGGTGACGACAGGCGCGTAGAAGGTAATGCGCTTGGGGTGTTTGCGCAGGAAACGTTCGGCGATGTGCACGAGGTAGTCCATGCCGCCAGCGCGTTGCATCGCTGCGATGGCGGCGATGACCGTCATGATGATGGCGATGACATCGAAAGGAATATCTTCCCGGGTGACGGGAATTCCAGAAAGGCCCAGCAGAACGACGCCTAAACCACCGGCCATACCGATACCGATGGAACCGATTCGTGCACCGAGGAAGATGGCGCCGAGCACGATAGCAATGTGAACAATAACCACGCCCATGCTCCCTTTCGTTTATTTGTAGCTGTTTACAGTTACGCCTGCGCTTCCATTGTCTCGGAACCGGTCGATTTTGTTTTCACAATTAGTGCATTTGTGGTGCGACCCATATGTGTTTTACCCCTCTCGATGCTTCCCTGCTCTCGACGCTTCTCCGGTAAAAACCAAGCGAAAGCGATTCGAACATACATAATTTTTCATTAATTTTATCTTGGCTGGAATGCTTCTGGAATCCGAACACCTCTTCCATACCTTTGGGCTTACTGCAGCGTAAGTTAATTCCCACACCTTACAGAACCAGGACACAAAATCCCATCATTATTAGCGCTTATGTTGCACTTATATCCGACCGCTCTTGACGTCATGAGGTTCCATAACGCGCTGCCCCAAATTTTTAGGGCACTACATCATTCGAACACCGTTGCTTTTTGAACATCCCCCACTAGACTGAAATTATCTTAATTAGTAATAACGTTCGGGGAGGGCGTCATGACACAAAACAGCAACCACAGAAACCGTCACGGCGTCGAGCATTCTTCGGGCTCCCCGGAGGCATATTTCACCCACTGCAATCCACACAATAAAAATGCCATGGCGATGCTGGAGCTGCGTCGTCACGCGTATTGTGCATGGAAACGGATTACTGATCTCGCCAGTGATGATTTCGATCTCATGCTGCGTGATATCACTGCAGCCAGCGGTGTTGGCAACCACAAGGCCGGTGACATCGCCAGCGCGTTTTACCGCATGTCGGATCTTCCGAAGTTGCGCACACTGGCAACCTCCATGTGGCAACTAGATATCGACCACTGGATCACCATTGATCGCGCCCTAGACAAAGCAGGCGCCGTCAATGCCCACCTGTTTGCCGCCGTTGATGAGCTGCTCGTAGAGCTTCTCACTCCAACGAAACCGAACCAGCAGATGGCGTCGAGAAGAACCATCAGAAACCGGATCACCCGCGAAATTGATGCCCTTGATTCTTCGGTGCGCAAGGATAAAAAGAAGGAATCGCCCAGGAAGACCTACGGTGTCAACGATATTCCCGATTTTGAGCGCAACGATACCGATACGCATGAAATTCGCTTCGATACCGACGCCGCCACCGCCGTAACCATTGATGCGCACATCCGCGAACATGCACAACAAACCGGCGTTTCGCTTCGCGACGCCACCATCGACCTACTTTTGGGAAATGCACAAACTTCCGTGACCCTGAATTGCTACCGTGCGAATGACGTCGACGACGCCCCGCTGTTCGTCTCCACCACGACCGGCGCTGGCGAACAAACACTGTTCGGTGCGGCCGCCGACGCCCTCGCCAACCAAGCCGCCAAACACCACGACATGGACGCCGTAGCCAACCACGAAGTCACAGGCTATGCCACCACACCAACCATGCGCGCTGCCGTGACCGGCCGCGATGGACACTGCCGCTACCCAGGCTGCACAAACACCCGCGACCATGTGCCAAATGGACCACGTCATCGAATACGACGACGGCGGACCCACCACCCCGGCCAACCTCATCGCACTATGCCAACACCACCACAACATCAAAACCGACAAACGCACCCGCCCCATTTTCGAACCAGCCAGCGGAACCGTTGTGTGGCTATTCGCCGACGGCACCTGGCAATCCACCGATGCCGAAGGTCCACTGGCTAAGCGGAACCGACGCTGGGTACAAACCGTGGCACAGAAAATTGCGTGCTACCGTAATGCCCAGCGCGAAGAAGCGCAGAAGATGCAGCGTTTGGCCGCGGAAAACAACCAAGCAGATACACCGGGGATGCCAACACCGTCGCAGCCCCCGAAAACATCAAGAACATCGGAAACAATGACGGAAGAGCACCAGCTCTGGTATAGCGATGTCTTAAAGCTGCAAAGCATGCTGAATCACGATAGTTTCCGCGCGATCACAATTGCCGCCTGCCGGAAACACATCAACAAAATCCAAGAAGCAATTACTGAGATACGGAACCTCGACCCAGGGGCTGAATCCCGGGATCGCACAGACGAGTGCACAGTCACCCAGCCCGACGTTGCAGGCGACCCCTGGGTGGCGGCTGCCCAGCAAAAGTCTTATACCGAGCCGCCGTTTTAGATAACCAGGCGCAAAATCACGGAACTAGTCGGACCAATTCACAAAAGTAGTGTGTTCCTTTTCCACACCAGTAAGCACATCATAGGAAGCACACAACTCGCCATCCTGGTTCAACAACTGCGCATCCCAATAAACATCGCCATAAATTTCGTTCTCCCGGGGCTTAATCTGTTTACAAGTCAGCACCACCTGGATGGAATCACCAGCAGGAACCGGGGTCAAAAACTTCAGGTTTTCCAAGCCAATATTAGCCAGTACCGGGCCCGGCGCGGGTTCCACGAACAATCCAGCTGCCCAAGAAACCAGCAAGTAGCCATGCGCTACTTGGCTCGGGAAAAACGGATTCGCTGCGGCCGCTTTCGCATCTGTATGAGCATAGAACTGATCACCAGTGGATTCTGCAAACGCGATAATGTCTTCCAGCCGCACTTCACGGAAATCGGAAACAAACTGGTCACCAATTTCTAACTCCGCAATCGATTTCCGGAATGGGTGTACCCCTCGACCAGATTCTACGTCTTCCCGCGACACAGTGTTCGTCTTCGCCCCCCGATGCCAAATCCCGGTAATGGCAGTCAGATGATCAGGCGTTCCTTGGATCGCAACCCGCTGCATATGGTGCTTGATGGAACGCACGCCACCTAATTCTTCGCCACCGCCAGCACGACCGGGCCCTCCGTGAATCAAATTCGGCAGAGGAGAACCATGTCCAGTCGAGGTTTTCGCGTCATCCCGGTCAAGGAAATGCAATCGACCATGGTGTGCCCCGATCCCGCGAGCAAACTCAGCAGCAATTTCTGGGTCGTGAGTAACCACAGAGGCAACCAAAGATCCTCGACCAAGCGCAGCCAATTCAATCGCTTCCACGGTGTCCAAATATCCAACGATAGAAACGACGGGACCAAAAGCCTCAACGTCATGAACGGCCGGTGCATACGCGTCATCGAAGGTGAGCACCGTAGGGGCAAAGTATGCACCGCCTAATTCATCCGGTCCACCGCAGACCAACTGCCCACCAGCATCTACCAAGCGAGTCACTGCCGCAGCGACATCAGCGCGCTGGTCCACAGAAACCAACGGCCCCATCGTCGCGTTCTCGTCACGTGGGTCTCCGGCAACCACCTTCGTAGCTAACCGTTCCCGAAGTGCCTGCGCAACAGCACCCTTCAGGTGGTTTGGCACCAGTACACGACGGATGGCGGTACATTTCTGCCCGGCTTTTGCAGTCATTTCGGCGAATACCGCCTTGATAAAGATCTCGAACTCAGGGTCTTCCGGAGCTACATCCGCGCCCAAAATAGCCGCGTTCAACGAGTCAGCCTCAGAACTAAACTGCACACCGTTTTCGGCAACATTGCGATGAGCACGTAATTTCTGCGCTGTCGCTGCAGACCCTGTGAATGCCACTTGATCCCGGTAATCCAAATAATCCAGCAAATCGCGCGCCGAACCCGAAATCAATTGAATCGCACCATCTGGCAAAATGCCGGACTCAACCATGAACTTCACACACGCCTGGGTGACGTACCCAGAAGGAGTACCCGGCTTGACGATAGTGGGAACTCCAGCGATAAAAGCAGGAGCAAATTTTTCCAACATCCCCCATACCGGAAAGTTAAACGCGTTGATCTGAACGGCAATTCCCTGCTGCGGAACGAAAATATGAGTACCCAAAAATGAGCCGTCGGCCGAAAGCACTTCCGGTTCTGCTGCATCAACTATGACCTGAGAATTGGGTAATTCTTTCCGTGCTTTGGACGAAATAACCAGCGCGGTGGTAATACCGCCATCAACGTCAACAAAATTGTCCCGCTTATTCGCACCGGTTTTATGTGCGAGCGCGTTTAACTCATCCCGGTGCTTTTTCAGGTAAAGCCCCATCTCTTTAATCATCATTGCACGCTCATGCAACGTGTATTTTTGCAGGTTACTTGCGCCTACTTCGCGTGCATAATCCACCGCGGAAGCAATATCCAAGCCTTTGGCACTAAACCGGCAGACCACCTCACCGGTCGCGGCATCTCGCACTTGCGTTGCATCAGAAACGTCTTCTGGTGTTACCCACTGGCCGCGGAGATAGCTTGGTACGACCTGAGCCGTTTCTTCCGGCATGGAGGTATTTGCTGTTGTCGTAGTCATTTTGTAATCCTTTCTATTCTGGGGAACGTTCTCTAGTGAGAGCCCTATAGTGGTTGTAACGATCCACCGTTGTTATGAATTTTTGAAGGAGCCTATGATGGCTGAAAATTCCACATGGAAAATTGTTCTTGGCGAATTAGATGAAAAGATGGGCGTAGAAGTTCTGGAAGAATCCCCAGAAACCGTCGTTGCGCGGATGCCGATTGACGGCAACCGCCAGTCTTTAGGCCTGTTACACGGCGGAGCCATGGTGTGTTTAGCAGAAGCGGTCGGTTCTTGGGCCGCAGTTATCCACGCCTCGCGGTTTGGCAAAGTCGCCGTTGGAGTAGATATCAATGCCACCCATCATTCGTCGGGAAGAAATGGTTGGGCAACGGCAACGGCAACGGCAATCAAACTGGGCAAAACAATGTGCAGCCACGAAGTCATCATCACGGACGACGTCGGCAAGCGATTGTGCACTGCGCGCATCAGCAATGCCATCGTTGATCCCCGAAATTAGCATTGCGAATCACTGCTGTAATCGTAGAACCCCTTGCCCGCTTTTCGACCGAGCTCACCACGTTCCACCATTTCCCGCATGAGTTTCGGTGGAACGAACCGTTCGCCCAGGGTTTCTTCCAAATATTCCGCAATCCCCAATCGGACATCCAAACCGACGATGTCGGTCAGTTCTAGTGGGCCTACTGGGAATTTGTAGCCGAGCACCATCGCGTTATCAATGTCTTTCGGGCTCGCAACACCCTGTTCCACCATGCGGATAGCTTCCAACGCGATAGCAACACCAAGCCGCGAGGACGCAAACCCCGGTGCATCTTTGACCACCACTGGTGTTTTACCGAGGGCTTCTACCCATTCTTGAGCATCACTCACTAGTTCGTCAGGAGTGCTCTTGGCGACGACGACCTCAACCAGTTTTGACGCTGGTACCGGATTGAAAAAGTGGAGGCCAATCACATCGTTCGTGACCACGTCGGCAAGTTCTGTGACTGACAGCGACGACGTGTTAGTAGCAATCATGGCTTCAGGCGCTGCTTGTGAAATCGCGTTGAAGGCTTTAGTTTTCAGCTCCATCGACTCGGGTACTGCTTCGACCACCAGACTGCAGTTAGCAAAATCGCCGGCATCCGCACTGAGCTGTACACGCTGCATCCATTCGTCAGTGGTTCCTGGAGCACCACGGTCGATCGATCCGGTAACAGATTTGGTGATGCGCTTGCGTGCAGCTTCTAAAGCATCATCATTAATGTCGACGACGGTCACGGTTGCGCCCGCGGACAAAAATGCATGCGCAATCCCTGCACCCATTCGTCCGCCTCCCATGACACCGACCCGATCTGGGAAGCTCTTCGCTGTGGTTGGTGACTCTGAGGTTCCACTCATTGTATTTTCTCCTGACTCCAGTTTTTATCGCTTATTCTTGCGGTCTAAAAATTCCTGCATACGTTCAAATTTGGCATCGGATTCAAATAAAATTGCTTGTGCCAAGTTATCGACCTGCGGATGAGCGGCCTCAGGCATATCCAATACTCGCTTGGTGATGCGTACTGCTAAAGGATCCTGCTTCGCGATTCGTGCCGCGAGATCGTGTGCTCCTGCCACTAATTCGTCTGCTGAATACAATTCGTTAACCAGATGGGTCTCTTTTGCTTCGGTCCCATCCAGAATTCGCCCGGCGAGCAGGATCTCCTTTGCGACGGCTTCACCCACCAAATTTTTCAATCGGTACGTCCCACCAGCAGCAGCGATGATTCCGAGCTGTGCTTCTGGCTGACCAAATTTTGCTTCCGGGGTCGCAATCCGGAAATCAGCAGCTAATGCCAATTCCAGGCCGCCACCCAGTGCAATACCATCAACGGCAGCAATGACGGGAGCAGGTAGCTGCGCGATCCGTTGGAAAATCGTGGAATTGATACCGCGCAGCGCGTCGTCACGGCGTCGTTCACGCAATTGAGCGATATCTGCACCTGAGGCAAAAATGGCTTTTTTCCCACGGGAAGTCTCCACGGTACAACCAGTGATGACCAAAGTCTGCGGGTCTTTTTCCACAATTCCGCATAACTCATGCAACTCGTCGACCATGACCTGGTCTATGGCGTTACGCACCTGTGGCCGGTCAAGCTGCGCAACTACGTAATCGTCGTGCTGCTGGATTCGGAGGGTCCGGAATTCTGGAAAAGTCATATCTTTTCTTTCCTTACTTGTACTGGTCAGAACTTTGGCTGATCAGACTCGTTCAATAGCAATCGCACAGCCTTGCCCAACACCGACGCACAACGTGGCAATACCTCGTTGTTCCTGGGCATCTTCCAACCTGTGCAGCAAAGTAGTGACAAGCCGTGACCCAGAGGATCCGAGTGGGTGTCCAAGAGCAATTGCCCCGCCCCAGGCATTGACTTTCGCCTCAGCAAGGCCCAACTCCCGGATGCAGGCAAGGGATTGCGAGGCAAAGGCCTCATTGAGTTCGATTGCATCAACCGAAGATAGTTCCCACCCGGTGACATTCAAGAGTTTCTTTGTTGCTGGCACCGGTCCAATTCCCATAATTTCCGGTGCTACGCCAACAGCAGTGGAGCCTGCTATACGAGCGCGCGGGCGCAGACCATATTTATCAATTGCTGCTTGTGAAGCCACAACCACCGCTGATGCGCCATCATTCAAGGACGATGCATTACCTGCCGTTGTGACTTCTCCGCCTGCCACAACCGGAGATAACCGGGATAAGACTTCGGCCGACGTACCCGGCCGTGGTCCTTCGTCTGTATCAACAACCGTCACCGCACCTTTGCGTCCAACAACGCTAACTGGCACTATTTCCCGATCGAATTTTCCGGCAGCAATCGCTTGCAAAGCACGTTCGTGTGATTTTACAGCGAATTCATCAGCATCTTCCCGGGAAATATTTCGCTGCCGTGCGACTTCTTCAGCCGTTTCCGGCATGGAATAAGTCATTTTGTCCTTCGCAGCGAATTTTTCGTTGACAAATCGCCATCCAATCGCAGTATCAAATACTTCACCTGGTTTGGCGAAACCTTTGGTCGGCTTTTCCATCACCCAGGGCGCACGGGACATCGATTCCACTCCGCCTGCAATGACAACGTCGGCTTGTCCTGATTGCACCATGGCGCTGGCAACCGAAATTGCGGACATGCCAGATGCGCACAGCCGATTGATCGTCATGCCCGGAACAGATTCATCACCACCGGCAAGCAACCACGCCATTCGGGCCACGTTCCGGTTTTCTTCTCCTGCACCGTTGGCATTGCCGTAGACCACTTCATCCACCGCCGTCGTCTCAAGCCCGGTGTCCTCAAGTACAGCTTTGATAGTCAATGCGGCGAGATCATCCGGGCGCACCGCAGATAATGCTCCGCCGTAGCGCCCAACCGGGGTGCGTTTCGCAGATACCAAGAAAGCGTCGTTAGTAGCCATGCTTTAGTGCTCCTTTATTCGTATATTCATCTATTCATGCGTTCATTGCCTGCCTACGCAGGGTTTTACTGACCTGTAAATTTCGGTTCACGCTTCTCGTTGAAGGCCGCAAATCCTTCCTTATAGTCCGCTGATGCGCACAATTGAGCCTGCAGCTTGTTTTCTTTATGCAGGCTGTCCCACAAACCCGTTCGTCGGTCACGGATATCAGACACAAGCTCACGCGATGTCATAAAAGCATGGGTAGCCCCTTGTGCTGCGGTTTTCGCTTGCCGACGTGTAAACTCCAACAATTCTTCTTCTGGCAGCGCCCGTGAGAACAAACCAAGTTTGACCGCTTCTTCCCCGCTTATGAGATCACCGGAAATAATTAAGTCCATCGTCCGGTGCGCGCCCAATCTCTCGACAAAAAGTGCGTGCCCCCCGGAATCGAGGGTCGCGCCGAGTTTGGCAAAAGGAGATCCGATTTTGGCATTCTCTGCGACATAAACCACGTCTGTCGCAATCGCGAGTCCCAGCCCCACGCCCAGGCATGGACCGTGCACCGCCGCGAATGTGGGAGCAGGAAATTCGCTCATTTGTTTCAAGACTGGTGTTAGCTGGCGTTCCAAATATTCATAGGCATCATCATTTTCCGGTTCAATGCCCTTGATGTTTCGTCCTGCGCAAAATCCTTTGCCTTCGCCCCGGAGAATTAGCGCTCGCACTCCTGCATCCGCTGCATCTGAGTACGCGCGGCTTAATTCAGCAATGTCCGCTTCTTGTAAAGAATTCATTGCTTTGGGAATGTTGAGAACAACCTCGGCCAAATTGGCATCGTGATCGAGGTGGAGATCAATCATACTGGGTCCTTAGTTCTGTAAATGGGCAGTTCGCTATCTAGGCGTTTCTGTATTTGAGGTGGCTAGTTATGCGTCGTAGTCAACAGTGATGGAATTTCCGGTGGGCCGGGTTTGGCAAGTAAGGACATAGCCCTGCTCAACTTCATCTTTTTCCAAAGCAAAATTTTCTTCCATCTCGTATTCACCCTCAAGAACCTTCGCTCGACAGGTGCCGCAAACGCCTCCCGCGCATGCAAATGGCACATCGGAGCGCTGCCGCAACGCCGCATTAAGGACGGTTTCTTTTGCCGATTCAGGTGACTGTACAGAATCCGAAGATCCATCAAGAGTGAATTTCACCGTGATGTTGTTTCCTTCTGGGTCTTCTTTCACAGAAGCTCCAGCATCAGGCCGCGGACCATCTGTAGGCTTACCGGTGCTGAAAAGCTCGTAGCGAATAGCTTTATCTGCCACCTCACGCTCTTCGAGTTCACAGCGCACCAATTGCACCAGCTCATACGGGCCACACAGGAACCATTCGGACACATCTTCTGTCTGGACGACGTGATCGAGGAGATCGTTTAGCTTTTCCTCATCAATGCGCCCGGAAAACATGGGGTTCGGTCGTTGCTGGCGCGACAGGATGTGGTGAACTGAGAAACGAGTGGGGTACTTATCTTTCAGGTCGCCGATTTCTTCAGCGAACATGACGCTGTCACCGCCTTTATTACCGTAAATCAACTCAAAGGTAGCGTCGCTTGATTGCTGCAGTACCGACTGGGCAATAGCCATGATGGGAGTGATTCCTGATCCCGCAGCCACTGCCACGAGATGGGGGCTCGTGATCTGTTCAATTTCGTCGCTAATTTGTTGCGGATTATTCAGGCCGGTGACGTGCACTTGCGATGTAAAAGCCCCCTGTGGGTTCATTACATCAATCTCGTCACCGACTTGTAGCTCGGTATTTGCCCACGTCGAAAACACGCCGCCGAAATCACGCTTAATTCCGACCCTGATTACTCCGCCGCCTGGCGAATCACAGATGGAATACGAGCGGCGCACTTCTTTTCCATCAATCGTCGCACGCAGTGCCACATATTGGCCGGGCACATAATCGTAGTCATCGCGTAAATCTTCGGGGACGGCAAAACTTACCTCAACCGAATCGTCGGTCAGCGGCCGCACCTGGGATACCTGCAACGTATTGAACGTGGCCTTTTTCTTTTTGCTTGACTTGTTTGTTGGCGTGGAACTCATTGCTAGTGCACCTTGAAATAATCGAATGGCTCAAAACATGCTTGGCAGTTATACAGCGCTTTGCAGGATGTTGAACCAAAATGGCTGATTTTTTGTGTCTTGGTAGAGCCACAATGTGGACACGCCACCGGAGAGGGCATACCAATTTGCAGAAGAATTGGACCACTGTTTACCGTGGCTGATTTACCGGTAGGAGGAGCGATCCCGTAGTCACGTAAGTCTTTGCGACCCTGCTCAGTGATCCAATCGGTGGTCCAGGCTGGTTGCAGCACGACGTTGACCTCTGCCTGGTCATACCCTGCATTATGCAACGCGGCTACGACATCATCTGTAATTGTTTCCATTGCCGGACAGCCGGAATACGTGGGAGTGATTGTGGCGACAGCTGTACCGTTGGACAATTGCGCGTCTCGCAGAATTCCCAGATCAGCAATGGAAATGACGGGAATCTCCGGGTCAGTCACTTGCGCTGCTGCGTCCCATATTTTCGCGTCCGCCTGATCCTGCGGCCGTAGTGGATGTGCAGTTTTCTTTCTAGACATAGACTTCAACTCCTTGCCCGCACCGCAGTACTATTTACCAAGTTGCACCCGGATGTTGCCGGGCAAGTGATTGCATTTCGGCCAAGATATAACCGCGTTGCTCAGAAAAACGACCAGTCCGCTGCCCGCTCATCGCTGGTTTCGAAGTCGGAACTTCCAGACCAGCTTCACGCAGCACATACTGCACGCGCTCATCCCATTCTTCTCGCAAACTGGAGGGCAAAACTGCAACCCCTGATGGCGAGAGCTCTTCGTGAATTGGAAGATTTTCAAACAGCTCATCAACGTACGGCCACATATAATAAAGACCGTCTTCAATGCGCTGCTTAGATTCTTCTGTGCCAAGACCAAGCCGAAGAATCCACTGATTCGCATGATCCACGTGATATTGCGCTTCCTTCAAAGCTTTCGCAGCGATAGCAGCAATAGTCTTGTCACTGCTATTAACTAAACGCGCATACAAGCCCAATTGGTAATAGCTAAACAAGAATTGTCGCGCAATAGTTTGCCCAAAGTCCCCATTTTCCTGTTCTACGAGCCGGGCCGAACGGAATTGTTCTTCACTACGAAAATATGCGAGGTCATCTTCGGTTTTATCCCAGGCAGTACCGGCATAGCTCAGAAAAAAACGCGCATGCCCGATCAAATCCAACGCGATGTTTGCCAAAGCGACATCTTCTTCCATTTCAGGCGCACGAGAAATCCACCACCCAAGCCGTTGTCCGAGCATCAGCGCATCGTCGCCAAGCATGAGTGCATATCGAGCGGTGGTCTCGTCGGCACGCGCATCGGATTGCTGAATGAACTCGGCCGTAATCCCTTCGCCTTGATTTTGCTTCGTAGCGGATTCAGTATTAGCGAAACTCATAGGTGGGCCACTCCTTCAGATTTTTCGTAGTACGTTGCATGGCGGTAGTTCTTGCCAGAGGCTGATTCGAAAAATCCACCTTTGGAATCTGGGTCAGAAGAGGTAATTGCTTCTGCGGGCACCACCCAGACAGAGGTCCCTTCATTCCGTCGCGTATACAGGTCACGTCCATTACGCAGGGCCATCGTGGCATCGGGGGCATGTAAAGACCCGGCATGCACATGGGATAGTCCACGGCCGGAACGAACAAAAACTTCCCACAGCGGCCATTGGTTCTTCGTATTATTTTCAGTCATGAGTTTTGCGTTCTCCTTAGAATTCATGCGATGACGTTAGTAGCTCATCGCTACGTCCGATTACGCGCTCAAAGCCATATCGACGTGCTGATATTTTTCGGCATAAGCAGCGGCTGCTTCTCGGACCCATGCTCCGTCACGGTGAGCTTGCCTACGACGTTGCATGCGCTGCGTGTTGCACGGACCAGAACCTTTGATCGTCGTGAAGAATTCGTCCCAGTCCAACTCTCCGAAGTCGTAATGACCACGCTCTTCATTCCATTTCAGGTCTGGATCTTCAAAGTGCAGCCCCAGTGCTTCAGCTTGGGGCACAATCATGTCGACGAAGCGCTGGCGCAATTCATCATTCGAGTGCCGCTTGATCTTCCATGCCATGGACTGTTGCGAATTTGGTGAGTTATCGTCGGTAGGACCAAACATCTGCAACGCAGGCCCGTAGAACCGGTTAATTGCTTCTTGCGCCATCTGCTTTTGCTCTGGAGTGCCGTGCGACAGCTCATACAAAATTTCCCAGCCTTGGCGTTGATGGAAGGATTCTTCTTTACAGATTCGCACCATCGCACGCCCATACGGTGCATACGATGCACGGCAAAGCGGAACTTGATTGCAAATCGCTGCACCGTCGACAAGCCAACCAATTGCTCCAATATCTGCCCAGGTGCGTGCTGGATAATTGAAGATTGAAGAGTACTTTGCACTGCCGTCGAGTAGTGCCTCGACCATTTCGTCCCTGGAAGTTCCAAGGGTTTCGGCTGCCGAATACAAATACAGCCCATGACCTGCTTCGTCCTGTACTTTCGCCATCAGAATTGCTTTGCGCTTCAACGACGGCGCGCGGGTAATCCAGTTGGCCTCCGGCTGCATACCGATGATTTCTGAGTGTGCATGCTGCGACATTTGCCGCACCAAGGTCTTGCGATATTTCTCCGGCATCCAGTCCGTTGGCTCAATGCGTGAATCGTCAGCGATGATCTGCTCGAAACGCTCTTGCCCCTGTTGATCCAACGTGGATGAGGTAGCCGTGTTGATGTCAGTTGCAGTCATGGTTTCGCTCCTAAACCGATGGGATATTAACTGATCGTTCGGTCAGTATATGCGATAGGTGTGATCTACGTCAAGTGTTTTGCTTCTACTTTGAAAACAAACTCTTGACCAGCTATTCCTGGATCAAAATTAAACAGACAGCTGCTATTCCACGGCCTGTGGCGCCCCTAAAGAGTGCCGTTATCGTAGCTCAACATTGCGCGAGCTATCGGGAATCGATCTGCCGGAAAGTTCCCCGGAACTCCGCCACTGTTTTGCCTGCAGGGTTTTTCACCGTCACATCAACGATTCCATTTTTGCCATACGCTTCCTGCAGCTTCGCCGTCGCCGTAACGATCTCACCTTGAAATGCAGGCCGCGCATAATGGATCGAGCAAAAAGCAGCCACTGCGGTTCTTCCTGCCGCGTTTGCCATGGCCGCAAAAATGGAATCCGCAAAAGTAAAAAGCATCCCACCCTGCGCGGATCCAAATCCATTACACATGTCCGGTCGAATCAGCATCTCGCCCGCAGCTGTTTCAGCCGTAATCCCCGTCAGCTTCATTCCCATCATCGCGCTGCATGCGTCTTTCGCAAACATTTCCCTCACATTGCGAAATTCTTCAGTTTCTGCAACTCCCTGCACGATAATTCCAGATGTCATGAGGTCCAGTCCATTCTTTTTGCTAGCTAAATTTTTTATGGAATGGAACCTACCACAATTTGCGATCTGCATCACTATTTCACTACAGCACCCCGCTGCCAGGCCTCATGACAGAAAACCCAATCCTGCACAGAATCGCCTCGTGGTCTAACCTAAATGATTGGATTACATACAATACATTGCTTCCGGAGTAGCCCCGATGACCAATCATTCAACCGCCGCCACCCCATCTTCACGGAACTCCCAACCAACTCGCGGCCGCCCCGGAAATTCCAAAGACGACATCCTCAAAGCTGGAGTTCGGGAATTTAATCAGCACGGCTACGAAGCAACCAGCATGGGCAAGCTCGCTAAAGCGTTAGGCCTAACCAAGTCAGCGATTTATCATCACGTGAATTCCAAGGAAGAGATCTTGGAATACGCAATCGATGTCGCACTGAACGGATTAGACGGCGCATTTCAAGCAGGCACAGAAAGCGCCAACCCCGTCGAAAATTTACGACAAATCATCCGACATTCCACAGAGGTACTGTGCGCCAACCCCGAGGAAGTAACTCTCTTACTCCGGCTACGCGGTAATTCGCCGGTAGAAAATCAGGCCCTGCAACGCCGCAGAAATTATACCCAGACATTAGTGACAATGCTCCGCGAAGCGCAGGACAACGGAGACGTCGCACCGTCTTTAGAACCCGCAACAGTAGGACGCCTGATCTTCGGCATGATCAACTCGATAACCGAATGGTATGCCCCGAACGGATCCCTCTCGGCAAATGAATTAGCGAAGACCATTGAGTCGGTGGTCTTTTCAGGAATTTCCACCAGCAACCCCCACCCACAGACATAAGTCTCCGTCTCGCGCGACGGGCACTGCCAGCAATTTTCCTTCACTAAGCAAATTTTTTCCGGACAGTGTTTGTAATCACAAACAAAATGTGTAAGCTGACTCACAGGCCAATTTACTGATTGATAGGTCAGTTAATGCAGTTGGCGGCTTGCTCCCGCTGTTCACTCGGCGTATGGAGCACATCGCACTATTCCCCAGCGTGAAGGAAATCTCATGACAGTTGCTACACCAAGTGACATCTATTCAGATCATCACGGTCCGCAGATGGGCATCGAATATGCCTCGCGTGACGAAATCATCGCGCTACAAACTGCGCGCGCAAAAAATACCTTGCGCCATGCTTACTACAACGTGCCTCATTATCGCCAAGCTTTCAACGAGCAAGGTGTTCACCCGGATGATTTTAAAGAACTATCAGATCTCGCCGCATTCCCTTTCACCGAAAAGGAAACACTGCGCAGTAACTATCCCTTCGGCATGTTCGCTGTAGAGCAAAGAAATATCGCGCGTATCCACGCGTCTTCCGGCACCACCGGCCGCCCCACCGTGGTTGGCTACACCGAAAATGACATCCGTGTATGGGCCTCATTGGTGGCGCGTTCTCTCCGAGCCGGCGGGATCTCCGCACGAGATAAAGTGCAGATCACTTTTGGCTACGGTCTTTTTACCGGTGGTTTAGGAGCTCATTACGGCGTAGAAGAGCTGGGATGCACGGCTATCCCCACTTCTGGTGGTCAGACCGACCGCCAAATCCAAATTATGCAAGATTTTCAACCGGACGCCATCTTAGGCACGCCGTCATACCTCCTCAACGTTCTCGACCAGATGCGCGCAAAAGGCTTGGACCCGCGCGAATCCAGCCTGCGGGTTGCGATCTGCGGTGCAGAGCCCTGGAGCGAAGGAATGCGTCGTGACCTGGAAGAAGGTTTTGGCATCGACGCCACAGATATCTACGGATTATCCGAAGTGATGGGTCCAGGCGTCGCACAAGAATGTGTAGAAACCAAGGACGGTTTAACCGTATGGGAAGATCATTTCTACCCAGAAATTGTCGATCCAAAAACTTTACAGCCAGTACCTGACGGTGAAGTGGGAGAACTCGTGATCACCCCGCTCACCAAAGAAGCATTCCCTATTATTCGCTACCGGACTCGCGACCTAACCCGGCTTCTGCCTGGTACTGCACGCTCAATGCGCAGGATCGACCGAATTTCCGCACGGAACGACGATATGATCATTTTACGCGGCGTGAACTGCTTCCCTTCACAATTCGAAGAACTCATCGTCGAAGATAAAACACTGCGTCCTCGCTATCAATGCGTACTCGAAAAGCAGGGCCGAATGGATGCACTCACCCTGCTCATCGAGCATGCGCCCAACGTTTCTGAATCCGAGATCACCACAGCACGAGACCGGCTTGGCAAAAAGATCAAGGACCGCATCGGTGTTTCCGTCAAGATCGACATTCGTGATCACGTTGACTGCGGCGAAGGAAAAGCTAAACGCATCGTCGACAATCGCTAAGTCAAAAATCCAGTTTTACCGCGCCTAGCGCCCGAACCCCATGAGGCACCATCATGACAACACAAGCCCCAGCTTCATCAAAGAAGCTCACGAAAGAGCATAAGAAAGTGCTCGCCGGTTCCGTAGCTGGTACCACTATCGAATGGTTCGACTTCTTTATCTACGCACAAGCGGCAGGACTGGTTTTTGCCACCTTGTACTTCGATCCAGTCGGTAACAACAACCCATCTTTGGCTCAGATTATTTCCTGGGCCTCACTCGGAATCTCATTCCTCTTTCGTCCATTAGGCGCGGTTTTGGCTGGGTACCTTGGCGATCGATTCGGCAGAAAGATTGTCTTGGTTCTTACTCTCGCAGGAATGGGAGGAGCAACTGTTGCCATTGGCTTCCTACCGACATACAGCTCAATAGGAATGGCTGCCCCAATCATCCTGGTTCTGCTGCGCATCCTCCAAGGATTATCCGCTGGCGGTGAATGGGGAGGCGCAGCAATGCTCGCTGTTGAACACGCACCTCAAGGCCGACGCGGATATTTTGGATCGTTCCCGCAATTCGGTGTACCTGCAGGAATGCTCTTGGCGACGATCTTTATGTTAATCCTTTCGTCTATCCTCAGCCAAGAACAGTTTTTTGAATGGGGTTGGCGTATCCCATTCATTTCTTCGATCGTCCTTATCGTAATTGCATTTTGGATTCGCGCATTGGTTGCGGAGTCCCCGGTATTCGCTGAAATGCAAAAGCTGAAGCAACGTTCCTCAGCCCCTGTCCGCGTACTTTTCAAGAATCACACGCCAACCGTCATCAAAGCGGCATTAATTTTCGCCGGTAACAATGCCGCTGGTTACTTGATCATCGCTTATTTCACCTCGTATGCAACTGGAGTTATTGGACACAGCCGCACCTCCGCATTATTCGTTGCATTGCTTGGTGCTATCGCATGGCTCGTCGGCATGTACATCTCAGGTGGCCTGTCTGACCAGGTGGGCCGGAAAAAGCTTTTCACCATCGGTTATATCCTGCTGGCTTTATGGGCAGTTCCTACGTTCATGCTTATCGACACAGGATCGCTATTCCTCTACGCCTTCGCGATTATTGTCATGGGTCTTCTGCTCGGGCCATCGTATGCTCCACAATCCGCGATGTATGCAGAAATGTTCCCCGTCAGCGTTCGTCTTTCAGGCGTATCCATCGGCTACGCACTCGGATCAATCATCGGTGGCGCATTCGCTCCAATGATTTCGGAAATGGTCTTTAACGCTACCGGAACCTCGATTTCTATCGGCGTCTATATCGCGGTGGTTTGTGTAATCTCCTTGATCGCCGTTCGCACAGTGCCAAACGGCATCCAGGATCGCGATCTCCACGCACACTAATGCTGCCCAGCTATTCAAGCACTCCGGTGAATAGCTAAATGGCACAAACTTTCACGCTGCACTAGAAGGAAGCTCTAGTGCAGCTTTTCTTTTTCGCAAGCACGACAAAATTCGATTAATTTCCCAAGTAGGTATATTCAAAGCGTTCGCCAATACTCACAGCATCAGTAATGATGTCCTGCGCATTGGCGGATCCCGCGCATATTGTCATCAACGGTAAATCAGGCGACTCCGACTGCATCTGTTGCCAGGCATAGCTTAAGGCACGTAGAGTTTCTGCATCGGCATCCTGCACGTCATCAATTAACAGAATAGCTCCGCTATTAACTACTCGCTCTTGTTCGCCAACGAACGAAATCACTTCTTGTAACTGTCGAGACAGACTAGCTCGAAAACGAGGCGCCGGGGATTCGGCGATACCGGCAGCTTCCACGTCGCGATCACAGAAACTTTTAGAAGTTCGTTCCAGCAATTCCGAGAATGTCTGACGCGCCGATTCTGTCCAAGTGCCACTAATACGTCCGCACTCCCGCAATAAGGAATCTAAAAATGCCCCATGAACAGCAGATACCCAGATTGTTGAGAAGTTCCGTTTCTCCGCCAATTTTTGCACGCCTCGAAGAAACATAGTCTTATCGGCGTCTCGAGCCCCTACGAAAACTTTAATGCGGCCCTCTAACCCCGGATCATCGGACATGAAGACGAGCGTGCGTTCTATATTTTCTAATTCACGTTGTCGGCTCGTTAGCTGGTCAGCGTCATGCCTCGGCGCATGAGGGCGACGCTGCGTCATCTTTCTCTCCTTTTCTGGTTTGTCATTCAAGGAATACCAATTCCATCAAATTAAACTTGAAGGCTCAAGTCTTAGGCAGGTCGTTGCCATTTCTGCACGCCCTGCTTACGCACCATTCACCTTGTTGATAACAAAGGTAATCGAAACCGTTGCGCTCTGGTGATAATGAACATAATCAGATATGATTGACCTCACATAAGTCGTGCTTCTTTTCCGGAAACTAAGGAGTTCCCCGTGTCCGAAACCCACACCCTCAGCACCTACGACGCCATTATGGACACCATCACCACCAATGATGGCGGCGGTGGCACCAAGATCCACAACCCCGCCACCGGCGAACTCGTCGGCACCTACCAGGTCCACGACGAAAACCACCTCAACGATGCCGTTGCTGCCGCCCGCGCCGCGCAACCAAACTGGGAAGCGAAAGGCGATCACGCTCGCTGCGAGCTGCTGAACAAATTCGCTGATGCCATCGAGCAAGCCGCCGAACCACTGGCCACACTGCTCTCACAAGAACAAGGCAAGCCACTCAACGGACCCAACGCCCGCTTCGAGGTAGGCGCATGTGCCGCGTGGTTGCGCGCAACCGCCTCATTTGAATCACCGGATTACACCGCCGTTGATGATGACATCACCGCTACCGTGCACTACCGGCCGCTGGGTGTTGTCGGCGCGATTGGTCCATGGAACTGGCCGATGATGATCACCATCTGGCAAATCGCCCCAGCACTACGCATGGGAAACACCGTCGTCGTCAAACCATCCGGTTATACCCCGCTATCGGTCAGTGCGCTGGTCGCTATTGCCAATACTGTGTTGCCGCAGGACGTTCTGCACATCGTTACCGGTGATGGTGGGGTTGGTGCAGCACTGACCACGCACCCGGACGTCGACAAGATCATGTTTACTGGTTCGACTGAAACCGGAAAGAAAATCATTGAGGCTTCTGCCAACAACGTCACCCGCCTGACCCTGGAGCTTGGCGGTAACGATGCTGCCGTAGTGCTTGACGACGTCGACCCGCAAGCGATTGCCGAAGACTTGTTCTGGGGTGCGTTTATCAACACCGGGCAAACCTGTGCTGCAGCCAAGCGTATCTACGTTCCGGATGCGATCTATGATGAGGTGGCAGAAGCACTGGTAGCTGTGGCCAAGCGGATGCCGATGGGCAATGGTCTGGATGAGAACAACGTGCTAGGCCCGCTGCAGAATAAAGCGCAGTTCGACATTGTCGACGGTTTGGTCAAAGCCGCAAAAGATGGTGGTGGGCGCGTGCTCGTTGGTGGTGACCCGGATTATGATGCGCCGGGGTTTTTCTATCCGGTAACGATCGTGGCTGATATTGATCCGGATAACCCATTGGTTGCGCAAGAGCAGTTCGGTCCGGCGGTGCCGTTGATTCGTTATTCTGAGTTGGAGCAGGCCATCGGGTGGGCCAACAGCTTGGATGTGGGGTTGGGTGCTTCGGTGTGGTCGGCGGATGCGCAGAAAGCCCGCGAGGTGGCTGGTCGTTTGCAGGCTGGCACGGTGTGGATTAATAAGCATGGTGCGGTGGATCCGCGGGTGCCGTTCGGTGGTATTAAATCCTCCGGTTACGGCGTGGAGTTTGGTACTGAGGGGTTGAAGGGTTTGGCGTACCCACAAGCAATCAACACCTAAACCCACTGGGCACCTAATCCGGCTCAACAAGTAACCCGAAACTGTAAACCTAGAGCCCAGGCTCATATTCCCAAGCCTGGGGCTCTTTTCGTCGCCGCGGTCGCCACACATAGAGTCGCGGCGCTATGGACTCAACAGCTTAAGCAAGCTTTCTAATTGGTCTTTCATTCGAGCTGGACTGAAGCTTTCTGGATCATTGATGGCGGTCACCTGAGCACCATGAAGAAAGCTCAAGAAAACGCCAGTAAAAGCAGGGATGTCGAGATCAGCCCTTACTGCACCTACCTGCTTCCCCTCACACAGCAGTTTTTCAATACGACCGCGCCACTGTACTAGGGAATCGGAAATTAATTGCGACTGCTGCTTATTTCTCGATGCAGCATCCCAAAACGCCACCACGACATAGGCTTCATCGAGTAACAGCTCACTGATTGGTAACACCTCTAGACATAGTGAGCGAAGGGCGGCGACACCCTTTGTGCCTTGAGTGGCCTCGTCAATTCTTGCTTCCGTCTGGGCATACACATAGCTGTATGTCGCCTCCAGCAGATCCGCTTTGTTGGGAAAATAAGGCTTAAGCGCACCATTTGCGTACCCAGCTTGCTTCGCGATTTCTCGCATCGTGGTGTTGGCAAGTCCACGACGTGCAATCACCGTCCACGTACTTTCAATGAGCTCTTGTCTGCGTTTCCCATGGTCAACCTTTTTTGGCATGCGTATGTGTTTAGCATCCAACCAGGTTGTACACCGAATAATATAATGTGATTAAGATCACTAGTTTATTTCTACAGCTGTAGACACAAACTGGTATTGTCATGAAAAACATGTTGCATCTCACACAAACGGAAGGATTGTATTTCATGTCTCAAATAAAAGGCGAAGCCCTGCCGAGGGGACAGCTCTCTACCCTTCCGCTTGTGTTTATGATCATCGCTGCATCAGCACCGTTGACAGTGTTTGCGGGCGGAACGCCTACCAACTACGCAGTCTCCTCGCTTCTGGGGGTCCCACTGGCATACGTTGCATTAGGTGTAATTCTCGCGTTCTTTGCCGTCGGCTACGGCCGTATGGCAAGCCAAATCCACAACGCCGGAGCATTCTATGTCTATATTTCTCGCGGACTCGGACTCCGCCAAGGAATCGGGGGCGCAATCGTAGCACTCGTGTCCTATAACCTCATGCAAATTGGGTTATACGGGCTATTCGGATTCTCTGCTGCTCATGCACTCGCAGCCACGCTTGATGTACACCTTCCGTGGTGGCTGTGTGGAGGAGCAGCATGGGTGTTGGTTGCAATACTTGGCATAAGAAACATCGATCTCTCCGCAAAAGTCCTAGGGATCGTAGTACTCACAGAATTTCTTGTGGTTACTGCGGCCGCGATCTATGCGCTGGTACAAGCACCAGAGGGCATAACGAGTGATGGCTGGCAACCACAAGATTTCTTCACCCCGGGCATTGGAGTCCTGCTCGCATTCAGTATGGCGGCATTCATGGGCTTTGAGTCTGGAGCAATCTATTCGGAAGAGGCGAAACAACCCGAGCGTACTGTCCCACGCGCCACGTATATAGCTATTGCAGCAATCGCGGTGTTCTATGCGGTATCTGCCTGGTCCCTACAGATTGGTATCGGGCCGAGCTCGATCATTGACCAATCGCAAGAATTCGGCCCAGACCTCGTATTTGTATGGCTAGCAGAGGTCAGCCCAGCTGCAGCAAATGCGGCACATATCCTATTCGTGGTCAGCCTGTTGGCAGCACTAATCGCGTTTCATAATGCAGCAGCACGCTATTTCTTCTCCTTGGGCCGCTCCACCGTGTTGCCAGAAGCTCTAGCGAAAACAGGAAAGACTGGGGCACCGATCGCTGGTTCCCTTGTGCAGTCGGCCCTCTCAGTCGCCGTTGTTGCAGTCTTCGCAATCGTCGGCCAGAGCTCCGAGCTGGGTGAACTATTTCCAGTCATGACACTGTTTACCTGGTTCACCAATGCTGCGGCATTCGGCTTAACCTTCATGATCGCAGTAACCAGCGTTGCGGTGTGCGTGTGGGCCAACCGCGAACATAAAGAGTACAGCTTTTTTGTCCGAACATTAGCGCCTGTTCTTGCTGGCGTCGGAATGACCGTGGTAACAATCCTCATTCTCGTAAATTTCGACATCATGATGGATTCCGACAACGCCATCACCGTTTGGATAATGCCCCTGATCATCCTCGCTGCAGGTGCGGTGGGGCTGATCCGGGGACAGATCCTTATCAATCAAAAATCGACAGCTTCTCACATCTTGAGTGGCAAGCCGACAACCTCAGAGTCTCTCCTAGAAAGGTAGAAAATCATGGGAGCACAGAAAGTCATCATTATCGGAGCCGGTTTCGCAGGATTAGTAGCTGCGCGCGAACTGCAGACTGCGGGAATCGACTACGAAATCGTGGAGGCCAAAGACCGTATCGGTGGCCGGGCATGGACCGAAGAACGCATGGGTCGCCCGCTGGAACTAGGCGCCACCTGGGTACACTGGTTCCAAGCCCACATTTGGACAGAAATCATGCGCTATGGTCAGCGCACCGAAATCGAAACCTCGCCTCATGGCAACGATGCCTATTGGGTCACCGATGGAAAAGTAGTCGAGGGCACCGAAGATGCTCTCGATGAAAAGATTTCTGCGGCAATGGAAGCGACTTTTTCAGACAACGACGAGTATTTCCAGAATCCATATGATCCGTTATGGGTGCTCTCCGATGCCTTTGACGGAACGCCGGAACTGCGTGAAAAATTTCTTGCCGACGACCAGAAAAACCCCATCGAGTTACTGACCGAGGCCGGGTTTGACCAGGAAACTCGAGACATCACCGAAGCCTTCTGGTGCGCTGGTTATATTGGAGATCCGTACACTGGTTCCGCCCTCATGGCCAAACAGTGGGGCGCATTGTCTGACAACCGCTACCGGGTGATGGAAGATATCACCCTGAAATGGAAACTCAAAAACGGTATGCGCTCGCTCTACGAGGGGATCGCCAATGATCTACAGGGCCCGATTCGCCTCAACAGCCCCGTCGACAGCATCGAACACAAGGACACGAGCGTGGCCGTCAAACTCACGGATGGGGAAACGCTGACCGCCGATGCTGTTATTTGCACCGTACCTGTTGGAGCACTGAGCAATGTCTCGTTCGATCCGCCACTGCCTGAACAGGTACAAAAGGTGGTGAATGCTCGCTGGAATTCACAGGGCGCGAAGATTTGGATCAAGGTAAAAGGCAAGCACCGCTTCTTGGGTTATGCCCCAAAGCCTGCCAAAATGTCGATCGTCCGTTCAGAATATTTTATGGACGATGATACGACGATCATGGTTGGTTTCGGCTATGACAGCACGAATGTTGACCTGAATTCGGTCGAAGATGCGCAAGCCATCATCAATCAGTGGCGCGACGACCTCGAGGTAGTAGATGCAACCGGCCACGATTGGGTTGCCGATAAATGGGCAGGCCAAGCGTGGGGAACTCTGCGAAAAGGCCAATTCACGCAAGGTTGGGGTCAATTCGAGGACTTTGGCACCAGGCTCTACTTCGCAGGTTCTGACTATGCCTACGGCTGGCGCGGAGTCTGCGTGGATGGCGCTTTGGAGCGCGGAATGACGACAGCACGCAAAATCATTGCAGAGCTGAGAAACTAACCAGAAAACCAGCCATAATGGGTTGGCATGAAGGTACTTTCCACCAACGTCGCCGTCCGTCGTGCCGATCCGAGTGGGCGTCATGAGTACACGGGCATCGACAAGCAACCACAACCCACGATTGCGCTCGAGATACCCGGACCGAATTATGGCGATGGCTCGGGTATCCATGGCGATTCCATCGGCGACCACCAACACCACGGCGGCGCCGACAAGGCCGTCTACGCCTTCGCACGCGAAGAACTCGACTACTGGGAAACCGAACTGCACCGTGAATTCCGTGACGGATTCTTCGGCGAAAACCTCACCACCAGCGGAATCAAGCTGGCAGAACTGCTGATCAATCAACAAATAAAAATTGGCGACGCATTTTTAGAAGTTTCTATCCCCCGCAGCCCTTGCGCCACGTTCGCCGGCTGGATCAACGAACAAGGTTTTCTCAAATCCTTCACAGACCACGGAGACTGCGGCGCATACTTCCGCATCATCACGCCCGGAACAATCACCGCAGGTGACAACATGGAATTCGTCGGCAAGCCAGACCACGACGTGACCATGGGCATGGCCTTCCGCGCGAAAATGGGCGATATGGAACTGGCCCGGCACGTCGTCAAGATCGGCTGCCTGGCGCCAGTGCATCACGAACAGCTGCGCGCAAAAGTCGCCAAATACGACGCGCGGCAGCAGCGCTAAGACAACCGCTTGCCTATTTCACGAACTTATCCACTAAGCCCCGGGCCGCACCAGCAAGCAGCTGCACGTCAGCGCCGACCAGGACAAATGACGCGCCGGCGTCCAAATAAGCTTGCGCCTGCTCCAAATTAAAAGCATTCACGCCAACGGGTTTGCCCGCATCCTGGCATGCCTTCATCGCACGGGAGACGGCATCCAGCACATCTGGGTGAGTCTGCTGGCCCAGTACACCCATCGAGGCAGCCAAATCAGAAGGCCCAATGAACAACTGATCCACGCCATCAACGGCGGCAATCTCTGCCGCGTTGTCCACGGCAGTCGCCGATTCCAGCTGGATAGTCAGGCTCACCAGGTCAGATGCATTTTGCAGGTAATCTTCCACGGCATTCCACCGCGACGAACGTGCCAACGCAGCACCGACCCCGCGCACGCCCCGCGGCGGGTAGTGCATAGCGGCCACCGCATCGCGGGCTTGCTCAGCGGTATCCACCATCGGCACCATGAGATTCTGCGCACCGAGATCCAGGTACTGCTTGATCAAAGCGGTATCGCCCACCGGCACGCGCACCACGCGGGTCGCACCATACGCATCAGTGGCACGCAATAGATCAGTGACGGTTTCCAAACTATACGGCGAGTGCTCGCCGTCGACAAGCAGCCAATCAAAGCCTGCGGAAGCAACGATTTCTGCCGCGACCGGCGAGCCCGAAGAAATCCACGCACCGACCTGCGGGCCGGATTCTTGTTGCAGCTGCTGGGCAAACGTGCGGGGCAGTTTTACTGGAATCGGCATGTGATGGTTCCTAGCTTTCCATAATCGGCGTGGACAGTATCTCCTGGATGTACCCACATTGGTTTGGTGAATGATCCTGCCAAAATAATATCCCCGGCGCGCAGGTGCTCATCGTGCGCATGTAGTTTATTAGCCAGCCACGCCACACCCATGGCCGGGTGATTCAGCACCGCTGCCGCGACCCCAGTGTCTTCGATCGCTTCGTTGCGGTACAACAACGCGGATACCCACCGCAGGTCCACAGCATCCGGTGCCACGGGGTTTCCCCCATAAATCATCGCGCCCAGGGCAGCATTATCCGAGATCGTGTCGACGATAGTCCGGCCTTGCATTTCAATCCGGGAATCCAAGATTTCCAGAGCAGGAACGACGTATTCGGTAGCGCGCAAGACATCAAAAATGCTTGCCGACGGGCCGTGTAGATCGTCTTTCAGAACAAATGCCAGCTCGACCTCGATACGCACGCTGGAGAATCGGTCATGGTCGATCACGGAACCGTTTTCAAAAATCTGGTCTGCGAAAATCGCCCCGTAATCTGGTTCAGTGATGCCGGTTGCTTCCTGCATCACTTTCGAGGTCAACCCGATTTTCCTGCCGACGAGCGTACGGCCGTCGGCGATCCCGCGACGAACCCATTCTGCCTGCACCGCGTAGGAATCCTCCACGGTCATCTCTGGAAAGCGCTTGGTCAAAAGCTCCACTGGTTTGTGGTCTTTTTCCGCCTGTGCAAGTTCGTCGGCAATGGCTATCTGCTGCTGTTTGCTCAACATGACGTTCCTCCTTTTAGCCTGGTTCCTACCCTGGATCCCAGCCTAGGTTTACAGCTGATTTCCCAGCTTGTATTCGCCCTTCTTCCAATCTGGAAGCTTGTCTTTATCGTCGTCCGGGCGGGTGTACGAGAAACCGTCGGCACCAATGGTCTGTTCCATCTCAGAGGCATCCGTACGCGAGGTCAGCGGAACCGGGTTGCCATCCAAATCCAGAACGAGTGATCCCTCGCTATACCAGGACGGAACGACTGGCGTACCCCACCAGTCGCGGCGTTGATTATCGTGAACATCCCAGGTCACGGCTGGGTTGTCTGGGTCTCCGGTGTAGTAATCCTGGGTGTAGATCTCGACGCGGTGTCCATCTGGGTCGCGCAGGTACAGGTAGTACGCGTTGGAAACGCCGTGTCGGCCTGGGCCTCGTTCAATGCGGTCCGATTCACGCAATGCACCCAGCTTGTCGCAGATAGCGATGATGTTGTGCTTTTCGTGTGTCGCAAATGCGATGTGGTGCATACGCGGGCCATCGCCACCGGTCATAGCGGTATCGTGCACGGTAGGCTTCCGGCGCATCCAGGCTGCGTAGACCGTGCCTTCGGAATCCCGGATGTCTTCGGTGATGCGGAACCCGAGATCTTCCATGTAGCCCACTGCGCTCGGTACATCCGGGGTGATCTGATTGAAGTGATCCAGGCGTACGATTGCACCTGGGATGTGTGCATCGTAGCTCCAGGCAAGACGCTCGCGGTGCTCTACTTCGTAAAAGAATTCATAGGGAAAGCCCAGCGGATCCTGGACGCGCACGGAATCACCAATACCTTTGACGAATCCATCTTTGTTTCGTCGCACCTCACAGCCACGTGCTTTATAGAATTCCTCCGCCAGGTCAAGATCTTCTGGGCTGCGCACACGGTAGGCAAACACTGCCACCGCAGCCGGCTCACCTTTCCGCAGCACCAAGTTGTGATGGATGAATTCCTCATAGGTACGCAGGTAGATCGCATCATCATCCTCGTCGGTCACGACGAGACCGAGCGTGTCGACGTAGAACTTACGGGATGCTTCCAAATCCGTAACCACGATTTCCATATAGGCGCAGCGCAGGATATCTGGTGCTTGAACTTCTGGAGATTGGGTATCAGTCATGATGACTCCTTAAAACAGAGGGCTAGCGCCAGATCAGAGCTGACCTGGCACCAAGACGGCATGAGGGGTGGGCAGCGCAGCTAAATGTGATTAGTCTTGCTTTCCGAAAACAGGATTGTGGACTTTGTCCAGGTTGATGTGGACTGCTTGCTGGTCGGTGTAGAAGTCAATCGAGCGATAACCACCTTCGTGGCCCAAGCCAGAAGCCTTCACACCACCGAATGGGGTGCGCAGGTCACGGACGTTGTTCGAATTCAGCCAGACCATGCCAGCTTCCACGTTTTGTGCGAAGTTGTGGGCGCGCTTCAGGTCGGAAGTCCACACGTAGGCTGCCAGGCCGTACTTGGTGTTGTTCGCCAGTTCCAGGGCTTCTTCTTCGGTATCGAATGGGGTAATTGCGACCACTGGGCCGAAAATTTCTTCTTGGAAAATCTTCGCATCCGGTTTCACATCGATGAATACAGTTGGCTGCACAAAGTTACCCTCGGGGAATTCCTCCGGACGTTCACCGCCAGCGGCCAGGGTGGCTTCTTTCTTGCCGATTTCGATGTACGAGGTGACCTTTTCGTAGTGTTCTGGGTGTACCAGCGCACCGACTTCCGTCTTGGGATCCGACGGCAGGCCAACCTTGACGCGCTTGGCCTGCGCAGCATAGCGTTCGACGAACTCATCGTAGATATCACGCTGCACAAGGATGCGCGAACCTGCGGTGCAACGCTCACCGTTCAACGAGAAGACACCAAAGATGCAGGCATCAATCGCGGTTTCCATATCCGCATCGTTGAAAACGATGGCTGGAGACTTACCGCCCAGTTCCATCGACAAGCCTTTCAGGTGCGGTGCGGCATTGGCGAAGATTGCCTGGCCGGTGCGGGATTCACCGGTAAAGGAAATCAGTGGTACATCTGGGTGCTTAACCAGTGGATCACCGGCATAGCCTTCTTCACCGTAACCGTTGACCAGGTTGAATACGCCTTTCGGCAAGCCTGCTTCCTCAAAGATTCCAGCCCACAACTGTGCTGAAAGTGGGGTGAACTCTGCAGGTTTCAGCACCACGGAGTTGCCCGTCGCAATAGCTGGAGCTAGTTTCCAGGATTCCAGCATGAACGGAGTGTTCCACGGGGTAATCAAACCAGCAACACCGATGGGTTTGCGGTTAACGTAGTTAATCTGGCGTCCCGGCACCTTATACGCATCATCTGCCTGCGCGACGATGAGATTCGCGAAAAAGCGAAAGTTTTCCGCGGCACGCTTGGCTTGGCCGGTAGCTTGGGTGATAGGCAAGCCGGAGTCGAAGGATTCCCACGCTGCCAATTTTTCCGCACGCGTTTCGACGACATCGGCGATTTTGTTCAGCACACGAGCCCGCTCTCGCGGAAGTGCATTGGCCCAAGTTCCATTATCGAAAGCTTCCTTCGCGGCAGCAACTGCTTTGTCTACATCCTGCGGCTTTCCTGATGCCGCAGTGATATAGATCTTGTTCGTCACTGGGTCCAGCACATCGAATTCTTCGCCGTCAATGGACTCTACGAATTCACCATTGATGTAGTGCAGGATTTTCTCGGGTAGGTCATTTGGCTTGGCTGCATCATTGTTGATTGCGCTCATTGTTGACTCCTTTTACTGGTAGCTATTCGTAGCTGTGTTGTTCGATTCTGTAGTTTCGCGGTAACTGCGTGCTGTCGCCATGCGATGTTCCAGTGCTTTACGACTGAGATAATCCGCATCTGCACCAGCTTCGATCAGATCGACCAGTTGTGCATGTTCAGCGACGGATTCCCGTGCGCGCTCCGGAACATAGCGAAACGTGGACACTCGGTGATAATTCAATTGTTCCCACTGTTCACGCAGTAGCTTCATGAGGCGGCTATTCGGGCATTTCTCGAATAAAACCTCATGAAATTGTTGGTTAAGCCGCGTGAATTCCTCTGGTTCTGTGGCAATGTCGAGCTGTTGCATCTGGCGATTCAGTTCGCGGGCTGCAGCTAAGTCTTCAGCGTCAAGGTGAGGTGCCGACAGTGCGGTGGCCGCGGCTTCCAACGTGGCGACGATTTCCATGGTTTCGAAATAGGCGTTGCGGTTATGCAGCGTCACTTTTGCGCCCACATTGTGCTCATAGGTGACCATGCCTTCTGCTTCCAACTGACGAATTGCCTCACGGACAGGTACGACGCTGACCTGGAGCTCGTCGGCAAGAGTAGACAAGACTAAACGGTGGCCTGGTTCAAATTCTCGCGTGCGGATCTTTTCACTGATCCATGCATAAGCGTGCTGCGATTTGGACTGGACCGCCGAGTCTCTCAAAGAAGTTGTCATACCCCCTCACTATCACGGAATCGCTGGTAAGCCTTTTTGTTTTCCCCAGTCGGCGGAAACAAACCATCGAGACTGGCGCCTTCAGCAACCCGGTCTGCGACCCATTCATCTTCGTGCTCTTTCGCCAGCGCGCCGTCGGCGATTTCTTCGGCTAGTTCTCGTGGAATCACAATCACACCATCATCATCACCGACGATGACGTCGCCAGGAACAACCGTGGCATTACCGCAGGAAATAGCGATATCGCTGTCCCACGGCACGTGTTTGCGCCCCAGGACACATGGGTGCGCGCCCTGTGTAAAGACCGGCAACCCGATTTCTCGTACTGCTTCATAGTCGCGCACTCCGCCGTCGGTGACCAC
The DNA here is from genome assembly GCF_041224285.1 of Corynebacterium drakensteinense. NCBI lineage: Bacteria > Bacillati > Actinomycetota > Actinomycetes > Mycobacteriales > Corynebacteriaceae > Corynebacterium > Corynebacterium drakensteinense. The sequence goes on from NZ_JAXOFP010000006.1 coordinate 118,136, forward strand.
GCCCGCAGCACCGCGGGTTTGTGCTCGCAGCGCCAGAATATCGCCGAGCGTGCCCGAACCTGGTTCTTGACGGCCTTCAATGACGATGACTTCGCCTTCGCGTACCGTATCGAAAACCTTCTTTTGTTCGTTCAGGCCTCCGCCGTGTTTTTTAAACAAGTCTTCGCGACCTGCCACGAAGCGCAGTGTGCGCGCACGGCCAACCAGCTTGGTGCCTTTTGTCTGTGGGTATACGCCCTCAATCACGGACTGGTTGATGCCATGTTTCCGCAATTGCGCAGACAACCCTGCGGTGGGGGCTTTCTTGAGCTTGTCGACGAGTTCTGCGGGCAGAGCCTGTTCGGGTTCTGCTGCGTTGCCGCTTTCTTCTTGACCGGCAGGTGGTAACCCTGCTGATTCACGGTCGCCGAATGCATCTTCCCGGAGTTTGTCATCTATCTGTGGCAAACTTCCGAGCTCTGGATCAAATGAGCCAGGACCATCAACAACTGTCGTGCGCAAACGGCCGCTGCTCATAGGACTGTCGGCACCTGGAACGTCAACTTCCACTTCCACAACGTCGCCAGACACAATCACACTCGACCCACGCGGGGTACCCGTCAGGATGATATCGCCTGGTTCAAGCGTCATGTGCTGCGAAAGATCAGCGACAAACTGTGCGAGTGGGAAAATCAGATCTTTGTCTGTCGTACCGTCTTCCTGCACCACTTCACCATTCACCCAGGTGCGCAAGCGCAACGCGGCTGGATCAATAGCGGAAGCATCCATAAGCTCCGGACCAATCGGGGTGTATCCATCCCGCGATTTGGAACGAGTATTAGACCCTTTATCCTGCGATTTGTAGTCATACAACCCGAGGTCATTCGATGCGGTGACATAGCCGACGTAATTCCAAGCGTCGGCAAGAGAAACGTTGCGGGCGGGCTTTCCGATAATCAGCGCAATTTCGCCTTCAAAAGCCAACAGTTCAGTCCCCGCAGGGCGCTCCACCTCCGAACCCGAAGCCGCAAGAGTACTCGTGGCTTTCAGGAAATAGCTGGGCTGTTTCGGGCGGCGACCACGCTGAGCCGCACGAGATTCAAAGGCGACGTGGACGGCAATGACTTTGCCCGGTTTCTCCGGAAGGATGTCGGGAATAGCCATGAAGAATCCTTTTCTGTGAAGAAGCATTTTCGAAGAGCTTTCGGACAAGCACTTGCCCAAATCGTATATCATCTCTAATATCACTGCAAGTGGTTCAATTCACAACATGGTGCTCTATATAAGTCGCCACACACCAACGCATTGGTGGCCACGCGGACAACAAGGCAGGATCAACTAATCCACTACTCCGCCTACCGCCCACAACCCCTCGAAAGGACGTTTATGTCGGTAACGCCCACCTCCACAACGATCTCGGCGAAAGAACGTCGCCGCGTCGTTGCGGCGACCACCATCGGTACCGCGATCGAGTGGTACGACTACTTCCTCTACGCTGCCGTCGCTGGCCTGGTCTTCAACCAGCTCATGTTCGGCCCACTAGAAGGCGGCTTGGCGACGATCATCTCCTTCGCCTCGGTCGGCCTGTCATTCCTGTTCCGCCCGCTCGGGGCATTTCTAGCCGGACACTTCGGCGATAAAATCGGCCGACGCACCGTCTTGATGGTCACACTGTTTGCCATGGGCGGTGCCACTACCCTGATTGGTTTGCTGCCAACGTACGACACCTGGGGAATCTGGGCTCCAATTCTGCTGATCACACTGCGCATCATCCAAGGAATTTCTGCAGGTGGTGAGTGGGGATCGGCTGTGCTGCTGGCCGTAGAACACGCACCCAATGATAAGCGCGGTCTATACGGCGCTGGGCCACAGGTCGGTGTGCCTCTCGGTTTGCTGATGTCGTCTGGCGTGCTGTCGATCATGAATACCATCGCACCAGGCGAAGCTTTCCTGGAGTGGGGTTGGCGTATCCCGTTCCTGTTCAGCATCGTGCTGGTCATCATCGGTTATGTCATCCGCATGGGCGTTGACGAATCCCCAGTTTTCCAGGAAATCTCCGAGCGTAAAGACGCCGAAGCTTCCAACCCCATTGGCATCTTATTCAAGCGCTACCTGCCACTAGTACTGACCGCCGCGCTGGTTTTCGCTGGTAACGGCACTGTTGGTTATATGACCACCGGTGGCTATATCCAGAACTACACCACCAACCCTGACGGACCCATTGGCCTAGAGCGCGGTGATGTTTTGAACGCCGTGACGCTGTCGGCTGTGACCTGGATGCTCTCAACGCTATTCGCCGGTTGGGTCTCAGACTTTATCGGCCGCCGAATGACCTACCTGATCGGATTCGTGCTGCAGGGCATCGGCGCTGCCGCGCTGTTCCCGCTGGTCAATACTGGGTCATTGGGCATGTTGTATTTGGCTTTGATTGGCCTCACCGTTGGCTTGGGCCTGACCTATGGCCCACAATCCGCGCTGTACGCGGAGCTGTTCCCGGCCTCTATTCGCGCCTCCGGCGTATCCATCACCTACGCCATCGGGTCTGTACTTGGTGGCGCATTCGCACCAATGATCGCCGCAGCTTTACTGGAAGCAACCGGCACTACTTTTGCCATCTCCGGCTACCTGGTCAGCGCTTGTATCTTTGGTTTCATCTGCGTATTCCTGCTGCGCGAGCGCAAGGGCATCCCTTTGGGGCCTGAACACGAGCAGGAACAAATGACTGGACATTTCACGTTCGGCAAAAAATAAGTAGCCAGCAACCAGCTAGCTCCAGCGACAAGGGCATGTGCTTGGTGTTCATCCACCGGCACATGCCCTTATTGTGCGCGCTTGTACCTGCTATACCGAAACGACCATAGGAAACACATATAACACTTCCAGAAAAGTGTTGTATAGATCGCAATGATCATATATGATCTTAGAATAAGACCCAGTTCACAGATCAAAGCATTATTTGATCTAGCTCATGGATTCTCCCGCCACTTTCCCACGCAACCACCGCCTTCAACCCGGTTGCATGAAAGAACGGTGCCGAATAAGCAGCAAGGAGCAAAACAGTGCAGTTTCATCACAATGGCTACGTTTCACAGGACCCACGCGTTCTTCCTGCCGCAGGATATGGCATTGACCGTGCAGAAGAACTCCCGGAAACCATGGACGTACTCATCGTCGGCTCTGGCCCAGCCGGCATGATTGCTGCTGCCCAGCTGTCGAGGTTCCCGAATATCAATACCCGCATTATTGAGCGGCGCCCACACCGTCTGGAGCTTGGCCAGGCAGATGGTATTCAGGCCCGCTCAGTAGAAACCTTCCAAGCTTTCGGTTTTGCTGCTGAGATCACCGAAGAAGCCTATACGATCACCGAGATGTCGTTCTGGAACCAAGATCCAGAAAATCCAGATGCCATCAAACGCGGTGCACGACCCATTGACGACGAACATGGCATTTCCGAATTCCCACACCTGATTGTCAACCAAGCCCGCGTCTTGGATTATTTCGCCCGGGAGGCACAGCGCGGGCCAGCGCGGATTACACCTGATTATGGTTGGGATTTTGTTTCCTTGGAAGTTGGTGACCTCTCCGAGGACTACCCAGTAACCGCCGTGGTTGAAAATACTGAAGGCGAGCAACGTACCGTCCGCGCCAAATACGTCGTGGGTTGTGATGGCGCAAGGTCCAAGGTGCGCAAATCAATCGGCCGTAGTTTCCAAGGCAACCAGGCAAATCATGCTTGGGGCGTGATGGACGTCGTCGTCGATACGAACTTCCCGGACTGGCGGACAAAATGTGCAATTCATTCCAAATCCGGTTCCATCCTGCACATTCCGCGCGAGGGCGGTTACCTCTGCCGGATTTACGTGGACCTCGGCGAAGTCCCGGAAAATGATAATCACAAGATTCGGGAAACCCCGATTGAGAAGATTATTGAGAAGGCGAACGAGATCTACTCACCATATTTCATCGATGTCAAAATGGTTGCCTGGCACTCTGTCTACGAAGTAGCACACCGGCTTGTCGACGGCTTCGACAATGAAAACACCACCCCGCGCGTGTTTTTGACCGGCGACGCCTGCCACACCCACTCTGCCAAAGCAGGTCAGGGCATGAACGTTTCCATGCAAGATGGTTTCAATATTGCCTGGAAGCTCGGGCATGTTCTCGACGGACGCGCACCAGAAGAGTTGCTATGCACCTACCACGGTGAACGCCAACCAGCCGCAGAAAACTTGATTAACTTTGACCGCGAATGGTCTACCTTGATGGCCACGCCGCCAGAACAGCTGGAATGCCCGGACGCGGTGGAAAAATACTATGTGGAAGCCGAGGAGTTTGCAGCCGGTTTCCGGACCCAGTACGAGCCCAACATGATCGTCGGTGACGCTACCCATCAAGATTTGGCGACGGGCTTCGACGTCGGCAAGCGTTTTAAATCCTATGAAGTACTGCGCCGTTCCGATGCCCTACGTACGCATTTGGGCCACCTACACACAGCTGATGGCCGCTACCGCATTTACGCTTTCGCGGATCGTCCAAAAGCGGGTGAAGAGTCAAAGATGACTGCCTGGGCGAACTCGGTCGAAGAGATCGTCGCCAAATACACCCCGGCTGACCAGGATGAAAACGCCTACTTCGATATCAAGGCGATCTACCAGCAAACGAACCACTGGGATTGGGAAATCCTGGATGCGCCGCGGCTGTTCCGTCCGCGCAACGGCAAATTCCAGGTACCAAACTGGGATAATGTCTTCGGTGTGGTTTCCGACGAGCATGACATCTTCGAAGCCCGGGGAATTTCGCGTGATGGCGCGGTTGTAATCGTACGCCCAGACCAATACGTCGGTGCGGTGTTGCCACTGGACAAGCCCGAGGCTGTGGAGGAATATTTCGCCCGGGCTTTGCGCCCGCAGCGGTAGCAGCCTGGACTATTCCCCAAGCACTGTCAGCGGGACGACGAAAACGCCGTCGTCTCGTTGGTACGCCAGACCGCTCGGGACCACCACGATGAGTGCTTCCGGCTGCCGGATGATTTTTGCGCTCACCCGCAACAGGTTTTCTGCTGCCGCGTCGATGGCATGCTGGCCAAGCTTCACCTCCAGCCCGATCCACGCACCATCGGCAGCTTCCACAACTGCATCGATTTCATCCCGGCCTTTCGAATCACGGTAATGAAAAACCCCGCGCGCTTTATTTTTCTGCGCGTAGACTCGCACATCATGGACCACCTGGCTTTCAAATAAAAACCCGAGCGATTCGGGCTCTGCCAATAACCGATCAGCATTCGCCCCGAGTAGTGCCGCTACCAGCGAAGGATCGCACAGATGGCGCTTCGGCGTTTGTAATGCGGCAGTCCGTGAACGCAGCTTCGGTGCCCAGGCTGGTTGATCCTCGGTTAAAAACATACGCTCGGCGAAATCATGCAGCACAGAGGGCGCAGTTTCGCCGATGGGCAGTGCCGCAGCATCATTCATCCTGCGGCCAATCGCACTAAAAGTAGCAGGTTGTGCCGATAAACCAGCGATCGCCTCCAGAAACGCGCGGATCCGACGTGGATCCCGGCGCGGACCAGCAACAGAAGGAAAGTCGTGCTCACACGTGTCGTCAAGATACGAGTGGTTCATCTCTACTGCCGCCTCGTGCGACATAGTCAATGCGCCCGGCCATCCACCTCGGACAACGCGCGCGATGAGTTCGGAAAAATCACGTTCGGATTCCGCGATCGCAGGTGATTCCCCACGCAATAACGCGGCCAAGGACACCTCCCCGGTGGAATCACCGGTTTCCTGTAACGTCATCGTCCGCATGCGTAAGCGACGAAACCGCCCCGCGCCAGAATGACGCATTGGATGCTCATCAGGAGTAGCAGAACCGGTGAGCAGAAATTGGCCCGCTTGCCGACGACGGTCCACCTCGTGGCGCACTTCATTCCAGACTTCCGGCACCACTTGCCACTCATCCAGCAAGCGCGGAGTCTCGCCGTGCAACGCGGTGGCGGGTTGTTCGCGCGCAAGCACCGCCCGCTTATCTGCAGAATCGAGATAAATCTGGGAAGCCGAAAACTGCGAGGCACTTTCGGTTTTCCCGCAGGCACGTGGGCCTGCGATCACTACAGCCGGGGCAGACTCCAGCGCCGTCGAAATTGACTGGTCAAGGTGGCGTTTTTGATAATCATGCACACTCTCAGCCTAGCAGGCTGCGGCATCTTTCCACTTCTGCCTAGTGGATTTCTCCGGTAGAACCTAGTGGATTTCTCCAGTAGAAGGTGCGGGATTTCTCCACAGAGGTGTAGTAGACACCTAACCCTTTACGGCAGATCGAGCTACAGTAACGATCACTACGGCAGGTCGATGCCGTCCAGGGGATCTTCTTCGCGACCTTCCTCCGGTGCTTCTTCTACCTCGCACAAAGTGACGGTGGCACCGGTAGGATCCGCGATCAAACACAGGCGCCCGAACGGCGAATCCCACGGCTCGCGGATGACCTCGCCGCCAAGCTCAGCGCAGCGGGCAGCGGCCGCATCGGCATCGGCAACACCCAAATACGTCTGCCAAAAGCCCTTGACCTGCGGCGGGAATTGCCCCTCGGCCTTCCACAGGCCTGCGAAAGGCGCACCATCGGCCATCGCCGCGGCATAGGTGCCATTCGGGTAGACGCCATCGGCATCGGCTTCGTCGTCGGTCAGCGTGCGGATACCCCAGTCGAATAGCTCATGATAAAACTCCACCGCGTCCTCGAAACCGGCATTGCAGGTCAGCTCATGCCACACCGGGGTGGACGGCTCACCAGCAGCGATGAACTTATCCTCACCCTTCGGCTGCAACAGGCCAAACAGGCCACCGGCGGCGTCGGCAAGCACGGTCATGGTGCCCAACTCCACCTCGCGCGGGTCCGCCAACACACTGCCACCAAGCTTCTGCACCTTCGCGATATCACCAGCGATATCGACGCTCAAGAAATACGTCACCCAGGTATCCGGCGCATTCGTGCCCTCCGGCTGTGGAATCAGCCCGGCAACCGGCAAACCCTGCAGGCGCGCGATGCGGTAATCATCACCGCTGATCTCCCAACCCAACAGATCGGAATAAAACTCGGCCGCAACCTGCGGATTCGAGGTAGTCAGATCCGTCCAATAAGGCATGCCAACTTCGGCAATAAATGCGGGCATTACAGGTTCCTCCACTTCTCGGGATCAAAATCGTCGTCGGCGGTGGCTTCGTCAAAGTAATCGTCGTCGGCAAGATCGTCGCCGAGATCGTCGGCCGCAGCCACAGCCACACACTCGTCGTCAATGCACACCACATCGCCAGGGTGCAGCGCGGCGCCACGCTTGTCGACGGGTGCGCCGTTGACAGTCACCGCACCGGCAGCGATCAGCTCTTTCGCCTCCCCGCCGGTGGCCACCAGGCTGGCCAGTTTGATGAATTGGCCCAGCTTGATCGATGCACCACTAATGGGGATCGAGGGGTAATTATCCGCAGTCGTCATAGCGGCCAGGTTACCGAACCGCCGCGGCTGCCATTAAACGCAGCCGCCATTACACCTGGTCGCGAGGGGTGATCTGCATGGTGTCGATGTTCATGTGCGCCGGTAGTGCCGCGACCCAGCGCACTGCCTCGGCGATGTCCTCGGCGCTCAGGTTCAGCTTGTCGGCATAGACCTCGGCGGCCTTCTCGGCATCGCCGCGGAAACGATTCAGCGAGAACTCCTCGGTGGCCACCCGGCCCGGGTCGATCTCGGTAACCCGCAGCGTCCCCGGATTTTCTAGGCGCAGCACCCGGTTGAACGCCCGCACCCCGTGCTTGGCGGCGTTATAGCCCGCGCCACCGGCATACGGGGTCCAGCCAGCCACCGAGCCGATGTTGACCACCAGGCCGGCGTTGTCGCCTGCAGCGTTATCGGTAGAAGCCAGCAACGACGGCAAAAACGCCTTGGTCACGCGCACGGTACCGGCGACGTTGATCTCATACATGCGATCCCAATCTTCCAGCGAAGATTCCGCGATCGATTCCAGCCCAATCGCACCACCAGCGTTGTTGACCAGCAGGTCGATGCGTCCGACGGCTGCCGCCAGCTTGTCGACGCTTTCCTGGCTGGTCACGTCCAGCTGGTGCGCGGTGGCACCGATCTCGGCAGCGAGCTTCTCCAACCGGTCCATGCGCCGGGCGGCGATGACGACGCGCCAGCCGTCGTCGGCAAGCGCTTTCGCGGTGGCGGCACCGATGCCGGAGGATGCGCCGGTGACCAGGGCGGTTTTCTGCTGTGCGTTGGTAGAATCAGTCATGCATCACATTTTAGTGGACGCGGCTGGGCTCGCAGGGCCGCTCGGCGGCTACAGTGGATAGCGATGAAACTGCATTCCTGGGCACTGCCATCCTGGACGCCGCGATCCTGGCGGTGGTTCCTGCTCGCGCCCGCTTCGGTGGCGCTCGGGTGGACGTTGGATGCGGTGGGGCTGCCGGCGGCGTGGATTATCGCCGCGATTTTGATCTCTGGCACCTGGAGCTTGTCGACGGGCGAGCAGCTGAATGTGCACCCGGTGTTTTATCGTTTCGGCCGCGGCATCATCATGACGCTGGCGGCGGTGCCGTTGACGCAGATTCCGGCGGCTGACCTGCTGCATTTCTTGCTTCCCGGGTTGTTCGTAACCGTGTTTACGGTGACCGTGGGGGTGGCCGGTGGTGTGCTGCTTTCGCGTGCACAGCCGCGGCACATTAGCCCGGAGACCGGTGTGCTGTCGATGTTGCCGGGCGGGGCATCGGTGGTATCGACGCTGGCGATCGATTTCGGGGCGAATTTCCGCTACGTCATGCTCACGCAGTTTTTGCGGGTACTGGTGTTGTCGCTGACGCTGCCGGTGATCGTGCACTTGTTCATGAGCGAGCAGCTACATGAGGAAGGCTTGAGCAACGATAGCCCGTGGTGGATGCTGCTGGTGTTCGCCGCGATTGCCCTGGGTGCCGAGCCTGCCGCGCGACGGTTGCACGTGCCTGCGCCGACGGCATTGGGGCCGCTATTGGCGACGGTGCTGGCTGCCGCCGTGCTTCCCGAGGGCGTGGAGGTGGCACCGCCGGCGTATTTGGCGATCGTCGCGTTTTTGTCGATCGGCTGGGTGTGCGGTGGTTCGTTGCAGCGCGATACGCTGGCGTTTTTCTCCAAGCAGTTGCCTGCGACGTTCGCGTTTTTGGGTGCGCTGATGGCGGTGTGCGCGCTGAGCGCGTGGCCGCTCACGGTGTGGCTAGACATCACCTATTTCGAGGCTTATCTGGCGACCAGCCCCGGCGCGCTGGAGACTGTGTTGGCATTGTCTGCGGAAGGCAGTGCTGGTGCCGAGGTGGTGGCGATCCAGATCATCCGCTTGTTGGCGGTGCTGTTGCTGGCGAGCTGGCTGCCACAGGTGCTGCACGCGGTGCGGAAGCTGCGGCATTAAAGCTGGGGTTTGACCTCTTTATTGACGAGAATCTCCAGCCAAGTGTCCAAGGCCAATTGCATTCAAAATCGCACCAAATAAGCTCCAGCAGCACAGCCTGCAATTTTTGCCCCGATGATGACGGCTGGAACAAAAGATAATAAGCGCTTCAGTCTCCTGAAAGCCACTATGGTTCACTTACAAGGAATAAGACAAGGAGAAGCTAATTATGCATAAGGCGTTACTCAATGGGCTACTTGGTATAGCCATTGGCGGATTTGCAATCTTTATAGTGTGGGTCGCACTTCCCTCCCCTGAATCTCCTTGGTTCTTCTTTGCTGCTTTTCTAGCAATAACCGCTATCAGTGCTGCAGCTGAAATCATCCAAGGCTTAATAAAAAGAAAGAGAAAGAAGCCGGATTCAGCCCCAACTTGAACATAACACTCAACATAACACTGGTGTTATGTTATGTGGGAAGTTAAGGTGTTATGTTCGGGCATCGGGGTCACCGGACTCATTCTTACCGCCCTCATTCTTCACGACGCGGTAGCGCTGCTTGGGGCTGCGCTGTGGTTCGGTAGGTTTTGCATAACCGGTTTTTACCAGTGTGTTGAGCGCTTTTTGTACGGCCGTTCGGCTCAGCTGGGTTTCGTTGACCAACTCTGTTGTCGACCATGATTCCTTTTCTCCCAACAGCTGCTTCACCTGGTCAGTAGCGGTTCCATGGCGCTCTTCTTGGATCACTCGCCGTTTATAAAAAGTGATAGTGAAATGCGTCAGGGAGTTTTTGTATTTCGGTGGTGGCATGAGCGCTTTCGCAAGTGCTTGTTCAATCACCGCAATACCAGAACCCCTGTTTTCCGCAACAGGACCACCATCATCGAAGCGAAGCTCTTCCAAGAACGTTGAAAGACGCTGGTTGCGCGAGCTAGTCACACCAGCCTCTCCTAGATTTCCGGTGGTCACACCACCGTAAAGACCACCTGGGTTAGTGATTTCCAGCCGGTCTTCGTACATCATGATCTGCACCTGACTGCCGCGCGCTTCCGGTGAATAGTCACGGTGCATCAGCGCATTCACCAAGGCCTCGCGCACAGCTTCCAACGGGTAATCCGGCATGTCGGTGCGATAGACCTCGCCAATCTTGCTGGCAGTACGCATATTTTTGCGCACCATAGCGATGCCAGCTTCTACCATGTCCGGGATGGTTCCCGGCAAAGTGACACTATCAAGGAACCGCACGCCGTCGGCAAGTTCACCAATTTCCGTACCAGGAATGAGAGCAAATGCCGTGGTCAACCGCGGGAAAAATTGCTGTGGATAATCCCCCATCGTCAACAGCGCGGCGAAGGTCGGGTGATCGTCGGCAAGCACCCCAAGCCGATGCTGCGCAACATCACTACCCTGCGCGAACGTTTTTGGGCGCAGCTCTTTTTGTCGACGCAGAAAAGACTCCAGTAACTCGGTGTCGAGGTGTTCCGGGCCAGCTTGTTCTACCGGCCCATAATCCCAGTTCGGCTGTTGTTTTTCTTCCAACAACCGATCAATTTCATATTGCTTGAGCAACCGCTCGCCATCACCGGTGCGGGTATAGGCTCCTTTATATAAACCCCTCTCAGAGACATAACAAGGTTTATCTTGCCGACGCAACGGCTCCACTTCGACAACAACCAGTTTGCTGCCGTCAAGAACATGGGTGGACACATCTGGGCGCACAACCGGGGTCAGTTGCTCGCACCGCGTCGCAATTGCATCGGTGGCCTGCGCGCTATCGAAACCCTCGATGGGAAAATATCCGTTCTGTTCATCGAGGCCCACCAGTATGATGCCACCGTCGTCGTTGGAAAAGGCAGACAGGGTTTCTAGTACGTTCTTGCCGACGCGTGATTTCACCTCCACCCGCTGGGTTTCCCCAACTATGCGCAGGTGATGAATCATTTCTCGCAGCTGCTCAGGTTCCATAATGCGAGCATAACACTCAACATAACACCAGTGTTATGTTATGTGGGAAGTTAAGGTGTCATGCTCCGTAGCGCGCGAATCATCCGGCAGCAGCGCGCTTGCTTCACCGTGGGTAGTAATCACCAGCGCATCACGCACACGCGAGGAAGCTGCATACAGTGAAGTGCCCTAAAAAATTATTCCTTGGCATCCCAAGGTATTTCGGTCCGAAGTTCTATAGTTCTGACGCGTATTCCCTGCGGAAAATATCAAAAATCCCAAAAGCGGAAAACACCGTACGGTATATACGATTTCACTATTGCATATATAACCAATACCTAAAGAATAGGCGACAATGTGTACAGTACAAAACTTAATCTATCTCTACCATTAGAAAAATGGTTGGAATATTTTCCACAAAAGGTTGCAAATGATAGAAATAGGGAAAATATCCTCGTGCAGAAAAGTAGTACAACGGGAATATCAATTATCCAAAGTTCTTTATTCTAATCACAAAATCTAAAACTGCTCCTGAGAAGCGCCCATCCCCGCATACGCGGGGAAAACGTTGCGGCTTCCTCCAGGCCAAAAGCCGTACCCGGCTCATCCCCGCATGCGCGGGGAAAACCAGATAATCAGTACCCGACGTACCACGCTCAAGGGCTCATCCCCGCATGCGCGGGGAAAACTCACCGCTCCACGAAACCGAGTCCCACAGCCGGGGCTCATCCCCGCATGCGCGGGGAAAACGTTCGCACCGAGTCGCTGTCGAAAATCGCTGCCGGCTCATCCCCGCATGCGCGGGGAAAACGGGCCTTGTGCTGCAGCCGGAGGCTATCGTGGAGGCTCATCCCCGCATGCGCGGGGAAAACTGATCGTGGCGTTTATCGCGGCCGCATCCGGCGGGCTCATCCCCGCATGCGCGGGGAAAACCAGTAGTACACCCCGGCGGCTTTATGGGGCACGGGCTCATCCCCGCATGCGCGGGGAAAACTTCCGTTCTGCTAGCAGCGTGAGGTAGCGCTTGGGCTCATCCCCGCATGCGCGGGGAAAACATATGACAACTTCCATAAATACGGCGGGCGCAAGGCTCATCCCCGCATGCGCGGGGAAAACGGAGACATCGAACAGTGCGTTGTTCTGTGGTGGGGCTCATCCCCGCATGCGCGGGGAAAACACCGTAAGGATCTCCACCATGGCATCGAATCTAGGCTCATCCCCGCATGCGCGGGGAAAACCCACGTATGGCAACGTCTGTCATCTCTGTGGACGGCTCATCCCCGCATGCGCGGGGAAAACGAGCCGATGCGGTTGCCGGATAGTGGGGGCTGGGGCTCATCCCCGCATGCGCGGGGAAAACGCTCGATAACCTCCACATCATCACACCCCAGCGGGCTCATCCCCGCATGCGCGGGGAAAACGGTGGACTGGGCGTATGGGCGCTCATCGACGCGGGCTCATCCCCGCATGCGCGGGGAAAACTCAACTCTGTGCAGAGATGGCTATCAATGAGCGGGGCTCATCCCCGCATGCGCGGGGAAAACGGTTGTTTCGTCAATGTGACGAAAATTGATGGGGGCTCATCCCCGCATGCGCGGGGAAAACTGTTCTGTGGTGTTTTTTTCGGCATGGTGATTCGGCTCATCCCCGCATGCGCGGGGAAAACCCTAGCGATCGTGGTACGAGATGGTCAGCTGTGGGCTCATCCCCGCATGCGCGGGGAAAACAGCGGCGGTATCGTCGTGCATGTCTTTGAAATGGGCTCATCCCCGCATGCGCGGGGAAAACACCGTAAGGACTTCCACCATGGCATCGAATCTAGGCTCATCCCCGCATGCGCGGGGAAAACTATTCACACCATTTGTGGATTACATCACTGTTAGGCTCATCCCCGCATGCGCGGGGAAAACCCGGTGCTTTATGGGCATGATTTTAATGATCCGGGCTCATCCCCGCATGCGCGGGGAAAACCCACGTCAATTTCATCAACCGACTTCAGCGCGGGGCTCATCCCCGCATGCGCGGGGAAAACCTAGGGCGCTCTAAATTCAGCCCGGCCTTGCGGGGCTCATCCCCGCATGCGCGGGGAAAACAATTCCACATCATCCGAAACGAACCGCGTGCACGGCTCATCCCCGCATGCGCGGGGAAAACGTAGCCCCTG
>NZ_JAXOFP010000007.1:0-129892 GCF_041224285.1 Corynebacterium drakensteinense
TCCCCCTCCCCCGCCTCCAGCAAATCCATGATTGCCAGCTGGTTCCTCTGGAGTTGGGGCAACGTCTCGGTGTCGGCGGTGATGGTCACCTTCGTCTTCGGTACTTACCTGGCCTCCGACGTCTTCGGCGCCGACGAACGCGGCACCCAGTGGCTGACCAGCGCTAACGCTATCGCCGGTATCATTATTGCGGTGACCGCCCCGGTGATTGGGCAGCGCGCGGATAAAACCGGCAGGCGCAAGCTGTGGCTGATCGTGCACACCTTGCTGGTGGTGGGGCTGATGGCGGCGTGTTTCTTCGTGCAGCCAGAACCAGGATTTCTGCTGCTCGGGGTGAGCTTGTTGGCTGCCCTGACGCTTTTCGACGAATTCGCCAACCTGAACTACAACGCGATGATCGTCGACATCGCCCGCGAGGGGAACATGGGGCGGATCTCTGGCATCGGCTGGGGCTTTGGTTACCTGGGTGGTATTGGGCTGTTGATGTTGGTGTACCTGAGCTTGATCGCGGGCGAGCCGCCGCACATTTTTGGCATTGGGGAAGACGAAGCGCTGAATATTCGCGCCGTCGCCGTGGTTTCTGCTGCCTGGTTTTTAATTTTCGCGCTCCCGCTGCTGCTCCACAAAGAAAAAACTGCAGATAAAAACACCATCGAGCACGTCAGTATTGCGCAATCTTACCGACGCCTGCTCGCAGTCATCGTTCGACTGTGGCGCGACGACCGCAACACTTTCTGGTTCCTGGTGTCCTCGGCGATCTACCGCGATGGCCTTTCTGCAGTCTTTGCCTACGGCGCGATCCTGGGCACAACGCTGTACGGCATTTCCTCGGCCAATGTCATCATTTTCGGCATCGCGGGAAACGTGATCTCTGCGCTCGGGGCGTTTTTGGGTGGCTGGTTGGACGACCGGCTGGGGCCTAAATTCGTGATCAGTGCGAGTCTTTGGGCGCTCTTGGCGACGGCCGTGGTGCTGCTCATTTTTAGTGAAGAGCGTGGACCGATCACTCCGACGCTCGCATTCTGGATTTTTGGTCTTGGACTTTGTTTGTTCGTTGGGCCTGCCCAGGCGTCGTCGCGTGGTTTTATTGGGCGAATTGCCCCACCAGAAAAAGCAGGGGAATTATTTGGCCTGTATGCCACAGCCGGGCGCAGCGTGTCGTTTTTAGCACCGGTGATGATCAGCATTTTCTTGGCACTGCTCGGCAACAATATCGCGATCATTCTGGCGATCGCGACGATCCTGGCCGTCGGCCTGGCGCTGCTGTATAAGGTGGATAACCCACGTGAACACGCACGGGTTGTATAAGAGGTACGCGGGAGATGGATTTTCACTGTTAACCATCCCTAATTGCGAGACTACTTGTGAATAATGGGGGTAGTCAGGGGGTGTTGTTTTTGGTTTTATTGATTGTTTTTGTTGAAAGGTATTGCTATCTGAATAGAAAGCTTTACTGTGATCTTAATCATTAGAATAGAAGAAAGTTGTTTGAGCCATGTTAAACGTTTTTCGACGCAGAATGGTTTCGGCTGTGGTTGTCGGGGTATTGTGTTTCGGTGGTGTGGTTTCTCCCGCTGCGGTGGGGCAGGGGTTATCGAGTGAAGATGGTGTGGTTTATGGGCATGTCCAGTTCATGTAAGTTGGGATGGGTATCGATTATACTAGATCATATTGAGAACTTTAATTTACAGTTTTTCTTGATTTGGTCGGGTATATTTCTTTTGCTACCTATGTCCGTAGGAGTCGCTGTAGGATATGCACTCTTTCAAGAGTTGCCTTCAGATGAATTGAAAAACTATTCATATTGGGAAGGCTTTGTAAAAGTCTTAAAATCTGGGGTGCCAGGTTATTGTGTGGGACTTATTTTACCTTTTGCTTGGTTAAGTTGGTCTGGGTATGTAGAAAATAATATGCCCCGTATCGGCCCCCCGGGTGAATATTCGTATTGGCAAGCATTCGGGCTAGTTGGGACTGCAATAATTATCTCGGTAATACTTAATCTTAAGAACCGTCTTTTGCTCGTACCTGGGATAACTGTGCCATTGGGAATTACGATGGGAATGGCTACAGTGTTCGTTGTTATTGAATCTACTGTGCCCGACAATATTAGCGGTTTAGCAACGGCTTACACTTCTGTTGTTGGCACTCTAATTTTAATAGTGGTCAATCTCCCTCTTTCGATATGGAAGTTTCGCAAAAACAAGCCAAGAATAGAGGGTAACGCCCAGTGAAACTACTATGCTATTTGCGGGCAACGCCAATTTACACACGTGAGTCATATTTCGCGGTGGTTAATCTTGCTCAGCGTGATAACCTTTAGCAAAGATTGAGGACAAAATGGACTTTCACGTAGAACGATTTATCAATATCGCAGGATTTGCGGTTGTTTTGCCTACTGCAGTTGCTCTGTTGGCGTTATATCTTGCTTTCCGTTTCTCTGTAGAAAACCGAAATAACATAGACCAACTGAAATGGCCGTTTTCCGTATTTTTATTGAGCCGTTGGTTCGCTGGTTTCATTTTGGGGCCTGTGCTTGCTGCAGCCTGGTTAAGCTGGTCGGCTAGCCCAGGTTTAGAAGGAGCGGGATCTTTTCCGGGAACCTATCCGTACTGGCAGATTGCGCTGTGCATTCTTAGCGTAGGGGGAGTTTCCATCATGATTAACATGTGGTGCGCGATCCCCTTGTTGGGTGGTTTCCTCTCACCGCTCGCGATGTCATCGGGAATTGCTTTCGGTGAAGCGTATTTGGAATCATTCGGAGCGGCAAGCCAACAAGGTATCGGTACCGTGATGGCTTTTGCTGGCTCATTTATCGGTTTGCTGGCCCTCAATTTCCCGGTAGCGATCTGGCGGGACAAGCGAAAGAACCATGCTACTGCCGATAACTAGCCAAGAAATTACCCAAGCGCTCAATCGCATTCTCGAGCTGTGACGCCCACGGCAGCGTGACCACGCGGAAGTGATCCGGGTGCGGCCAGTTAAAGCCTGTGCCCTGCACCATCAGAATCTTTTCTTGTTTCAAAATATCCAGCATCAGCTTCGCGTCGTCATGAATTTCGTGCACATTCGGGTCCAGCTTCGGGAAGCAATACAATGCACCCTTTGGCTTGACGACGGATACCCCCGGGATTTCACTGAGCTTTTCGTAAGCGATATCCCGTTGCTTCAACAACCGCCCGCCCTGGCCGGTCAACTGGTAAATCGACTGCTGCCCACCCAGTGCCACCTGGATCGCGTGTTGCGCTGGCACATTCGGGCACAAACGGGTACCAGCCAGCATCTCCAAGCCTTCGATCAAACCAGCAGCATTCCGCTTCGGGCCCGTGATCACCATCCAGCCGGCACGGTAACCGGCCACACGGTAAGCCTTCGACAAACCGTTGAAAGTAATGCACACCAAATCCGGTGCCAAGGACGCGGTGGAAATGTGTGTGGCGTCGTCGTAAAGAATCCGGTCATAGATCTCGTCGGAAAGCAAAAGCAACTGGTGCTCGCGGGCGATATCCACTAGCTGTTGCAACACCTCACGCGAATAGACCGCACCGGTGGGGTTATTCGGGTTGATGATCACCAGCGCTTTGGTCTTCGGGGTGATCTTGGACTTCAGATCCTCAATATCCGGGTTCCAGCCGTCGTCCTCATTGCCCAGATAGTGCACCGGAACGCCACCAGCCAGGGAGGTCGCCGCCGACCACAACGGATAATCCGGGGCCGGGATCAGTACCTCGTCGCCGTCGTTCAGCAGCGCCTGGGTGGTCATGGTGATCAGTTCGGAAACGCCGTTGCCCAAAAAGACATCGTCAATATCGAACGCTGGGAAATCCTCCAGCTCATAGCGGGTGACGATCGCCCGGCGCGCCGGAATAATGCCCTTGGAAGTGGAATAACCCTGGGCGGTCGGCAATGCCGAAATCATATCCCGCATGATCACATCCGGGGCATCAAAACCAAAGGTCGCCGGGTTGCCGGTGTTGAGCTTCAGGATGCGGTGGCCGTCCGCCTCCATGCGCTCGGCCAGATCCGCGACGGGGCCACGGATCGCGTAGGCCATATTCTTGATCTTGTCGGATTGATCAAAAATGCGGGCAGGGTGACGTGGATGACTCATTCTTCCATCTTGCCAAAAACGCTAACGCTTTTTCCATTTGTTCAACTGTTCACGCGCTGCTTTTTGCGCCACATTGAAAGCATCGCCGCCCAATTCTGCAGCCTGCGCTCGGCGCTCCGCCCATTGCTGGCGAGTCAGCTCTTTTTCCTCGGCGCGGCGATCAGCCTCGGCCGCGCGCAATTCTTTGCGACGCTGCCGCTCCAGTTGCGCAGGCGAGGGGCGGTGCCACGAGTCTGGCCCGATTTTCAGAATATACAGCGCGATCCACACCGCCGGCACCACGAAAACCGTCAGCATCGCCAGCCCGCCGAACACCACCGCGTTGCTTGTGCTTCCCGCTTCGAGAGCAAGCGTTAGAAACCCCGGAAACGCGATCATGCCCGCCAGTGAGGTCAGCAGCGCGGTGCCCAGGCGTGGTTTCTTCCCGGCTTCGCGGGCACGGGCCACTTGCGATTCGGAATAATACTTTTCGACGCCAGCGCCAATGTTGCCAGTGGCACTGACCGGGTCGACGGGATTTTGGGTGAAAGGAAGATCCACGAATACCTGATCCAGATCGCGCTGGTACTGCGCCTGGGCGATGGCGGTGCACCGTTCGTCGAATTCATCGATCTGCAAACGGCCTTCCGCCAGCGCGTGGCCCAACGCATTCATGGCGTGGTCGCGGTCGGCATCGGATAGCCGGATCGAATCATCATTCTGATTAAACGGGGTGCTCATGCCAATATCTTAGCCGGATGCCCTAACCCTATGCCTTAGGCGGATGCCCGCGCGATTTTTGCTTCGGTAACCTCCGCGTACGTTGCCACATCCTGCAACAATGAGGGATCGTGGCAGTTCATGATCACCGCGCCACCGGCTGCCAAACAATTGTGTAGCAGCTGGTGCAGGCGCCTGCGATCAGCCGGGGTGAGACCCACATCTGGTTCGTCAAGCAAAACTACTTGCCGACGCTGCGCAACGACCGACGCCACTTGCAGCAGGCGCAGTTGGGAAGGGCTGAGATCCAGCGGGTGCGCATCCGGGTTCAGGGTTTCCGGGCCAGAGCCGTGGCCATGGGCTGCGCTCGCGGTGGTATCCGGGGCGGGGCTAATGATTTCCCAGAGGCCCTCGTCGTCCAGCATCTCGCTTGCCGACGCATCCAGCACCTGTGCGGTTGGATCCTGCAGCGTCAACGAGACCGTTGCTTTGGGATTGGACGCGGCTTGGGCATTCGTGCCGGTATCCACGTCGATATCCTTGCCGGTCTTCGGGGTGATGCCAGCGAGTTGCCGCAGCAGCGTGGTTTTTCCGGCACCGTTTTCCCCGCGCAACCAGCACACCGCACCGGCGCGGGCGGTGATACTGAGTGGTTGGCTGGAAAACTCACGGGCATCACCGGTGTTTTTCGCGAATTGCCACCAGCGACGCTGTGGGGCGCGGCGTTCGGCTTGAATGTCGTTCCATTCGGTAACGATTGCTCCGGGCGCTACGGCCGTACGCTCCGTACCCGGCGGTGCAGACTCGTGTGGACTCGTCTCGCCGTAATCCAAGCACAACACCACCCCATTGCCGCTTGCTGCATAATCGCGCAATGCTTTCAGTACCGCAGACTCCGAAGCCGGGTCCAAGCCCGCGCCGGGCTCGCATGCCACGATCACCTCCGGGGCAGCAGCCAAGAAACTCGCAACCTGCATGCGCCGGGTCTGCCCACCGGACAACTGCGCAGGGTGGGCGAAGGCGAGCTCGCGTAACCCCAGCTGCTCCAGGATTTCCAGGCACAGCCGTTCCATCTTTTCAGCAGGCACGCCCTGCTGTTCGAGCGGCTGGGCGATCTCTTCGATGACGGTATCGCGCAGGTGTGAAACGGCCGAGCCGATCTCATAGCCCAACAGCAACACGCGGGGCGTATCGGCGTCGGCAAGCCCAGGGGTTTCACGCAAAAAATCGCAGTAGTCTTGGGCGATTTGCCAGGCGTCGTGGTCGTCGGCAAGCAGGTAATGACAGAACTTTTCGGCCTCTACTTGCTGGTGCAACGTAGCTAGCTCCATGCGAGCACCACCAACCAGACGGTGAGTACGGGAAAACCGATGCGCAACAGAATCTCCCAGCGACGCGCGCGGACGGGGTAGAGCACGGTGCGACGACCAGGGGAGTCATAGCCCATGCCTTGCAGCATCATGCCGCGGTCGGCGCCATGGGTGAGCAGGCGAGTGATCAGGGGGATGACCATGTGTGGGACGACGTTGGTGAACCCAACTTTGCGTCCGGCTAGCCGATTGGCGGTGGAAACTTCGCGGATCAGCACACTGGCTTGCGGGAGCAATTGCAGGGAAGAGCCGAGAACATAAACAACGGAATGGTGCAGGCCAGCGTGCTGGAGCGCTTTGAGTAGATCCGGGATGTGCACGTTAGCCATGACCGCGAGCAGAGACGTCATCAACGCGCAGAAACGGAGCGCAAGTTCGCCAGCGGTGACCAGACCGTCGGACGTGAGCAAAGGCGCGATCTGGTGTTCGCCGTGCGGGGCGTGGACCAGCAACATCGATAGGCCCGCGGGGATCGACAACGCAATCGAGGTTGCCGGGACTGCTACGGTGCGTGATCCCGCGATGCCGGCGGCCCAGCCCACAACAATGATTGCGAGATGTAGCCACGGCCAGGAAATCGATAATGCGGCAACCCACGCCGAAACCCCGATAACGATAACCGTGAGGGGATGCAGGAAGCGCACTGGATATTAGCTGTGTTCGGCTTCGGCGCGGTGCTGCGGCGGCAACAACTGACGCAGCGTGCGTTTCGGCAACGCCTTCCACGCAGCCCAGACGATAAGCATGACCAGAATCTTATCCAGGGGATCGGAGATGAACGACTGCAGCGTGACCGATGCCAGCAGGGATTGGCCCATTTCACGGAATAGCGAGACCACCGCACCAGTACCCACACCGGCGGTGCCGCCGTAAACGAACGCAGCGACCGGTGCAGCGAGTGCGCCAGAGATGATACCGATGAGCGCACCGGAGACGATCAGGCGCCACAGCTTCTGGAACACACCAAACTTGTGGATCGCCACACCGCTGAGCCAGCCCACGGCCGCCGAACCTGCAGCGAAAGGCAGAGCCGCTGGGGCGATCAAACCCCAGACGACGTTGGTGAGCGCGCCCGTCGCCAAGCCCGCATAGGGGCCAGCCAGTGCGGCGATGAGCACCGTACCGACAGCATCCAAGTACAGCGGGATGCCGGAAGCGCCGATGACTTGGCCGACCACGATGTTGAGCACCAAAGCGACCGGGATGATCGCCAAGGTGCGCGCCGGGATATACGGCACCGTGGAAATCAGCAGCAAGACGGTGCCCAGCAGATAACCCGCCATCGTGAACATAGCGGGTGTAGACCCGGCGGATTCCCATTCCGTCGGGCGGGCAAAGACCAGGACCAGCCAGGTTGCGGCAATAGCGGCCACGCCCAGCCAGCGCAGTGCAATCGCGGTTTGCGTAGGCTGAGCCGGTTGAGTCGGCTGTGCCGGTTGAGAAGAAGATTTCGCAGGTGACATGGGGTAGTTCCTTAGAAAACGACGTGTAAAGGTGCGGAAAACCAGTACCGAGATAAATAAACCAGGTACCGAGATAAATATTTTCCGCCCTTTGCCCTATGTCACCTCGGGTGTGGCGGAAAATGCTTGCCGACGAGCGGCTGGTTGCTGCAACAGTGTAACTGACGACGGTGTGGAGCTAGTTCAGCGGTACGCCATTGTTATCGCTGGCGTAATCGCCGCTGCGGGCCAGAATGAGCACGAATTCGACGATGACCCAGATATACAGCGCACCTAGAATCAAGAAGCCAACCAAAATGATTGCCGTGATGTAGCCGAAGATGCACATTAAAAGCTGCGCGATGGCTTTCTTGGTATTGCCCAGGTAGAAATTGTGTGCGCCGAGGCTGCCCAAGAAAAACGCAAAAAGGGCAGCTGCCACCATGGATTTTTGCTTATAGCCCGGGGGCAACTGTGGATCGCCGTATTGGATATGTTGTTGCATCCCTTGGTAGCCGTAGTTTTGCTGCTGCGGGTAGTTGTGCTGTGCAGAGAAATTGGAGTAGTTCGACTGGTTGAAGTCTTGTCCGGTGTTATCGAAAGAATAACCAGATTTTTGAAATTTACCTGAAAATCCCTGCTTAGGTAGGCCGTCCTCGTCGTAATGGGAGTATTTATTGAAATCGTAATTCTGCTGACTCATGGCGCTAAGATTACCCTAAACCCCCTGGTGCGCGATAGAGTCGTGCCGCGCGATCAAGCTCCGCGAAAGCACCGCGAATATCGGCGTGCTGAATCAGCCGCGCGTTGGGTGGTTTCTTCCAATGGTTTTTCAGATCAGCGATGCTGGTGCCGCGCAATAGCGCAGAATCTGCTTCGACGGTGACTCGTGTTGCCTGGGAAATCGTATCGACGGTGCCCACGGCAATCATGGCGGTGAGCAGATCATGGATTTGTGCCTGGTAGCCCTCGTCGACGCTATCGTGAAACTCAAAATAAAACCGGCTGATCTCTTCTAGCTGCGTTGCCCACGCAGCATCCGAAATTACGCGTTGTAGCTCGCGCAGACGCGCCGGGGCCAGCAACATTTGCTCGGTGACTTCTAGCGAACACAGTGTGATCGGCACGGTGGTCGCTTCGAATAAGTACTGCGCGGCGTGCGGGTCGACCCAAAAATTCCACTCGGCGGTCGGTGTCGTATTGCCGGGGTAATTGACCGAACCTCCCATGACGGTGATTGCACTGAAACGCGCGAACAACTCGGGGTTTTCTTGCGCGAAGATCGCGGCATTCGTGGCCGGTCCGGTGACGATCAGGTGGACGTCGTCATGGGCGTGCAGGGCAGCAGACCACGTTTGTTGCCACGGGGTGTGTAATTTCACGGCGGGAGCGTCGTCGTTGTCGGCTTCATTGGCGCTGCCTGGCCAAGTGCTGGTGGCGTAGCCCAAACCAGTCGGGCCGTGGGTTTCCGGGGTGGTTTCTAGCGGCACCTGCAGCGGACGCGGGTGCCCCATGGCGACGGGGATTGTGGGCGCGGAATTGTAGTTGTGCGGAGCGTTCTGTGGCGCGCATTGCGCGAGCACCCAGGCGGCATTGCGGGCTGTGTTTTCTACCGTGGTGTTGCCCGCGGTGGTGGTCACTGCCACCAGGTTGATCTCGCCGGCGTGATGCAGCGCAGAGAGGTAAAACAGCGCGAAAGTATCATCGATGCCGGGATCGCAGTCCAAGATGAACGTCGGCAAGCGGGAGCGGTTGTTCTTGGCGGTAGATGACTGAGATGCAGCGTGGACCATGGTGCTGGAGCTTAGTCGGTTCCAGCTCAGTTGACTGTAGTTAGAGCTCAGTTGGCTGCAGTTAGTTGTCTTTGCCAGCCCGCGATGCCAATTCTGTCAGCGATTGTTTTACTTTTTCAAAGGCGGATAACGACGAATTCGCGTCGGAGTCGTTTTCGCTTGATGCAATTTCTATGTCGTCAATGGTCAGGTCACCGGCACGCAGTCCCACCATCTCCGAGTGATAGCGCATGATAACCGAGACGGTTGCGGCGATCGGCACTGCCAGAAATGTACCGACAATGCCAGCCAGTGCGGAACCGAGCGTGATGGATAGCAGAACGACGGCAGCGTGCATGCCCATCGAACGGGACTGCAGCACCGGCTGCAACACGTTGCTTTCCAGCTGTTGCACCAGAATGATCAGACCCAATACCAGCAAAGCGTTGGTCAGACCATTGGAAATCAATGCGATCGCTACCGCGAGGGTTCCGGCAGTGATTGCACCGACGATCGGAATGAAACCAGCGAAGAACGTGATCGTCGCCAGCACAAACGCCAGTGGAACGTTCAAAATCCACAGCCCGAGGCCGATGAAAACGGCGTCGACGAACGAGACCGCCGCCTGGGTGCGCAGGAAACCACCCACGGTGTTCCAGATGCGGGTGAGCAACTCGGTGGCATGCCAGCCGATATCATGCCCGGTGTACTGGCGCAGCCACGGCAAGAATTTTGCACCATCTTTCAGGAAGAAAAACGTCAGCACGAACATAATGACGATGGTGATCACTAACGTGCTGGCCACCGAGACGCCGGAGAGCAAGCCGGAGGCAATCGTGCCGGACTGGTTGCGCAGGAATTTTACGATGCTATCTGAGAATTCTGAAATCTGGTTGACGTCCAGTTCAAACGGCAACCGATCCGTCATCTTCATCAGTTCGCGCAGGCCACGATCTGCTTCATTGACCAGCTCGGTGCCTTGAGATCGAATCGTCGGGCCCATCGCGGCGAAAATTCCGACGACGATGCCGAGCGAACCCAGCAGGGTGGTCAACGATGCCAGCGCGGCTGGGAACTTGATCCTCCGCAATAGCTTCGCGACGGGTGCCAGCAGGGTAGTGACCAGAATCGCCAAAATCGCTGGCAGGATTGCTCGCCAGGCAAAATACACGATGACCAAGGCCAGAGCCACTGCTGCGATGGTGATGATCATGCGCCAGGCCCAGGCCGCCATCGTCTTGCCATCGCGGGCCCAAATCACGGCGCGGTCTACATCCTCGACGATGACCGGGGTTTTGCGGTCAGGGGTGATATTACTCAGCCCTGGTGCCGGTGCACCTCCGACGTTGCCCGTGATCTGGTTGGCCGGGCCGGCGGCGTCATGGGTGTTACGGGTAGAGCCAGGTTCGGAATTCTGCCCGCTATCGTGCCCTGCTTGCTGTTGCGCATTCTGCTTGTCGGACTCGGTTGCATCATCGTGGTTAGTCACAAAATGACTATAGCCTACCAGGGAAAACAGAACGAACCCCGGTAATCACCGAGCAAGAAAAACTTGCGGTTGGTGACTACCGGGGCTGTTGGCAGCCGCCAGGGCGGTTACCGGGCCAGGGCGACTAGCCGGCCAACGTGGTGCTAAAGAAATTTAGCGGTGGATGTGGCCGGTTGGGCGGATGATACCGAAGCGGTGCATGGTCACAGACAGTGCCTGCTCCAGCAGGTAAGGCAGCAGCTCGCGACGGCCGTCGGCAAGCACCTCCCAGTCGATGATGACCGACTCGGACTTCACCGCAGCACGGTAGGCTTCCGGCTCCACCTCACCGATCGCACGAACACGGGTCGATGGCACACCGCCGAGTTCAGCAGCGAACTCGTTGGTGTTGGCAACCTGGCAATCAAAGCCCATGGCCTGCAGCTCTTCAGCGATCTCGCGAGTAGCGGACATGTTCAGCTCCACACCGGTGATCTTGGATGCCAAGATCTGGCGTGCAACCTCGCGTGGCTTGTAGCCCTTGCCGACGCGCACGCGCAGGCGCTCCCAGAATGGGCGGTAGCGGAAGATATTGGCCTCCGATACCAGGCCGGTGTAGTCGTTGGAGCGGCCGAACTCGTTGTGCCAGTTCTTGGCATCCAGCTCGGCAGCGCGCCACAGCCAGTTGATGTCGTCGTCAGACAGCTGGGAGTCCAAGCGCTCGGACAGATCCTTGAGCAAACGGGTGATCCGTGGGGAGATTTCCACCTTGTGGTGTTCCAGCTTGCCCTCGGACCAGGTACCGAACTGACGGACGTAGTTTGGTCCACCAGCCTTCGCGCCAGGTCCCAGCACGGAGTTCTTCCAACCACCGAAGGACTGACGCTGCACGATAGCGCCGGTGATACCGCGGTTGACGTAGGCGTTACCTACCTCAACGTTGTCCATCCAGTACTCGACTTCGTCGTCGTTCAGCGAGTGGATGCCGCCGGTCAGGCCATAGCCAGTGGAGTTTTGCCACTCGATGGCTTCTTCCAGGGTCTCGGCGTACATGATGCCCAAGACTGGGCCGAAGCACTCGTTCTGGTGGTACCAGGAACCAGGCTGGACGTTGTCACGAATACCAGGCGACCACAGGGTGCCTTCTTCGTTGAGCTTCTCTGGCTTCAGCAGCCACTTCTCGCCTGGCTCCAAGTAGGTCAGGCCACGGTAGAGCTTCTCGGTTGGCTTTTCGACCAGGCCGTTCATGGTGACGGAGATGTCGGTACCGAAGCCTGGCTTCAGGGTCTTGACGGCGTCGACCAGCTGGTTCTTGACGCGCTCGGAATCCTTCAGGGAACCGACCAGGATAGCCAGCGAGGATGCCGAACACTTCTGGCCGGAGTGGCCGAAGGCGGACTTGTAGAGGTCTTCAACAGCCAGGTCTGGGTCGCAGGCCGGGGTGATGATCATCGCGTTCTTGCCGGAAGTCTCGGCGTAGATGTTCATGTCCGGCTTCCAGGAACGGAACAGTGCACCGGTATCGGATGCACCGGTCAAAACGACGGCGTCGGTCTTTTCGTGGGAGATCAGGTGCTTACCAGCTTCGCCCTCGTCGGCGTTGACGAGCTGGACGAGGTCTGGGTTTTGACCTGCTGCTTCCAGGCCGGCGCGGATGGCGTCGACGGCAACCTTGGCGCAGTGCACAACCTGTGGAGCTGGCTTAATGATGACAGCGGAACCAGCCGCCAGAGCAGCGGTGATGCCGCCGACTGGGATGGCGATTGGGAAGTTCCATGGCGGAACGACGACGGTCAGCTTGTTTGGCGTGAAGACCGACTGGGTGCGATCCAGCGCGATGGCCTGCTGGCCGTAGTAGGTGGCGAAGTCGATGGCTTCGGAAATTTCCGGGTCCGTCTGATCGACGGCCTTGCCAGCTTCCCAAGCAGCGACGGAGATCAGCTTGCCGCGGGCTTTCGCCAGCTCATCGCCGACGGAGTTCAGGACCTCGCAGCGCTCAGCGCCGGATAGGGCTGCCCAGTCGTCGGCAAGGCCTACGGCGGTGGAAATAGCGTCGTCGACCTCGGAGATTTCGGTGACGGACTTGACGCCGTGCTCGCCTGGATCGGAAGCCAGTGCTTCCAGCGCCCACTCGCGGTTAGCGCGCAGGGATGGGTCGGTGTCTGGCTCGTTGATGAAACGGCCGGTGTTCGGGGTTTGGCGGCCAGTCTCGTTGTTGCGGTCTTGCTGACGACGCTGGCCAGCGAAAGTCTTCCAACGATCGCGAACCGAAGCGTAGAAACGCTCCTTCTGGTCCTGCATTGGGGTCTTGCCCTTGTCGCTGGCCTCGTCTGGAGCGAACAGGGCGTAGAGGAAGTTCTGCGACTCGGCGTTTTCTTCCAGACGACGCACCAGGTAGGAAACGGCAACGTCGAAGTCCTTCATGTGCACAACTGGGGTGTACAGGATTTGGCGGCCGACGACATCGCGGACGGCCTTGGCCTGTGCTGGCGACATGCCGGCGAGCATTTCGGCGTCGATCTGGCGGGAAACGCCACGCTTTTCGGCCAGCTCAACGGCCAAGCCCATGGTGAACAGGTTGTGGGAAGCAACACCGATACGGACGGCATCGGCGTATTCTTCGCGCAGGAAGTAGTCCAGCAAACGGATGTAGTTGGCGTCGACTTCTGCCTTGGATAGGTAAGGGGCCAGTGGCCAGCCGTGGACCTCGGATTCCACGCGCTCGAGAGAAAGGTTGGCACCCTTGACGATGCGGACCTTGATCGGTGCACCACCGTTTTTCACGCGCTCAACGGCGAAGTCTGCGAGTTCCTGCATAGCCTCGAAAGCGTCTGGCAAATAAGCCTGGACGACGATACCGGCTTCGAGGTTTTTGAACTTATCCTCGGAGAGCAACTCCTTGAACAGGCGGATGGTCAAGTGGAGGTCGTGGTATTCCTCCATGTCCAGGTTGATAAAGACCTGCGGCTTGCGGCTGATGGCCTCTTCGTACATCGGACGCAGGCGGTCTTTCAGGCGCTCGACGGAGCCGTCGTGGTCCCAGTGGTTCAGCTGGGCACACAGCGAGGACGCCTTCACCGAAACGTAGGTAACGCGTGGGTTTCGCACCAGTTCCATGGTGCGATCGAAGCGGGATTTCGCTTCTTCGTCGCCCAGCACGGCCTCACCCAACAGGTTCAGATTCAGCTCTTGGCCCTGCTCGGCGGCGTTGTCCAGCATCTTGTTCAGTGCGTCGGATTCAGCGTCGAGCACCAAGTGGCCGACCATCTGCCGCATACGACGACGCGCGACTGGCATCACCAGGTTCGGCAGGATCGGGCCGAAAAAGCCGCCGGCGCCGACCATCAGGGCGTCGACCTTGCTCAGGAATTCTGGCGATTCCGCGAGGTCCGACAGTGCGTCTGCAGCTACCTTGTTGTCTTCTGGGCGCATGACGCGGTCGACGAAGTCCATGGTGAAGCTGACGCCATCCGGGTCGCGCACCATATCGGCGAGCTGCTCGGTGGAACGCGAAGATTCACCTTTGGTGGCCTTCAGCCACTCGTTTGCGCGCTCTACTGCACCTTCGACGCAAGCCTCGATATCTTGGCTGTTTTGCGGGGGAGTATAAGCAGTCTTGTTAGCTGTCATAGGAGTCAACATCCTTTGGTCTAGATTGAGTCTTCACTGCTGGCCACTCTACCTATTGGGCGGTGCGCTATGTGCCTGGCATGGGAAATGAGGGAAGATTCACGTGGGGGCACTAACCTTCCCAGTTTGGGAGAGTAAAATTTGCAGGAGCGGTATGGGCTGCGGTAATTGAGTTGAGGTATTTTGGGTGGTATGTGGTATCCCCTGCTGATCATGGTGGTTGCAGCGATATTGTCTGCTACTGCTGCTAGAGCCGCTGGAAAACAAAAACCTAACCACCCTTTAGTAGGGCACCCATCAAAACTCGGTGTGGGCTCATTTTTATTAGCAACCGTTGCTTACCCTATTGCAGGGGTTTTTCTTGTCCGAGAACAAGAAATTCTTGCAATAATATTTGGCATTATCGGGCTGATTGCATGCAGTCTGGGCTATGTTGTGGCGCAAAAGTCTTGATGTCACCTCGCCTCCATCGCCTCAGCGTATTGATCCATGCCCCTAGGGCCGCAACGGTCATCTTGTGGTTGGTTTTCGGGAGGCAGCAACGCCCACTAGCCCACTGTTGTGCTCGTTCTGCGCTGTGTTCTGTGCTGTAGACGTGATGTCATCAGCGTGAAAAATGGTCGATGAACAGCGAATTCCTCAAACTTGAGTGCCTCGGGAATAACTCTGAGGGTATCTTGGTTACATAAGTTGAGTGACCTAGACTCAAGAAAGTTGGCACACTGAAAAGCTGTCTGCTACAGTCTCGTTTGTAGTTGAGTCACTGACAATCAAGTTCACACAAGTTGCACGAAGGAGAATCAAGAATGGGACGCGCAGTAGGTATTGACCTCGGAACCACGAACTCTGTCGTTTCCGTCCTGGAGGGCGGCGAAGCGAAGGTTATCGCTAACTCGGAGGGTGCTCGCACCACCCCATCCGTCGTTGCTTTCGCGAAGAACGGCGAAATCCTGGTTGGTCAGTCTGCAAAGAACCAGGCGGTCACCAACGTCGACCGCACTATCCGTTCGGTCAAGCGCCACATTGGTACTGACTGGACCACCGATATTGACGATAAGAAGTACACCCCACAGGAAATTTCGGCTCGCACGCTGATGAAACTGAAGCGCGACGCGGAATCCTACCTGGGTGAAGATGTCACCGACGCCGTGATCACGGTGCCGGCATACTTCGAGGACGCACAGCGTCAGGCAACCAAGGAAGCTGGCCAGATCGCTGGCCTGAACGTCCTGCGTATCGTCAACGAGCCAACCGCAGCGGCGCTGGCTTATGGCCTGGAAAAGGGCGAGCAAGAACAAACCATCCTGGTCTTCGACCTTGGTGGCGGTACTTTCGACGTTTCGCTGCTGGAAATTGGCGACGGCGTCGTGGAAGTTGTTGCAACCGCTGGTGACAACAGCCTTGGTGGCGATGACTGGGATCAGCGCATCGTCGACTGGCTGGCAGAGAAATTCCAGCAGGCCAACGGCATTGACCTGACCAAGGACAAGATGGCCCTGCAGCGTCTGCGTGAGGCTGCAGAAAAGGCCAAGATCGAGTTGTCCTCGGCACAGCAGGCCTCGATCAACCTGCCATACATCACTGTCGATGGCGACAAGAACCCACTGTTCTTGGATGAGACTCTGACCCGCACCGAATTCCAGCGCATCACCCAAGACTTGCTGGATCGCACCAAGAAGCCATTCAACCAGGTCATCAAGGACGCAGACCTGGGCATCGGCGACATCAACCACGTCGTTCTGGTCGGTGGTTCCACCCGTATGCCAGCAGTCGCTGAGCTGGTTAAGGAAATGACCGGCAAGGAGCCAAACAAGGGCGTTAACCCAGATGAGGTCGTTGCTTCCGGTGCTGCCCTGCAGGCAGGTGTTCTGCGCGGTGACGTCAAGGACGTTCTACTGCTGGATGTCACCCCGCTGTCGCTGGGTATCGAAACCAAGGGTGGTGTGATGACCAAGCTCATTGAGCGCAACACCACCATCCCAACCAAGAAGTCCGAGACCTTCACCACCGCGGAAGACAACCAGCCATCCGTACAGATCCAGGTCTTCCAGGGTGAGCGCGAGATGGCGCAGCACAACAAGTTGCTGGGCTCCTTCGAGCTCGGTGGCATCGCCCCAGCGCCACGCGGTGTTCCACAGGTCGAGGTCACCTTCGATATCGACGCCAACGGCATCGTGTCCGTTTCCGCAAAGGACAAGGGCACTGGCAAAGAAAACACCATCAAGATCCAGGAAGGCTCCGGCCTGTCCGATGAAGAAATCGATCGGATGGTGAAAGACGCCGAAGCGCACGCTGAAGAAGACAAGAAGCGTCGTGAAGAGCAGGAGACCCGCAACAACGCGGAAAACACTGCTTACCAGACCCGCAAGTTCCTCGAGGACAACGGCGAGAAGATCGACGAAGAGACCAAGAACAAGGTCACCGAAGCCGCCGATGCTGTCGACGAGGCGTTGAAGGGCGACGACATCGAGGCCATCAAGTCCGCCGTCGAGAAGCTGTCTTCTGAATCCCAGGCCATGGGCCAGGCAATGTACGAAGCTGAGGCCGCACAGGCACAGGCTGACGGCGATGCCGGCCAGGCTGGCAACGACGATGTTGTGGATGCGGAAGTTGTTGACGAAGACGACGCCGACAACTCTGACGATGCAGCAAAGGGTGAGAAGTAAATGACCAACCGGGACGAGATGCCGGATAACCCCGGTTCCCCGGACGTGACGGACCCAGAGGCTACCTCTGCCGCACAAGCCGAGGCCGCTGCGGAAGCCGCTGAGGCGACCCAGCAAGAAACCGGCCAGCCATCCGGTGGTGCCGGTGCCGAAGGGCTTGCCGACGACGTCGCTGTGGAACCCGAGGTTGATGAAGTAGAACAGCCAGTCAGCACTCCCGAAGGAGAGGCTGCGGGCGCGGCTGCTCGCGATGCGGTCGCTGATGAAGCAGAAGAAGCTGCAGCTGATGCGGAAGAGACAGCTGGCGAAGCTGACGCCGAGCAAGCTGCGCAAGAGGCAGAAACCCCAGAACAGTCTCTGCAGCGACAGCTCGATGAGCGCACCGATGACCTGAAGCGCTTGAACGCGGAGTACACCAACTACCGCCGCCGCAGCGATCGGGAACGCCAGAGCGTTTCTGAATCTGCCAAAGCCTCAGTGCTGAGCTCCCTGCTCCCGATCTTGGATGATCTGGAATTAGCGAAACAGCACGGCGACTTGGAAGAAGGCTCCGCACTGGAGAAGTTCGGATCCAAATTCCGGGAGACGCTGAAAGGCCAAAACCTGGTCACGTTCGGTGAACCCGGCGAGGCTTTTGATCCAGAAATCCACGAAGCCGTGCAGGATCTGTCCAGCGGCGATGAGCAAGTCGTCGGCACTGTCCTGCGCAAGGGCTACAAGGTCGGAGACCGCCTGGTGCGCAATGCCATGGTGATCATCTCTGATCCAGAAGGCGACAATCAGTAAACAATGAGGAAGGAGGGGACGAACCATGTCCCAAAGTGAATGGGCCGATAAGGATTATTACGGGGACCTAGGCGTTTCCTCCGATGCCTCAAAAGCTGAGATCCGCCGGGCCTACCGCAAAATCGCCCGGGAAAATCACCCAGATACGAACCCGGACGATGAGAAAAAACTCGCCAAGTTCAAGGCTGCCGCTTCGGCCTACGACGTGCTTGGCGACGACAAGAAGCGCAAGGAATACGACGAGTTCAAAGCGATGCTGCGTTCTGGGGGCGGCAGGTTTGGAGGCGCCGGCTTTCCCGGCGGGTTTCGCCGCTCGTCGCAAAGCCAAGACGGCTTCTTCTCGGGCGGGGCGCCCGGGGCTGGCGGATTTGGAGGAGCATTTGAAGACGGCGGTCTGGGTGACATCTTCGGCGGCCTCTTTAACCGCGGCGGTGCTGGTGGGCACCAAGCTCGGCCGACGCGAGGCGCCGACGTCGAAACCTCCATTACGCTCGACTTTCGAGAAGCTGCGAAAGGCACGACGATCCCGCTAGAGCTGCGCGGCAATGCGCCGTGCACCACCTGCCACGGCTCCGGATCGAAATCTGGGAAGCAGGCCACCTGTGGCCGATGTAATGGCAGTGGCTATACCAGCGAGAACCGTGGAGCATTCGGCTTTTCTCAGCCGTGCTCGAACTGCGACGGCACTGGTTCGAAGATCCCGGACCCCTGTGAGACGTGCTCGGGAAGCGGAACCGTGAACCGGACTCGTTCGATTACCGTGCGGATCCCGGCCGGTGTCGTCGATGGGCAAAAAGTCCGCCTGGCAGGCCAAGGTGAGGCTGGCCCGCAGGGCAAGCCATCCGGGGATTTGTTCGTTTCGGTTAAGGTTCGTGACGACGAAGTCTTCTCCCGTGACGGCGATGACCTGGTGTTGACGGTCCCGGTATCGTTCGCGGAGCTCGCGCTCGGCGATACGATCACCGTGCCGACACTAGACGCGCCGGTGCGGGTGAAAATCCCGGCGGGAACGGCCGACGGTCGCACCCTGCGGGTGCGTGGCCGAGGCATCAAGAAATCTTCCGGCAAGCATGGTGATCTGCACGTGAAAGTGCAGGTAACGGTGCCAACGTCGTTGGATGATGCCGCGAAATCTAGTTTGCGCACCTACGCCCAGGCAGAAAAAGATTCCGGTTTTGATGCCCGCGCAGGTTGGGCCGGAAATCCACATAAATAACGACAAGCAACCACAGGAGGTGACAACACCATGGCGAACGATTCGCAAGAGGAATTTCGTGAAGAATACCGCGAGGTCTTCGTCATCTCCGTTGCTGCTGAACTATCTGGAATGCACGCGCAGACCCTGCGAACCTATGACCGGCTCGGGCTGGTGACACCGGCACGCACCCGCGGTGGTGGGCGTCGTTATTCGCAGCGCGATATCGCGATGCTGCGGAAAATCCAGCGGCTTTCCCAAGATGAAGGCGTTAATCTCGCTGGAATCAAGGCCATCATTGAGCTGACGGAACAGCGTGATGCGCTGGAAGAAGAACGTGACCAGTTGGCCGCCGAGGTTGAAGAGCTACGCGGCAAACTGCGCTCTGCATCGAGTTCGGCGCCGGCGCGGGCGACCTCGAGCAAAGGCGAGTTGGTGCACGTCCCGCGGTCTTCGGCCGTGGTGATGTGGGAGCCGCGCTCGTCGCGCCGTGGACGTGGACGCCGGAATTAATCCGACTAGCGTCGTCCCGTAAAATCGGTTGTCGCTGATATCCCCGCAGAAGCTGATGAATCCCATTGGTTTCTGTGGGGATATTTTATTCTGTAAAACCTTTATTTATGCTCTAGATCACGCTATGATGTCGTAGTATATCGGCACGCCGTTGTGACCGCGTTCATAATGCGTGGGGTGAATGTGCAATACACCGCTCATTAGCTGCAACGGCTGCACCATCTGGAAGAAAGGTGTCAACCTCATGACCGTGTACGCAAACCCAGGCGAAGAAGGCTCCATCGTCGACTTCAAAAAGCGCTATGACCACTTCATTGGTGGCGAATGGGTGGCGCCCGCAGAGGGCCAATATCTGGAAAATATCTCACCGGTCAACGGCAAAGTTTTTTGTGAATTCGGCCGCGGTACCAAAGCAGACATCGAACGTGCATTGGATGCCGCGCACGAGGCAGCACCAGCCTGGGGGAAAACTTCAGCGGCAGAGCGCTCCAATATTTTGCTGCAGATTGCCCAGCGTATTGAGGACAACCTGGAAGAACTCGCGGTAGCAGAGACCTGGGAAAACGGTAAGGCTGTACGCGAAACCCTGGCAGCGGATCTCCCGCTGGCCGTAGATCACTTCCGTTACTTTGCCTCTGCTATCCGCACCCAAGAAGGCCGACTTTCACAGATCGACGATGATACCGTCGCGTATCACTTCCACGAGCCACTCGGCGTCGTCGGCCAGATCATTCCGTGGAACTTCCCAATCCTGATGGCAGCCTGGAAGCTTGCCCCGGCGTTGGCCAGCGGTAACACCATCGTCTTGAAACCCGCAGAACAAACCCCAGTTTCTATCCTGTACTTGGTGGAAAAGATCGCGGATCTGCTGCCACCTGGTGTGCTCAACATCGTCAACGGACTCGGCGACGAAGCCGGTGTGGCGTTGACGTCGTCGGATCGCATCGCGAAGATCGCGTTTACGGGTTCCACACCCGTCGGCAAGATGATCAACAAGGCTTCGGCAGAAAAAATCATCCCAGTCACCCTGGAACTCGGCGGAAAGTCTCCGTCGGTGTTCTTCCCAGACATCATGGACAAAGACGACGAATTCCTGGACAAATGCCTCGAAGGGTTTACCATGTTCGCGCTCAACCAAGGCGAGGTGTGTACCTGTCCATCGCGCGCATTGATCCACGAAGACATTGCCGATGCGTTCCTGGAACGTGCACTTGAGCGGGTCAAGCAGATCAAGATCGGCAACCCGTTGGATACCGAGACGATGATGGGCGCCCAGGCATCCCAGGAACAGATGGACAAGATTGTTTCTTATCTGCAGTCCGGACCAGAAGAAGGCGCAGAAACCCTGATCGGTGGCAACGTCAACGAGGTCATCGGCGGCGGCTTCTATATCGAGCCAACCGTGTTCAAAGGTACGAACGATATGAAGATTTTCCGCGAAGAAATCTTCGGTCCGGTGCTGTCCGTGGCCACGTTCAAGGACTACGACGAAGCCATCAGGATCTCCAACGACACTGACTTCGGTCTGGGCAGTGGTGTGTGGACGCGCAACGGCAATATCGCCTACCGTGCCGGACGTGATATCCAAGCCGGCCGTGTGTGGGTGAACCAGTATCATAACTACCCAGCGCACTCGGCATTTGGCGGCTATAAGCAGTCTGGTTTGGGCCGGGAAAATCACCTGATGATGCTCGGGCACTACCAAGAAACCAAAAACGTGCTCGTTTCTTATGCTGAAAACCCAGTCGGTCTGTTCTAAACCTGGCTACTGCGGCTTGGTTAAGGCCCTGCCAAGCCCCTGCGGCGGGCAAGCTCTGCAAACCCATTGAGGTAAGCCTCGTCGTCGAAGAACCCGCTGTGATCGCGCATCCCGTCTCCCGGCCAGGGCTGGGCACCAAAGGTGGGTGCGGCCGGGTTTACCCCGAATAGCCCGCCGTTGGAATACGCCATCCCGCTGACCGGATCCAGGGCGCGCCGGGCAGCATGAACCTGCGGATTATCACCCCGCAGGTTCATTTCGTCTGTGCTAGCCAGACCCGTGCCCGGCGATCCCACGAACAACACATCGTCGGCACGCATTGGTGTTCCGCCACTGGCAGCATTGCCGACGACCACCGAACCATAGGAATAGCCGATGACCGTGACGTGATGGTTGGGATAGCGCTGGTCGATGTCGGCAAGAAACTCCCGCAATTGCGGCCCAGCGGTGTGTGCTGCACCCGAGGACGTGCCGCTGAGTAGCCGGTCCGGAGCATCATAGCCATAAATCAGCCCGGTTCCGCCCATCGCCGCGGCCTGGGTGCGGGCGCGATCGATCTGTCCACCGATGCTGTCGTTGCCATCTGATCCCACGCCGGGAACGAAAACCACCAGGTTATCGGTATCTTCCGGAGGCGGGCCGACCATACCCGCCCAGTGTTTGTCCGTGACTTCCAGTAGGCGTAAATCTGGGTGATCGACCGTCTGCGCCAGCAGGGGATCTGGTGCGCGGCACGCCTGGACGGTATGGATATCGTCGATGCTGAGATCTATCGCGCCGTCGGGGTGCAGGCCGCCGAGAGCCGAAGGCATAAAATCGCCGAAACGATGCGGCAGATGCTGTGAACCAAAGCAAGCAGCCTCGATGGATAGGGCACACGCGGCATCAATGCTTTTTCCGATCAGCTGGATAGCCCGTAACGCGTGCGAGAGCACTGGACCCGCGGGTGTCGCATTGACCGCAGCCGTGGCGATTCGTTCTAGTCGTTCCGCCCATTCCATTTGGCCCGCGAAGGATTCCACGATGCCTGCGACTATGCGCATCGCCCGTGTGGCCGTGGTGATGGATTCGATGATCTCATGCGCGCGGGAAATGCCTGACTGGGCGGCAGCACCATCGAAATCCAGCTCCACCATGCTGGCGAGCGAACCAGAAAATTGCTGCTGATCAGCTTCGAGCGCACTCGCGCGGCTGCGGATGCCGTCGGCAGCTGCGAACATTTCTTGCGAGGTGGTTGTATTTTGTGAGTACACCATCGCTATTTCCTTTCATTCCTGAAGTGTTGGCTGCGCGCTGTTATCGCGAGCTATCGGCGTGCTGTACTGGTGCTGTACTGGTGCCGACGCCAGCATCGTCGGCAGACAGCATGCGCTGCAGGTGGTGTGCCATCGCATCATCGTTGTCGGCCACCTCGCAGAAGGTATTCCGTACCTCTAGCAGGTGGGCTTTGAGCTGTTCATCAATTTCGATGGCCGCGTCATGCCAACTGCCTTCGGCGTTGCGCAGTGCGGTAAGCGTCGGGGTGGATCGTGCAGAGCCCAAACCCGCAGCAAGGTGCGGGGCGAAGCGGTGGCGGGCATGGTCGGCGAGCAGATCGAGAGCGGTATCGGTTAATCGCAAGAAATCCATGTGGCTCAGTGTGCTCGTCGGCGTCGCTGTCGGCTAGCGTTGCCCAATCCGCCCTGTGGATAACTTGAGTTATCCACAACACAGCGCGGTGGTGCGCGATTAGACTGGCATCATGAAGATCGCACTAGTACAGCTGACCTCTGGCCCCGACGTGCAAGCGAATTTGGCGCTGGCCAAAGATAAAATTACCGAGGCCGCAGACAGTGACGCGCAGCTAATTGTTCTGCCAGAAGCGACGTTTCAAGCCTTCGACTCCGGGCGTCTGGACGGCAATGCCAACGAATACGCCGAGCATTTCGCAGAAGAAATCACCACGCTTGCCGACGAACGCGGCGTGACCGTCGTCGTCGGCATGTTCCGCCCCGCCGATACGGTGGAAGTCGACGGGAAAACCATCAACCGCGTGTATAACTCCGCCCTTATTACAGGCGGTGGGAGCAGCGAGTTTTATGACAAGATCCACACCTTCGATGCTTTCGCCTACCGCGAATCCGATACCGTGCACCCGGGGGAGAGCACCGTGGTGGTTGATGTTGCCGGGCACAAGGTTGGTGTAGCGACCTGCTACGATGTGCGATTCCCGGAGCAATTTAAAAAGATGGCCGATGATGGTGCACAGCTTGTTGTGCTGCCTACTAGCTGGGCGGATGGTCCGGGCAAGCTGGAGCAATGGCGGGTGTTGACGAGCGCCCGGGCACTTGATGCCACGGTGTATCTACTGGCGGCTGGGCAAGCCCGCCCTGGTGGCGTAGATAAGGGCGGGGAAAAATCCGGCCCGACCGGGCTGGGGCATTCGCGGGTACTGAGCCCTACTGGCGAGTTGTTAGCCGAAGCTGGTTACGACGACGAAATCATGTATGTGGAGCTCGACGATATTGCTGGCGAAATAGCGAAAGCCCGGAAAGCACTACCGGTGCTGCGTGGCACGCGTGAGCTATAGCCGTATTTCTGCGTCACTGAATTCGGTGACGGCGGGATCATGCGTGGAGATGATTATGGTCGCGCCGTCGTCGGCAAGAGTGCGAAGATGCTCGAGGACGACATCGCGGTTGGCAGCGTCTAAAGCGCCGGTGGGTTCGTCGGCAAGAATGAGCGAGGGAGTACGCAACAGCAGCCTGGCAACAGCGACGCGCTGCTGTTCACCACCGGATAATGCGTATACTTCCCGGGATGCATAACCTTCGAGGCCTACCGCGGTTAAGGTTGTGTCGATAGCGTCCAGCCCCGGCTTTCTAGCACTGCCCAGCAGAGTTCGCTGGTCGCGCGGAAGTGCGAGAATAAGATTGCTGCGTACGGTTTGTTCTGGGATGAGGGCGTAATCCTGGAATAAATAACCGATGGTATTCCGTCGCAAGGCTCGAAGCTTGCTTTTCGACACTCCGGTGATGGCGGTGCCTGCAAATTCGATAGAGCCAGAGTCCAGAGTATCGAGTCCACCTATGCAATTAAGCAGAGTGGATTTTCCAGACCCGGAAATTCCTGTTAGAGCGGTGATACGTCCAGTAGCAGCTGTGGCAGTGAAATCACGGAATAGATCTTTCGGGCCGAAACTTTTATTCGCATTTTTGATTTCAAGCATGAGCGATTTCTTTTCTGGTAGCAGGCTTTGAGGTGGTAGCTCGGCATCAGCGCGGCATTAGCTAGGCATTACGTGCGGTGGCGGATTTGGGCACGTTCCCGCGCAATGATGGTGAAAAATACAGTAAGTGTGGTGCAAACAGGAATGGCGAAAACGGATAGGGCAGTAAAAATCGACGGTGATTCCAAACGTAACATCCAGCTCATCGGGGTATTGATGGCTAAATCTTGGTACGAGAAATACCTGTGAACTAGCCAGATGGCAATGGCGAACACATAGAGAAGTTCTGTGATAATTAACCCGCGGAATTTTCGTCGTGCGGGATAGCCCAGAATCTCGTAAACCCGGAGTCTGTGGTGGTGGCGGTTGAAAAACAACACGGTGCTAGAAATTGCGGCGATGATGATAATGAATATCGCCACCAGTGTGGAAAAAGTCGTGTTGCGCAGATCAGAATATAGCGACTTGTTGGACTTCCCCCAATAATCAATCATGGGGCGGCTGGCTAAGACATACTTTCCGGCAGGAGATTCATCGCGTAATTGTTCTACGGCACCTTGGTCAGTGAATAGAATTTCGGTTCGGGTGAGAGTTGCACTGATGTTGTGGTCGCTGAGCGGCTCCAAACCTGGAGGCAAAATTACGAGTTCTGGAGAATGCACCAATGGAGACTTAGTCAACGAACCACGAGGATTGAAATAATCAAAAACCGTAAATGGTTGGCTATGATATTCGACCCTGGTGCGTTGTGCAGGATCGTAGTCGGTGCTTTCTGCGAATTCTGCTTCCCCGGCGAGACCTTCGCGAATTTCTGCCACTACTGCTGCATCAGCTGCTGCGGGAAGATAAATAATAATTTCATTTTTCTTGGCAGCATCCGAGAGTACTTCCTCAGAAATCGGGGTTTCTTGTCGCGCGAATTCCTGGTTGGCCAGTATCCGACCGTTTGTGGAAAATTCTAACGAAGACTGTCAGAAGCTATTGATAAATAGTAGTTTTTGCTTGTGATCGAGCCTGCGTAATTCGGGCCCCAATTGCTTCATATCATCGCCAATTCCGCCGGATACTAAAGTGCTGAATACATCGCTACGCTTGGCCCATTCCTCAGAATATTCCGCATGACGGTTGGCTTCCTGGATAAACATGACAAGTGATGCGATTGACGCTAAGCCAAAAAACAGTGCGACGATGCGAATGCCATGGGCGGAAAAAGACAGTGGGCGGGAAACAAGGTGGCCCTTGAGCGCACCAAGAACGTTGGTGCGTGTGATGACGACAAATGCTGCAACATAACCTGTTGCAGCACAGAAAACTCCCATGCCTGCGAAGATAAACACGTTTGCGGAATAGAGCTGCCATTGTGCGAAGCCATTGTAGCCGTGAAGGAAGAAGGTGGTGCCAGCACTAACCACCACGGCGGTGCCAGCTATCGCGGGGACGCTGGAGCGCCAATCACCGAAAATGCTGAAGCTGTGCGGTAACCCGTGCACATTGTGGATTGCATAACGGCGACTGCCGAGAATGGCATGCAGTCCAGCAAGGATAAAAGTCAATAAGCCAATGATTACGGCTGTCAGTTTCACCGGGGTTGGAATTGTTGCCAACAATGAACCATCATCTGTTGGCACGGTAGTGTATCCATGTTCGTGTGCTAGATCTGCAAATTTCTCTTTGATATCTGGTGGCCCATTGAGGTAATAAATTCCGCGAATGTCATCGCTATTCAGGCGAGAAAAACTGGTAATGGTTCTGGTTTTTTGTGGATCAAAGGGCTGCGGATTTCTCGTTCCCGCTAACCATTGTGCAACCTGGTTGTCGGGTGCATCACTACCTGTGGCAATAGCTAAATGAGTGTGTTCTGCAGCGAGATCACCATCGACGACATCAAAGGCGATTGTTGCGTCATGCTCGTCGACGAAGTTGTGTAGGTCATTGCGAAAGTCAGCGGCGATGGGAAGCCCGGAGGCACCGTCGATGACCACAGCGGCTTCGTTGAATGGCAGCAGTCTGTCGTCCAGAAAGCTCGCTGCGGAAAATGCGGCGATCGGACTAAGCAGCAAAGCGAAGCTTAAGCTTAACGACAACAAATTGAATTGTGGTTTCATGTAATCATCTTTGGTGAGTAAGGGAACTTGTGAGCTATTGCTGTTCGCATCGCTGTGAATAGGGTTTTCAGAATGCGCCTAAAGGATCCCATGCGAATTCCCTTTTGTGGTCCGATGGTGTCGAATGTCGGCACGGTTGATGATACTAGATTATTTAAGGTTAGTCTAGGCTAAATGTGTGTTGATCTAATCAATGCTTTTCGGCTGCTCGGCTTGCGCTATACGCTGGTTCGTGTGCAGTAGCTGAGCATCTTTAACCTGCTTTGTTATCGATGAGACGATACTGGATGGTGAGTAATGAAGTGGTCGCATCCGAAACCGCGTGTGCCACCCAAATGGGTTTCTGTGGTGCTGGTTCCATCGTCTTTGTTATTTTATTTTATTTATACGAGTCTGACTGGTTATCGGCATCGTGCGGAGAATGTAGAGCCTGTGCCCTGGGAGGAAATTGATTGGTCTGAATTTCCTTTTTATTTCACGGCTTCGGTTGTTGTCTATTATTTCATTTATCTGCCTATACAGATATGGCGTCTGCGTCGATGGCAGCGCAAACACGGTGACTAACCTTTGCTTTGTGCACCCGGAACCGATGAGGTATCCACACCCGTGCGGCCCCAGCTTTGGGTCTGCACGGTAGCTGGATCCAACCCAGCAGCAGCGAAAGCTGCCAACATGCCGTCAACCTCTGCTTCTGGCCCTAAGACCAGCACATCGTGGTTGGACCAGTCACGGTAATGAGCGATCGTAGCCTCCGGGTCCTTGTCCACCGACAAGCTGGCAGATGCGTGTGATGCCTCGGGGCCGGTGCCGTCGGCAAGGGCTTGCCGCAACTCACGTTGACGCTCGCGCTGCGGTTTCAACCAATGCGGGTCAGCATCATGACGGGTAAAAGCATGCACATCCAACCACGGCGTGAGATTATCCAGGCTGTTAAGCGTGGCCGTCTCATAATGCTGGCCGGGAAAATCATTAATCACCAGCGCTTGCACCGGGGCATGCTGCTCGCCGTGGGCATCAAAAGCAGCGAATAATAAACAGCACAGGGTAGCCACCGCGGTCCCAAAAGCAATGACGAGGCTTTCACGATGCGGATCCAGCTCCAGCTGGCCAGCCGGGTTGCCCAGTGTCCACTGATCTCCGGGGCGGGTCATCATAAACCTTCGCGAATACCCGGACGCGCCGGGAACCTGCGAGACATCACGAACGTGAAACTCCAGTGTGCCGCAGCCATCCGACGGGCGGGCAGCTGCCAAAGTACGCCATACCCCCGGCATCAGCGTGGTGGCCACAGAAAAATACTGTCCAGCCTGGTAATCGACGGGCAGCCCGCATTCCAGGCGCACGATGCGGGTGTGGGTATCGACGCGTTCCACATCGACTACCTGCCCCATGTGTGCAGGCGGAATCCCTGCCACATCGGCCTCGTGCGCGGCGGCAGACATGAACTCGATGATGTCGTCGACAAGCACTCCTGCCTGCTGTAGGACGTCGTCGGCAAGATCTATCTCGGCCAAAGCCTGGCGGGTCGCCTTGGCGAAAATCGGGTACGTATCCGGCGGGAAACCATGACGACGATGCGAGCGGCCCAGGTCAGCGAAATATTCTTCGAGGTCCGGGGCGTCGAATGCGGCGGCGAAAGACTCCGCAAGCCCGCGGTGGCCTTGGGCGGCATCCATGGGAAAGGACTGGCGGGCGTCGGGAAGCGCGGCGAAAAAATGCCGGTGCACCGCATCCCGGAACGTCGCTGGGTGGGCGCGCAGGTGCGTGGCGAGTGCGGCAAGATCCCGGATAGTCATGTTCTCCACACTATCGTGCGGACCAGGCCGGGCAGGCTGCGCGGCGCTGGTCGGGCCGGGCTGGCTGGACTGTGATGGTTGGACTGTGATGGTTCGGCAGTGATGGTTGGCCAGCGTTGAGCGAATAGCGGATAGCGGCGGGTAGCACAATTACGGCATGGGTACTATGATCATCTCGTTCTATAGCTGTGTTTTGGTCGAACAATCAAGCCCAGCTTCGTCTATGTCACAAAAGGCAGGTGTTCCATGGCAGATTTCACCGCGTACGATCTGATGCTCGACGTTGGCTTTATTTCCTTGTTGATGATCGTCGGCAACGTATTGCGTCACCGCATCAAATTCTTCTTCCAGGACTTGCTCCTGCCAGCACCGGTTACCGCTGGTCTGCTTGGTTTGCTGCTGGGCCCGAATGTGCTCAACGTCGTCGGTTTTTCCGAGAACCTCGGCAGCTATACCTCCATTCTGATCGCCGTGGTGTTTGCCTCCATGGCGTATTCCATGGAACTAGGTGGCTCCGTGCGCAAGGGTGCGCGCAATATGTGGGCCTATTCGACGTTCATGTTCACCGCGCAGTGGGGCTTGTTCGTCGTGCTGGGTGTTTACCTGTTCGCTCCGGTATTTGATACTCCGGACTGGTTCGGCATGATGCTTCCGGTTGGTTTCACCGGTGGGTTCGGCACCGCAGCTGCCGTCGGTGGTGCGCTGGAAGGCGTGGGTGCAGCAGAGGCATCCTCGCTGGGCTTTACCTCTGCAACCGTGGGCACCTTGGCCGCGATTATCGGCGGTGTGATCGCTGGTAACTGGGGTATCCGTCGGAATAAAGTCTCCCAGCTTCCTGGTGAGCTGCCAGAAGAACTGCGCCGCGGCTACATCAAGAACCTGAGCGAACGCCCGTCGATCGGCCGCGCATCGACCAACCCATCGGCCATCGAGCCGCTCGCGCTGCACCTGGGCTTTATCATGTTGACGGTGCTGACCGCCTACGGCATCAACGCCGGAATCAAGAGCCTGTGGGAAAACGTTTCCATTCCGTTATTCGCCATGTCCCTGGTGGTGGGCCTGCTCTTCCGCGCGATCATGAACGCGATTGGCGCTGGCGAGTACCTGGATAAAGACACCGTTTCTTCTGTATCTGGTGCCTCGACCGACTACCTGATCGCCTTCGGTATCGCTGCGATTGTCCCGGCTGCCGTGGCCTCTTATTGGCAGGCACTGTTGCTGCTGTTCGTGCTGGGTAGCATCTTCTGTACTTTCTTCTTGCTGTGGTTCCCTGCGGAATTCTTTGGCGCTGCCTGGCTGGAACGCGGCATCTTCGGCTGGGGCTGGGCAACGGCGACGGTGGCAACCGGTATCGCCATTCTGAAGATTGTCGACCCGAAGCTGAAATCGGGCACCTTGTCGGAATACGGTGTGGCTTATGTAGGTTTTGGCCCATTCGAGATTGGTATGACGGTGCTGGCTCCGCTCGCCGTGATTTACGGAATGACTGCCGGGCTGGGTTGGTTGGCGTTGGCGATTGCTATCGCGGTGTACCTGACCGCCAAATTCGGTGGCTGGATGCCGGTGCGCGGTGCGATCATGGCTAAGGGCGTGGTCGACGTCAACGGCAATGGGCCGGATCCTGCGATGTCTGGGAAGGTCTAGGCGAGGGCTAGCCGTATATGGTTGCCCCGGTCGGACGACTGCACCGCGCGGGCGTTGCCCTAAAACTTTAGCGATCGTCACTCAAGTGTCTGGCAAAAAATTCCACAAAATACTAACTTGAGTGGAATAGACTCAACTCATGGTGTGTTATACCCAATGAAACCCCTGAAACGGTGTCACAATAACGGTGACGAAAGCAGGGAAGAACAGGGAGGATATGACACACCATGAGTTCTTTTAACCCCACGACAAAAACCCAAGAAGCGCTGCAATTCGCGCTGCAAACCGCCTCGGCGGCAGGCAACCCGGACATTCGCCCGGCCCACCTGCTGCAGGCG
Organism: Corynebacterium drakensteinense; assembly: GCF_041224285.1. Taxonomy (NCBI): domain Bacteria; kingdom Bacillati; phylum Actinomycetota; class Actinomycetes; order Mycobacteriales; family Corynebacteriaceae; genus Corynebacterium; species Corynebacterium drakensteinense. The sequence continues at coordinate 30,500 of NZ_JAXOFP010000007.1, forward strand.
ATCCTCAGCCAAGAAGAAGGCATCGCCACCCCGGTGTTGAAGGCCACCGGAGTAGACCCCGATACGGTGCGCAAAGAAGCCACCGAATTAGTAGAGGGCTACCCCAAAGCCGAAGGCGCGGGTGTGGCAAAGCCGAACTTCAACCGCGATGGGCTGAACGTTCTCACCAAGGCCCAAGAGTTGGCCGGTGAGCTTGGCGACGAATACGTCTCCACCGAAGTACTGCTGGCAGCGATTGCGGCCTCCAAAACTGATGCCGCGCAGCTGCTGACCTCGCGCGGAGCCACCTATGATGCGATCAAAGGCGCGTTTCCCGCCGTGCGCGGCGCGGCCAAGGTGACCACGGAAAACCCGGAGGATTCCTTCCAAGCACTGGAGAAATACTCCACGGATCTGACCGCGCAGGCCCGCGAAGGCAAGATCGACCCCGTCATCGGGCGCGATTCAGAAATTCGCCGCGTCGTGCAGGTGCTTTCACGCCGCACGAAGAACAACCCGGTGCTTATCGGTGAGCCGGGCGTCGGCAAGACCTCCATCGTAGAAGGCCTGGCGCGCCGCATCGTCGGTGGTGACGTGCCAGAATCGCTGAAAGGCAAGCGGCTAATATCGCTGGATCTCGGCTCGATGGTCGCCGGTGCGAAATACCGCGGTGAATTCGAAGAGCGGCTCAAGGCCGTGTTGGACGAGATCAAGTCTTCCGAAGGCGAGATCATCACGTTTATCGACGAGCTGCACACCCTGGTGGGTGCCGGTGCTACCGGTGAAGGCTCGATGGATGCCGGCAATATGATCAAACCGATGCTCGCCCGCGGTGAACTGCGCCTGGTGGGTGCGACCACACTGGATGAATACCGCAAGTACATCGAAAAAGATGCCGCGCTGGAGCGTCGTTTCCAGCAAACCTACGTCGGCGAGCCCTCGGTGGAAGACACCATCGGCATCCTGCGTGGGCTGAAAGAGCGCTACGAAGTCCACCACGGCGTGCGCATCCAGGATTCCGCGCTGGTGCAGGCCGCCGAGCTCTCCAACCGGTACATCACCAACCGCTTCTTGCCGGATAAGGCCATCGATCTTGTCGACGAAGCCGGCTCCCGGTTGCGCATGGAGATTGATTCCTCGCCGCAAGAGATCGACGAGCTCGAGCGCATCGTCCGACGCATGGAAATCGAAGAACTGGCGCTGAAGAAAGAATCCGACGCTGCTTCCAAAGATCGGTTGGTGCGTCTGCAACAAGAGCTGGCGGATCAGCGCGAAACCCTCGGTGAACTCAAAGCCCGCTGGGCGAACGAGAAAAAGGCCATCGACGATGTCCAGGCGCTGAAAGAAGAACTCGACGACCTGCGTCGGCAAGCAGAAATCGCCGAGCGCGAAGGCGACTACGAGAAAGTCTCCACGCTGCGCTACGGCCGCATCAACGAGCTGGAACGCGAAATTGCTGCAGCCGAAGAAAAGGCTGCTGAGCAGGCACGCAACAACACCATGCTCAGCGAGGAAGTCACCCCGGATACCATCGCCGAGGTAGTTTCTGCCTGGACCGGCATTCCAGCTGGCAAGATGCTGCAAGGGGAGACCGAGAAGCTGCTGGATATGGAAAATATCTTGGCGCGTCGCGTCGTCGGACAAAAAGACGCCGTGGTGGCGGTCTCGGACGCGGTGCGTCGCTCCCGCGCGGGCATCGCCGACCCGAACCGGCCGACCGGCTCCTTCCTGTTCCTGGGGCCAACGGGCGTCGGCAAGACCGAGCTAGCGAAAGCGCTGGCGGAGTTCATGTTCGATGATGAATCCGCGATGGTGCGCATCGATATGTCGGAATACGGTGAGAAACACTCGGTTTCGCGGCTGGTCGGTGCGCCTCCGGGATACGTCGGCCACGATGCGGGCGGCCAGTTGACTGAGGCCGTACGACGTCGCCCGTACACGCTGGTGCTTTTCGACGAGGTGGAAAAAGCACACTCGGATGTCTTCGATGTGCTGTTGCAAGTACTCGACGAAGGTCGGCTGACCGACGGACAGGGGCGGACCGTGGACTTCCGCAACACGGTGATCATCCTGACCTCGAACTTGGGCGCAGGCGGCGACCGCGAGCAGATCATGGATGCGGTGAAGGCCGCGTTCAAGCCGGAGTTCATTAACCGCCTGGATGATGTGGTGACCTTCGAGCCGCTGTCCAGTGAGCTGTTGGAAGGCATTGTGGATATTCAGTTGGATACGCTGCGCGAACGCCTGGCTGGTAAGCGTCTGAGCCTGAGTGTGGATGCGGCGGCGAAGGCCTGGTTGGCTGAGCGCGGTTACGACCCCGCCTACGGTGCGCGTCCGCTACGCCGGTTGATCCAGCAGGCCATCGGCGACAAGCTGGCGCGGCTGGTACTGGCCGGTGAGGTCGTGGAAGGCGATGCCGTGCAGGTTTCGCTTGCCGACGGCGGCGAGGAGCTGGAGATCTCCAGTTAGCTGGGGTGCAGCGTGCGGCAGCATGCTTCGGGTTGGTGTGATTCCCGACTAGTCTGATGGTCATGGATACGCGCACTGTGACCCCAGCGGCTGCTCGCCGACGGTTTCGCGACGGATTGGTGACCCCTACCAGTGGTTGGTCTGCAGGCTATACGCAGGCCAACTTGATTGCGTTGCCGCGCGAGTTGGCGTTTGATTTCTTGCTGTTTGCCCAACGCAACCCCAAGCCATGCCCAGTGTTGGAGGTCTTGGAACCTGGTCAGGTACGCGGCGGGATCTTCGCCGCAGACGATGCCGACGTGCGCACCGATGCCCCGGCATATCGGGTGTTTCGGGGCGGCGAGCTTGTCGACGAAATCGCGGATGCTCGTGCCGCATGGCGCGATGATCTGGTGGCGTTTTTATTAGGATGCTCGTTTAGTTTCGAACACCCACTGGTGGATAATGGCGTGCCGGTTCGTCACATCACTGCCGGGCGCAACGTGCCCATGTATACGACCACTATCGCGTGCCGGCCAGCCGGGCGTCTGTCGGGTAACCTCGTCGTCTCGTTGCGGATGATTCCGGCTGCGCAAGTAGCTGATGCGGTGCGCATTAGTTCACGCTACCCGGCGGTGCACGGGGCGCCGGTCCACATTGGAGATCCGGCAGCGCTGGGAATTAGTGATCTGCAGAACCCAGACTTTGGCGATCCGCCGGTTAGTGAAGACGGTGACGTGCCGGTGTTTTGGGCATGTGGGGTGACCCCGCAGGCGATGGTGATGCAGTCCCGCCCAGAGCTCGCGATTACGCACGCGCCGGGGCACATGTTGATTACTGATCAGCAGGACCGCAGCTACCAGGTGCCTTAAAGCGCTGGCGGCGAGCTTTGCGTCGACAAGCGACGCTGCCCACGTCGACAAGCAACACCACCTACACGCACACGCGATTGCACCTACACTGGGTGCCATGAGCGTCCTGGTCAGTGCCGAAGAATTACACGACAAAATCCACCGCGGAGACAAACTCACCCTGCTTGCTACCACCTGGGTTCCGGGGCAAGGAAACAGCTTCCGACAATTCCGCGCCGGGCATATTCCCACTGCCCAGCACGTCAACCCCGCCACCACCCTTGCCGGTTTGCCGGGGTCCAAGGCTGGGCGCAACCCGCTGCCGGATCCGGCGCGTTTGCAAGCCAACGTCAATCGCTGGGGGCTGCGTGGTGATCGCCCAGTGGTGGTTTATGACGATGGCCAGGGTTTTTTCGCGGGCCGTGCCTGGTGGGTGCTGCGCTGGGCAGGTATTAAAAACGTCTCCATCTTGGATGGCGGATTGGCGCAGTGGTATCGCGAAGGCTTCGACACCATGTGCGGTCCTGGCAATATCGCGATGGGCTCTGCGCTGACGATCCAGCCGGGGTCTATGCCTTCGGCCACTATTGATCAGGTGCGCAATTTCGATGGCATGCTCGTCGACACTCGCTCTTATTGGCGTTACTCCGGCAAACAAGAGAATTTGGATTTGAAAGCCGGCCATATTCCGGGCGCGGTGAATGCGTCCATGCGGGATCTGCTGACACCGAATCGTCTGGCAAAGCCAAAAGAAGAAATCCGCGAGGTTTTTGCCCAAGCAGGCGTGACCAAGGGCGAGGGCACCATGTTTTATTCCGGTTCTGGAAACCATTCGGGCCTGGCGCTGGCCCTGGCGGAACACGCTGGGCTGACCGGTGCGTCACATTACGTGGGCGGCTGGTCGCAGTGGTCGGCGAATGCTGCCAATCCTGTGGAAACTTCACGTTAAACTGACTGCATGCCGTATGTTCTACTAATCCTGGCCGTTATCGCCGGGGCCGCAGCTGTGTTTTTGTGGTACCTGGATTCGAAGCAACGCCGCGCCCAGCAACAGGAATCGCCTGCTGCTGTTCAGCCAGCGGACCGGCCAGAGCACACCACTACTGGTGCTGCGCTTGTCGACGATACGTTTTCCGACGAGCTTAATTCCGACGAGCCAGGCACTACGGAAGAACACGCTGAATGGTCCTCCCAGGCCAGTTATGGCGATGCGCCGTCCCGGGGTCGAGTCTTGGATGATGAAGAACTCGCTACTGCGGAACAACTGCCACAACATGATGATGTGCTGGACGGCGAACCGGTCACCGATGACGTGCTTGCCGACGATTCCGGGCTACCTGCGCACGAAACTGAGCACGAAATTGAACACGAAACTGCGCACGATACTGCGCAAGATTTCGAACGCGACTATCAATCTGAGAGTGAGTTTGAATATGCGCGCGAGCCAGACTTAGAACAATCAGAGCTAGAACAACAACCTGATCTAGAACAACAGGCCGAGCCACGGCAAAAACCAGAGCTAGAACCAGGACGAGAACCAGAACCAGAATCAGAGCTAGAACAACAGCCCGAGCTAGAACAACAGCCCGAGCTAGAACTGGAGCTCGAGCAACAGCAACAGCAAGAGCCCGAACCTGAGCCAACCGCCGAACCAGAGCCAGCGCCCGTCGCCAAGCCAGCTGGCCCGCGCCGCGATTCCATCATTCCGGGGGCGCTGCGCCGCGAGCGTCGGCAGTGGGCAGAAAAGAACGGCTTCAGCTTTGCCAAGCACGACGAATACCTCGTTGATGAGTGGACCCGCGGTGCCGCAGCCGGGGGTGCAGCACCGAAAGATATCGTGCAAGGTTCCGCCTTCGGCCACGAGATGGTGTTGATGGATCTCGGTGGTGTGAACGTCATGGCCATGCGCACCGGGGCGGCGACTGAAATCGTCGTGGATTTCCGCCGGGCAGACCGCGACCAGCGTACTGATCGCACCACCGGTGAGGCAGATTTTGATGACCTGCTGGAGGTCGGCCACATTGGGGATTTCACGGCCTATGCCACTGATGCTGCCGTCGCCAGTCGTATGATTGATGCGCGCGTGGTCACTGCCTGCGATAACTTGCCGGAGATCGTTACCGCGGTGTGGATCGAATCCGATTGGGTGCTGGCACAAACCGATAAAGGCTCCCATGCTGCAGATTGGGATGAGATGCTGGCGCCGCTGGGCTTGCTTGCCGACGCTGCTCGCGTGCTGCCCCCGCGATCAATGGCGAAGCAAATTTTAAAATTCGACGGGGCGGATCCCACCCGGATGATGGGTCCGAAACAGCCCCCAGTCTTCGAGAATAACCAGCCGCTGCATGTCGTTCCTGACCCGCAGGATCATCCGCCGGTACAGCGCCCCAGCGAACCCGTCGAGCTGCCAACCCGCAGTAAGGCGGATGCTCGCGGCTACCTGGAACCGTATGCACTCGGAGCCGACGAGGTCGATGCGATTGCCGATGGCACCGATAACTCCGCAGAACGCAGTCGCGGTAAACGCCCGCATATGCGGCGGGATTTGTCCTCCGGCCCGTCGATTTTCGGTGATGAATGACGACTAAGGTAGAAGCCATGACTGAGCAGCAGAATGCACCATCGCAAAAAGATCTTTCCCGCCTGGCAGAACTCGTGCGCGAGCTCGCCGTCGTCCATGGCCGGGTGACACTGTCGTCGGGCAAGGAAGCCGACTACTACGTTGACCTGCGCCGCGCGACGTTGCACCATGAGGCATCCCGCTTGATTGGTTCGCTGCTGCGCGAGAAAACCGCCGACTGGGATTACGTCGCCGCCGGTGGCCTGACCTTGGGTGCAGATCCGGTTGCCACCTCCATCATGCATGCCGACGGCCGAGCGATTGATTCTTTCGTCGTACGCAAAGAGGCGAAAAAGCACGGCATGCAGCGCCGTATTGAAGGCGTCAACGTCGAAGGCCAGAAGGTGCTGGTCGTGGAAGATACCACTACCACCGGAAACTCCCCGCTCACCGCCGTGGCAGCTTTGCGTGAAGCCGGGGCGGAGGTCGTTGGTGTTGCCACCGTCGTCGATCGCGCTACCGGCGCAGCCGATGCCATTCGCGCTGAAGGTCTGGAATACCGCAGTCTGCTGGGCCTGGAGGACCTGGGTCTGTAATGGGGGAGACCAGCCAGCCAGGCACCGGAAAGCCTGGTACCGGAAAACCGGATATCGGGGCGCCAGATACCGGAAAACCTGAACGCGCTACCGCTGAAGAGCACAAGGGCCCGACGGAATGGGCGGAAGGCCGGCATGGCGTCGGCCCGTGGGAAGGCCCGCTGCCGGATGATCCGCGTCTGGACCCGGAGTTGCTTGCCGACGGCGACCGCCGCAACGTCGTCGACGCTTACCGCTACTGGAAGCGCGAGGCGATCATCGCGGATATTGATTCCCGGCGGCACGAGCTGCACATCGCGATCGAGAACTTCGAAAACGACGCGAATATCGGCACCGTGGTGCGTACCGCGAATGCTTTTGCCGTCGACACGGTGCACATCGTCGGTCGGCGTCGGTGGAACCGGCGCGGCGCGATGGTCACTGACCGCTACCAGCATCTGCAGCACCATGCAGACGTCGACAAGCTGGTGGCCTGGGCTGCTGAGAATGACCTGACCGTGGTAGCGATCGACAACACGCCAGGCTGTGTGCCGTTGGAAACCGCCGAGTTGCCGCGCCGTTGCTTGCTGGTATTCGGGCAAGAAGGCCCCGGTGTGAGCGCAGAGACCAGCCAGGCGTCGGTGATGACGTGTTCGATCGCGCAGTTTGGTTCGACGCGTTCGATTAACGCGGGGGTGGCTGCGGGGATTGCCATGCACGCCTGGATTAGGCAACACGCCGATTTGGGGCAGTCCTGGTAGAAACACCCAAGTAGAAACAGCCAAGCGGTTCCGGCCACCCCTGCAGCGCATTATGCTGCAGAACACATCACGACGCGGTATTGTATAAAAATACTTATGCGTGCGGTGGCCTGGTGTGGCTGCTGGCGCGCGGCTGCCTGATCACCTGTAAACCCCCGTTAGTGATGGGATAAGAGTGCAAGAAAAATGGTCCCACCGGGCGGATCTCGCCGAGACCGCAATCAACGACCGGCATGCTGGTCCGCTGTGGTCACTGCCGCGCACGAATCTCGCCCGGGTGAGCTGGCCGGCCTTATTCAAAGAACGCTTGTTCATTCACTGGCATTACTGGTGGCAGGCGCACTACTTGGACTGCCAGGTGGATGCGGCGCTGCGACAGCCGACGAAAACCCGCAAGGCACGGATCGCGGCAACCATGCGCGGTATCAGTCTGCGGCAGATCCGGGGGCTGGATCGCAATAAATATTACGACGATAAAGCCTGGTTGGCGCTCGCTTTCGGGCGCGTGGATGCCGCAGAAAAACTGGGAACCCCGCCGCAACTGGCAGCTCTGCGCTCGAATCTGCGCGCCGGGCTGGATGAGACGATGGGGGTTGTGCCGTGGCGCGACGCGCGTTCGACGTTTTATAACGTGCCCGCCAACGGTCCGGTGGCGATCATGCTTGCGCGCACCGGTCACTGGGATGAAGCCATCCACATCGTTGATTGGGTTTTCGATAATCTGCACAACGACGATGGCCTGATCATGGATGGCATGCGCATGCGCATGCACGGCCCGGAGATCGTGCGCGATATTCACCCGTATTGCCAAGGCGTCATGTTGGGTGCGTGCCTGGAGATCGCGCTGCAGCTGCGCAAAGAACACGGCATTCACAGTTTGGAAGACATCCAATCGGTGCATGAAGCCGAGCACGCCGATGCTGCCATGACCTATATCAGCCGCATCCGTAGTTTGGTGCACGCGATTTCCCAGCACATGGCCACGCCCGCGGGCGTAATCGATTGGGATACCGGCGATGGCGACGGTGGCCTGTTCAAAGGCATTTTGGTGCGCTATCTTGCCGACGTCGCCGTGCGCTTACCCAATGATTCTCCAGCTAGCCGCGCCACCCGCAAACTCGCCGCCCGCCTGGTGCGCGCTTCGGCGGAATCAGTCTGGACCCACCGTCTGGAAGTCGATGGCCTGCCGGTCTTCGCTACCGACTGGACTAGCGATGCGTTGTTGCCGCACAACTTTGGTTTGGGGCCGATGTCGATCCGCGAAAAAGTCGGAGTTCTGCGCATCGCTGAGCGGGATTTGTCGGTGCAGCTTTCTGGCTGGATGGCACTGGAGGCGATGGCGCGGCTAGCGCTTGCCGAAGAGCCGTCGGCTGCGGGTTAGCGCAAGCTCAGGCATAATTGGAATTCGAGAACGCAGATCCAACGTTGGAGGATGTTTTATGCCTATTGCCACCCCTGAGGTTTATAACGAGATGCTTGATCGCGCGAAGAAGGAGCAATTCGCCTTCCCCGCGATCAACTGCACTTCTTCCGAGACCATCAACGCTGCATTGCAGGGGTTTGCAGAAGCCGAATCTGATGGCATCATTCAGTTTTCCATCGGCGGTGCGGAATTCGGTTCCGGCCAGGCGGTAAAGAACAAGGTTGCGGGTGCGAAGGCACTGGCGGCATTCGCCCACGAGGCGGCTTCGCACTACGGCGTGAACATCGCGCTGCACACGGACCACTGCCAGAAAGAACGTCTCGACGACTTCGTGCGTCCATTGCTGAAGATCTCCCAAGAGCGCGTCGCTGCCGGGCAGCAGCCATTGTTCCAGTCCCACATGTGGGATGGTTCGGCGATCCCGATCGACGAGAACCTGGAGATCGCCCAGGATTTGCTGGCGCAGGCCCGCGCGGCGAACATCATCCTGGAGGTGGAAATCGGCGTCGTCGGTGGTGAAGAAGACGGCGTGGAAGCCAAGGCCGGTGCAAACTTGTACACCACCGCAGAAGATTTCGAAAAGACCATCGACGCCCTGGGTACCGGCGAAAACGGCCGCTACCTGCTGGCAGCGACGTTCGGCAACGTGCATGGTGTCTACAAGCCAGGCAATGTGAAGCTGCGCCCAGAGGTGCTCGACGAAGGCCAAAAGGTAGCGGTGCAGAAGCTCGGGCTTGCCGACGGCTCCCAGCCGTTCGACTACGTCTTCCACGGCGGTTCCGGTTCGGAGCCTTCCAAGATCGAAGAATCACTGCGCTATGGCGTGATCAAGATGAACATCGACACCGATACGCAGTATGCGTTCACCAACCCGGTCGCCCGCCACATGTTCAGCAACTACGACGGCGTGTTCAAGATCGACGGAGAAGTTGGCAACAAAAAGGTTTATGACCCACGCTCGTACCTGAAGAAGGCCGAGCGCTCCATGGCAGATCGCGTGATTGAGTCCTGCCAGGTGCTGCGCTCGGCGGGGCAGACCACCGCGCGTTAAGCCCCATGGCCGAAAAGAGGATCTCGACCCGCGAGCGTCTGCGGCAAATTGACCACTCGCTGCTGTCGCGGCTGCGGCGTGTGCGCAAACGCTTTATCTTTATCGTGCAGGCGGCCGTTGGTGCGGGTCTGGCTTTTTGGGTGGCGCAGACGTTTTTCGGCCACGAGATTCCATTTTTCGCTCCCATCGCGGTAGTGGTCACCCTCGGCATTTCTGGGGGTAATCGCCTGAACAAGGCCCTGGAAATGTCGATCGCTGGTGTGGTCGGCGTCGGCGTGGGCCAGTTGCTGGTGCATACTCTGGGCACTGGTGATTGGCAGATTGCTGCCGGGGTAGCGATTTCGCTGACAGTTGCGGCGTTGCTCTCGAAATCACAGTTGGTGAGCAACCAGGTTGCGATCGGTGCCATCCTGATCGCGACCATCATGCCACACGGTGGCGGTACCGAACGCATCATTGACGCTGCAATCGGTTCGGTCATTGGCGTGCTTTCGATTGCACTCATCCCGAATTCTGCTTTGCGCGATGCCCGGCATGAAATCGCGAAAGTGCTCTCGGTTTCGTCCTCCGTGCTGCACGACGTTGCCGAGGGCGCAGAAAAGGGAGACTCGGAGCGCATTGAAGATGCCCTACAGCAGGTGCGTGGTACGCAGTCGAATATCGATCACATGCTGGAAGCAACCGCTTCCGGCCGGGAAATCGCTGGGCTCTCGCCGTTTCGCTGGGGTTCGCGCAAGCACCTGCGCTCCATCGAGCGCATCCTCACGCCCGTCGACAATGCCACACGAAACGTGCGGGTGTTGGCCCGGCGTTGCGTGGTACTGAGTGTTGACGGCGATAAGATCACCCCGCGGCTGATCAACATTATCGATGAGCTGTCTGAGATCACCGTCGAGCTTTCGCAAATTTATGAAACCAGCGCGCGGGTTAGCCAGGCCCACGAAATCCCCGGCATCGTGAACCGTTTGCGGATTATTGGTGCACGCGCGGATCTTTCTGTCATTAGCGATGATCCCGTGCTTTCCGAATACGCCATTTTGTCGCAGGTGCGGTTTCTTACCGTTGACCTATTGATGGTGGCAGGCATGTCGCATGAATCTGCGGTCTCGGTGCTGGCTCCGACCTCGTCGACCCCGGCGTATCCGCCGGAGGTGTGGGAGGTTGTAGACATTCAAGAAAACGTCCGCGGCGTGGTCGAAAAATATGACAAACAGAGAAAGCCTCGAGAATCACGGCCGGATGATCTGTAGATCCCGCAAATGGCGATAAAACGTCACGCGTTTTTGCGGGCGCGCGTTCCGCACCCCGTCGACGTGTACCGCGAGTTCCGGCCCACCTGCTTGCACCGCGCGACCGGTCACCAGCGAGGCAGGATCGAGCTTGCCGACGGGTGGGGTGGAAGCTTTGTTCTTGCGCCAGCGAGCCAGCCAGCCGCGGCGGCGGGGTGTAGATGTTTCGGAGGGTGCTTGTGCTTTTGCCCCTGTTTCTGCAGATCCCGCGGAGTTTAGTGGCTCTACCGGCGAAATCGCACGCACGGCTGCGATGCCCGGAGCATCCAGCATCGGTACTAGACGGGCGCCGTATTCTAGTGGTTGTCGTGGGGATTTTTCGCCTGCCCCATCGGTAGCGTTTGTTGCTGCACGTGCATCTTGCTGCACTAAGGTTGCATCGTCGACGATGATTTCGCCGGTGATCGGTGTAGCGTCCCAGTGGCTGATCGTGGCAGAACCAGCCACGACCTGCCCAGCATCGTTGCGGATTAGCGGGACTGGCTGCACCTCACCGGTCAGCGCTAATTTCAACGCAGCGGCGGGCTCGGTGGGGATAGACCAATTCTGTGCGGCTGAGGAAGCCCCGGCTGGAAAAGCGTCGTCAAGCACAGGGACAAAGCCGACCTGCGGCCACATGATATCTGCGCGCATCATCCGTGTGAGCACCGCAGACAATGCAGCATCCGAGCCGATGACGATGATGCGCAACGGCATCGCCGGCTTTTGTGGTGCCAACTGCGGGGCTGCCTGGTGCTCAACGCGAGGCTGCGCTTGAATCTCATCCAACGACGGAGTGGGATCTTCCGGCAACAATTGCTGGGCCTGGGCCGATAAAAATTTCAGATCGCCGCGGCCAGGGACCGCAGGCAGATCATAAATCTCCACGCCCGCAGAATGGTGCAAGGTGGCAGGTAAATCCAGCTTCGCCGCGGTCTCGCCACAGCGCAGAATCAGCACGCGCATGATATGCATCGTAACCAAGCATCGTGGCACTGCCTAAAAATTATCCAGGTGGCGTAATACCTAGTAGGCTATGAGGCTGATCAAACTACTGACCGCAGGGAAGTGATGAGGTAGGTATGGCAGCGATCGTCATCGTCGGCGCCCAATGGGGCGATGAAGGCAAAGGTAAAGCCACAGACATCCTGGGAAGCCAGGTGGATTACGTCGTCAAGCCTAATGGCGGCAACAACGCTGGCCATACCGTCGTCGTTGGCGGCGAAAAATACGAGCTCAAGCTGTTGCCGGCGGGCATTTTGTCTGAAAACGCGGTGCCCGTGCTGGGGAACGGCGTTGTTATCAACCTGGAGGCGTTGTTCGAGGAGGTCGACGCCCTGGAGGCGCGCGGCGCGAATGCCTCGCGGTTGAAGATTTCCGCCAACGCGCACTTGGTTGCGCCGTACCACCAGACGCTGGACCGGGTGCAGGAACGCTTTTTGGGCAAGCGCGCCATCGGCACCACTGGTCGCGGTATCGGCCCGACCTACCAGGACAAAGTTGCCCGCGTGGGCATCCGCGTGCAGGACATTTTCGACGAATCCATTCTGCGGCAGAAGGTGGAATCGGCGCTGGATGTGAAAAACCAGATGCTGGTGAAGATGTATAACCGCAAAGCCATCCCGGCCGACGAGGTGGTGGACTACTTCTTGTCCTACGCCGAGCGCCTACGCCCGATGGTCATTGATTCCGAACGCGAGCTCAACGAGGCGCTGTCGGCCGGCAAGCACATCCTGATGGAAGGCGGCCAGGCCACCATGCTGGACGTCGACCACGGCACCTACCCGTTCGTGACCTCGTCGAACCCGACGGCCGGCGGCGCGTGCGTGGGCTCCGGTATTGGCCCGACCCGCATCGATACCTCCCTGGGCATCATCAAGGCGTATACCACCCGCGTGGGTGCGGGCCCGTTTCCGACGGAGCTTTTCGACGAATGGGGCGACTACCTGCAAGAAACTGGTGGTGAAGTGGGCGTGAATACCGGGCGTCGCCGCCGTTGCGGTTGGTATGACTCGGTGATCGCGCGCTACGCCAGCCGCGTTAACGGTTTTACCGATTACTTCCTCACCAAACTGGACGTGCTCACCGGCATCGGCGAGATTCCGATCTGCGTTGCCTACGACGTCGACGGCGTGCGGCACGACGAGATGCCGATCTCGCAATCCGAGGTGCACCACGCCAAGCCGATCTTTGAAAAGATGCCTGCCTGGGACGAAGACATCAGCGGCTGCTCCACCTTCGACGAGTTGCCGCAGCGTGCGCAGGATTACGTCCTGCGGCTAGAGGAGCTGTCCGGCACGCGCATGTCGTATATCGGAGTCGGCCCGTCACGGGAGCAAACCATCGTGCGCCACGACGTGTTGGCGGGAAAATAGGCAGTCATGACTGACGACGCAACCACCACCGGGAATGCCGGCAACGCTGGCGGGGCTGGCAGCTTTGGTATTACCGAGCTCAACGGCAGCGGCGAGGTCATCGGCACCCCGTTGAGCCCTAACGCGACGCGCGTGCTGCTACTCGGCGCTGGTGAGATTGGCCGCGAACTAGCTATTAGTTTCCAGCGGCTGGGCCTGGAAGTACACGCCGTCGACAAGCGTAATGGCGCGCCGGGGCACCAGGTCGCGCAGTATTCCTACGTCGCGGATGTCACCGATGCGCAGGCCGTGCTGGAGCTGGCGCGGCGCATTGAGCCGCATTACGTGGTGCCAGAAATCGAGATTGTTGCGGTCGAAGCTCTGCGCGAAATTGAAGAAGGCAGCTCTGCGATCGTTGTGCCGGGTGCGCGTGCGTGCGAGCTGACCATGGAACGCGAGGCCATTCGTCGTACCGCCTCGGAACAGCTGGGCTTGCCGACGACGGCCTATGATTTTGCGTCCAGCCCGGAAGAGCTGGCGACGATCCTGGAAGACATGGGCTATCCCAGCATCGTGAAACCTGCGGTGACCTCGAACGGGCGCGGGCACATGGTGGTGCGCTACGGCGATGATGTGCAAGAAGCCTGGGAGACCGCGTCTACGGAACCGCATTTCGACGGCCGGGTGATTGTAGAGCGCTTTGTTGACTTTGATTTTGAAGTCACGCAGCTTGCGGTGCGCTCGATTGACCCAGCCACCGGCGAGATGGCGACCTGGTTTGCCGAGCCCATTGGGCACGATCACCGCAATGGCGGGTTGATCGATTCCTGGCAGCCGCTGCAATTAAGCCAGGTTGCCTGGGAAAATGCACGATCGATTGCCGCCCGTATTTCGAATGAATTGGGCGGGCGCGGCGTTTACGGCGTGGAGCTGTTCGTGGCTGGCGACGATGTGTATTTCTCGTCGGTCTCGCCGCGACCGACAGATACGGGCATGGTCACTATGGCGACGCAACGCTTCTCGCAGTTCGACTTGCACGCGCGGGCGATTTTGGGCATGCCGATTGATGTGACCCTGACCTCGCCTGGTGCCGCGCGGATGCTGCGGGCTGATGTGAACGGCGATTTTTTGAGTTACAGCGGATTGGAAGGCGCGTTAGCGCATCCAGAGACCACCGTGGTGCTGTTCGGAAAAGCCGGAAGCTATCCCGGACGACGCATGGGTGTGGTGTTATCGACCGCCGATAACACCGATGCCGCGCATCTGGCGGCGCGGGAAGCCAGCATGCAGATCTCGATTGCGGCCTCTGCTGCTGCGGATGCTGCGAAATCGCAAGCCCCTGCGGGCGTGGACGGCAACACCGACGCGGACGCAGTCGGTAACGCAGACGCGGGCGCCGACGCGGACGCCGACACGGCCGGCGAGGATCGCTCCGGGGACACCTCCTCAGACACTGGCGGCAATTCCAGCACGCTCGCCGCGGGTGCTGCCGACGACGCCGGCAACGGTGGCACCAGCAACGGTGGCACCAGTGCCGACGAGCACGGCGAACCTAAAACCAGCTAACCGGCCGGATCATATTCGCCAGATCCACCAACGCGTAGCGGTGCCGCGGGAACGGTGCGTTGCGCGCTTGAGCGCGCAGCGTGTCATATAACCCCAGGCGCAGACCGTGCTGGCTGAACGTGTGATCGAATAACTCGTGCGGAGATGCCGAAAACTCCAGGTCAGCAGAGCGCAAGAAATTCAACGCAGAGGTCAGCACCGCCGTTTTGACCTGCAAATAGCGTGGTTCATTCGTCGGGATTGATTCCAACCGCCGCGCCGCACGCCGAATATACGGCTCATTCAAAGGGCTGGATAATAGCTGCAAAATCGTCGTCAAGACTGCCATCCGGTGATGGCGCGAGGCGGGAGAGACCCGATCCAACACGCGCACTGCCAATTCGACCTGGTTTTCGGCCATCAGCTGGCGCGCCAAACCAAACGCGGATGACACCGTCGCCGGGTTTGTTTCCCACACGATGGAATACAACCTTAAGGAATGAAAACGCAGCGCAACCGGGTCTTCGGTGCGGTGTTCCCAAATATCGGGCTGTTCCAAGAAAAACTCGTTGGGGATATTCGACAACGAGGTAGGAATGCCCGTGGTTGCCCGCGATAGCTCCGGCGGGATCAAGCTCAAGTGGTTGTGGCCCTGTTCTTCCAGCAGCAATTCATCGACCGCCGCCAACGCCAGCTTTGGGGCGCCCTCGCCAGGCAATAAAAACATCACCGCAGAAAAATGATCCTGCGCATCGCGGTAATCATCCAGCAACGTCGCGGTGACCCCGGAATACCAGCGGAAACGCCAGTTGCGAGCCATGTCATCTTCCAAAGTGTGCAACCACTCGCGGGCCTGGGTAGTCAGACCCAAGTCCAGCATCGCCCGCACCACGCCCAGCGGGATCTCCCTCGAACCCACATACTCGTTGGTGTGCATGGCCTGGCGCAGCGTTTCCAGCGCTTCCTGTGGCTCGGTGTACGACGAACCCGACAGCATCGACGCGCCCGGATCGCTGCGATCAATCAGCGGCACCGGCAGGGCAGAGACCACCTCTGCGGCGGTGATGTGCACGGAACGCTCGATGCCGTCGATGAGCTGATCGGTGCGAAACACCGCGTGCTTGGTGCCAAACGTCGTACGCTGCGGGGAAAACAACGAGTGCTGCGCCGGGTGCTGGATGCCATCGCGAATGGCGATGACCTCACGCAACACCCCGTACAGCTGGGTGCGCAACTCTTCGATGGAAGAAAAACGCTGGTCTGGGTCCTCGTGCGTGGCGCGCTGCAGCAGGCGATAAAACGACAGGTAGCGCCGCATCGTCGGCTCCTCTGACGGGCCCGGCAGACCAGGCAGATAGATGCCGTCCTCGGAGGGCAGGTTCAACGTCAGCGCCGCCAGGGTGCGCCCGATGCTGTAGATATCGCTGGCGATCGACGGACCCTTCGTCGCAACCTCGGGGGCCTGGAAACCCTTCGTGCCGTAGATATAGCCATAGGCCCCGATCCCCGAGACCGCGCCCAGGTCGATGATTTTCACCTGGTCTTCGCTGATGATGATGTTATCCGGCTTCAGGTCGTTGTAGACCACCCCGCGGGCATGCAGATATTCCAGCGCAGGCAGAATTTCCAGGATATAGGCGATCGCGATATCAATGGCGACGACGTGATTCGGCTGCGAGTTGCGCCGGTGGCGCAGCGAGGGGCCACCGACGTATTCCATGACGATGAACCCGCCGGGCACGCGCTCGTCGTCAATGAAATTGAAAATCTTCACGATGCCCGGGTGGGTGATATCCGCCAAGAATTCGCGCTCGGCTTCGGCGGCTGCGGTCTCCTCGGCGGATTTTTGCGATTGCATGCCCTTGAGCACCACGATGCGCCCGGAGACAAAGTGGTCGTTGGCCAAATAAATCCAGCCCATGCCGCCGTGGGCGATCACCCCGAGGATCTCGTACTGCTGGGCGACGATATCACCCGGCGACAGCTGCGGCGCGGGGATTTGTTTTTTCTCGATCGCCTCTTGCGGGTCAATCAGCGCTTCTTCCGGGTCCGTCGGCACCACGAACGGAAGCCGCACCATGCGATCTGCCACCGCGCGAGCCGTGCGCTGGGCGCGGCGGCGTTTACGGAAGGTGGATAGTGCTTGCCGACGAGCACGCGTCGAGGTGTCTTCCAGCGGTTGTTTTTGTCGCGCTTGCCGGGCTTTTTCGTCGCGGATCTTTTGCAGGTCTTCGAGCAGCGAGGCGATATTATCTTCGTCGAGATTCACTTCGACAGCGGAGGTGGCTTCGCCGTCGCCGCTGATGTCGAAGTCATCCTCGTCGTCATCGTCGTCATCGTCGTCAGCGAACGGGTCGTAGGGCACCGCGGAGGTGGCTGGTTCGGCTTCGGGCACGTAGCTAGCTTGCGTAGGCGCCTCTGTGCTGGAGCCGGTCTCTGTGCTGACGTCGGGCTCAGCGTTGGCCCGCCCAGTGGGTTGTGCAGCTGGGTCTGGGTCGGGCTTGCCCGAATCCTGCTCGTGAGAGCGGGGCTCATTCTGCGCTGTCACTGTGTCACCGTCACTTTCACCATCACGTTCCCGGTACCTTCCCGTTTTTTTACTTTGAGCGTCGTCAAGCAGCATCGTAGTCACGGTAGTGCAACGGTGGTGGGCCGGTCGTCCACAAGCGCCCATCGAACCAATGATGGAAAAGCCGCCACCAGGTGCCATCGTCGCGGATGCGTTCCAGTGTGGAATTGACCTGCCGCACCAGCCCCTCGGCCTCGGCGACTTCATCTGCGTCTGCGCTGCGGGCCGGTTTGGGCATACCCACGCCGTAGATATCGAAATCGATGGACGGCCCCACGATCTCGGTGTACGGATCCTGGATTTCCAGCCCGGACAAAATGACATCATCGACCAAAATCGCATCCGCTTGGTTGTGCTGCATCGCGTACAGGCAATCGGCCCAGGTGACGACCTTCAAAATGCTCGCACTCGGGGAGTGCAGGCGGGCGAGGTTGATACCTGTGGAGTTGTCGGTGACGCACACGGTGCGGTCGGCGAGATCTTCCAGGCGGCCAATTTCGGAATTGCGGTTGACCAGCAGACGGGTGTTCGTCGACAAGTACGGCGTGGAAAAGGCGACGTCCTGTTGGCGCTCGGGCGTGATCGTGAGAGTGGAAAGCAAAAAGTCGACCTTGCCGGTTTGCAGGGTGTGCACACGATGCTGCGATTCGACGAAGCGGAAATCCACGGCATTGCGGTCGCCGAATATATCTTGCGCGATCTCGTGGGCGAGGTCGACCTCAAATCCGGACAGTTGCCCGGTGGTGGGGTCTCGGAACGACAATAAGTTTTGCGATTGCTGGATGCCGACGATCAGGTAGCCGCGCTGCACAATCGACGGGACGCGCTCGGCGGCGGTGCGCCCATCTGGTTTGAGTGAACCCAGCAAAGGTTGCTCGTCTACTTCGATGCCGCGACGAGTACCCGGGTTTTCTATGCTCGCTCCGGCGGGAAGCGGGATGCCCGTGCCGGTGTCTCGGGGAAGTGATAGCGCGCCGTGGCCGGTGCCGAAATCTGGGGTCGTGCAGGCACTCAAGCCCAACGCCAGGGCGGCCATCGTGGCGACGCCGAGGGTGCGCAGTCTCTGTTTGCCCCGGCTAGCGGTGGCTACGTGGTGGCGGATCATAGGTATTCCACCATCCGCGGGCGGATACCCAACCAGATCGCCAGAACCGACAGCACCGAAAGCAGGCTGACGGCGGCCGCCACCAGGTTCAGGGCGGCCAGGCTTTCGCTGAGATACGAGCGCATGGAATCGCGGGCATTGGCAATCAGATCCGCCAAGGCAGCGTCGAGCTTCTCAAAGGCGGCCGCCGAACTCATGGTTTGATTAGCGCCGGAGCCGTCTGGCGCAGGACCGGCAGCATCCGTGCCGACTGTGGAATCCGTCGCCAAGGCCAGGGCTTTTTCGTAGTTACCAGAATCCAACGCGCGCAACAGGTGCGCTTTGGCTTCATCCCATTCCTGCAGAGCAATCCGGGCCTGCTCGATCATGGAGCCCTCGGCAGGCTCGGTAGATTCTGCCCCAGCCTGAGCCGACCCGGTGCTAGCCGACCCGGTGCTAGCCGACCCGGCGCGCGCCGCCTCGGTGTTGAGTGCCGAAGAATCCCGGTAATCATCAAGCGCAGCAGAAATCCGCTCATTCGTCGAGGAGAACTCCAACGATGGGTTGTAATTCGTCCGCCGCTGCACCAAAGCTAGGATCTCTTCGGTGCGGGTGCGCTGGGCATCGATGCGGGCCTGGGTCAGCGAATCCCACGGGGTAGACGCCTCAGTGAAACCGCGGCTGCCTAGATGCCAGGTGTAGACGTTCGTGCCCGAGACCCAGAGCATCGCCAGTGCCATCATCAACGTCGCCGCCACGAATCCCCGGTTGAAACGACGCTGGCTAATTCGCCACAGCCAATACTGCGCGAAGGCTAAAAACAGCAGCGCAGCCACCAGGCCAGACAGCGGAACCCACTGCGGGCGCGTCAGGCGATCCTGCTGTTCGGAGACATTCCCGCTGGAAAGGCGGAATAACGAGGCCGCAGCAGGCAGGATGTCATTGCGCATCATCGCCGAAGCATTCGACATATAGGCAGCACCGACGGCGTTACCGGCGCGGTTATTGGTCCGGGCGGCTTCCACCAGCCCGGAATAGACCGGCAATTGGCGCTGGATTTGTACCGCCAGCTGCCGGATATATTCATCGTCGTCGTCAGAATCCAGCACGGCAGCCGTGGCCTCTGTGGCAGCGGAATCAATTGCGCGTAGGTATTGCTCGCGGGTCTCCGAAGGCTCCACCCCCGCCTGGACAAAACCGGTGGTGGCGATGGTATCTGCCAGCGAGAGCGACATGTAGAGCTTGTGCGCGGAGTTACTCATCGGCTCCGTGGAGGTCAACAAATGGTTGAGCTCGGATTGCCGGTTGGAGACCGAATTCGCCATGGATAATCCCGCCGCCAGCAGGGCGGCAGTGAGAACGATCATGCCGACGACCATTTTGCCGGGCGTGGTGGTGAAAAAACCGAAAACGCGGGTAATGACTTGGGTGGAACCAGAAAACGAGGAACGGAAAAACCGCCGAATAAACGACATTCCCGGTGCGTCGGTGGTTTCTGCTTCGTCCAGCCAGTGGTCCTGGGCATGCGCGGGCACAGATTCGACGCGCAGCGATGGCCCCGTGGAGGGGCGAGCGAAGTGTGCCGAGACCTCATCCTCTGAATCGACGGGGCGATCGAGGCTCGTCGCGGGCCTGTGACCGTTCATTACCCTAGACTAACGCACGTGATGTGCGCTGGGCTACTAAAATAGGCAGCATGTCAGATACACACCGGGGAACTATCCAGCGGGGCAGCGGCGACGGTTGGGCTGCCGGCCCGAATGGCAGCAAGTTGTGGGGCCGTTTTGGCGCCGCCGGCCTGTTCTTGCTTTCCGACGACGCGACGGTGTTGATGCAACTGCGTGCACCGTGGACCTCGCAGGGTGGTACGTGGGGGATTCCCGGTGGTGCGCGAGATGGGCATGAGTCTGCCAGCCAGGCTGCGGTGCGCGAAACTTTTGAAGAATGCGGTATCGCAGAAACCGATGTGACCGTGTTGCAGGAGATCGTGACTTCCGGTCCATTGCCAGCAGATCCCGCCCGCCCTGAGCTTGCGGGTGAGTGGACGTACACGACGGTGTTGGCGAAAACCGCTGATGGCAGCGAGTTAGATACCGTAGCCAATGCCGAATCTGACGAGCTGCGGTGGGTGCCGGTGGGGCAGCTGGAGCAGCTGGATTTGTTGGCACCTTTTGCAGCTTCCTTGCCGCAGGTGCGTGCGGCTCTCGCGGAGCTGGGCTAACCGGGCTGGGCTAGCGGAGTTTTCCGGCAGCCGCCCCAGCCCAGCTATTGGAGCGCCAGCTATTGCAGCGCCGAAGTCAGGCGCATGACGTTGTCGATATAGCGGCGGACAAAGCCGCGGCGCTCCCATTCTTCTAAGGTCAGTTGCGTGCTGACGTTGCGGTAGGTGGAAGCGAGATCATTGAGATCATCGATCAGAGAGCCCGAAACCACGAATAACGTCGACTCGTAGTTCAAACCAAACGAGCGCATATCCATGTTCGAAGAACCCAGCATGCCGACGGCATGGACACCGTCGCAGTGGTTATCTTGCGGGTCGGCCAAAGCAAACTTGGAGTGCAGCACATAGGGGCTGGGGAACTGGTAGATGTGCACCCCGGCTTCCAATAGTGCCTGGTAGTACGAAGATTGCGCGTGGTGCACTGTGAACTGGTCTGCGCGTTCCGAGACGTACAGCTCCACGCGCACGCCACGAAACGCCGCGCTGGTCACGGCCTCGAGCAGGGATTCGTCGGGAATGAAATACGGGGAGCACAGCACCAGGCGGTTTTTCGCGTGGTGGACCAGCTGGTTAAACATGCGCAGGTTGGGCTCGGAACTATAGCCGGGCCCAGACGGGATCATCTGTACGACGTTAGTCGCAGCCACCGGGGTGGTGGCGCGAGCGCCGGTCGGAATGCTCGTGTGAGCACGCTGCTGCAGGGCCGCGCCGCTCGACTCTGGGTCGAGCAACTCATCGGATTCCAAATACCAGTCGATCGCGAACACGGATTCCATCGACGTCACGATCGGGCCCGACAGCTCGACCATATAATCGATCCATTGCCTGCCCGCACGACGATTTCTTCGGATCCGGTAGCTGCGGTCAATCAGGTTCAGCGAACCCATGAAACCGATCCGGCCATCGACGACGACGATCTTGCGGTGGTTGCGCAGATCCGGCCGACGAAAACGCCACTTCCACGGTTGCAGCGGCATCATCAAATGCCAGTCGACGCCGATCGCATCCAGTCGTTTGCCCAGTTTGCGGTACCCCGGATATTTCACGCTGCCGATCTGGTCAAACAACAACCGCACTTTCACGCCGCGGGCGACTGCGTCGGCAAGCGCCTGGTAAAACACGTCGGTGGTCTCATCCCAGGATTGGATATACACCTGCACGTGCACGTAGTCGGTGGCGCTATCGATGACTTCTGCCATGCGCTCGATGGCCTTGTCGTAGTCGGCGAGCAGGCCATGCTGATCGCCGGTGACCGCAGGAAACCCGGTGAGCCTGCGGTTGAGCGCCAGAATCGAGGCGACCTCGCGGGATTTGCACAGGTGCGGCGGCATATCCGGCAGGTGGCTTTGCGCGTCGTTAAGCTGCTCATTCGCGCGTTTATATACTTCGTGACGCCGCCGGTTGATATACGGCGAGCCCATCAGGAAAAACAGCGGCAGGCCCAGAAACGGGATCAGCAGAATCGCCAACAGCCAGGCCGTGGACGACGACGGGCGACGGCCTTCCGGCACGAAGCCGACCGCCAGGATCTTGATGGTGTAATCCAGGATAAAAAACGCGGCCTGCCACCACGTCACGTCGATAGACAGCGCCGGTTCCACGAGTTAGCGAACCTCGTCAAAATCACTTGCCTGGAAATCCACCACCACCGGTGCGTGGTCAGAGGCGCCTTTGCCGCTGCGTTCTTCGACATCGACGAATCCAGAGCGCGCTTGCTTCGCCAGTTGTGGCGACGCCAGCTGAAAATCGATCCGCATGCCTTCGCCCTTGGCAAAACGCATTGCCGTGTAGTCCCAATAGGTGTAGCGCGCATCAGTCAGTGCGCGGGTGATTTCTTTCGTGCCCGCTTCTTCCAACATCTGGAATGCGGCGCGCTCGGGTTCGGTCACGTGAGTTTTGCCGTCGAACACGGCGAGATCCCACACGTCTTCGTTGCGCGGGGCGATATTGAAATCGCCGGTGAGCAGCAGCTTTTTCTGCGGGTCGTCGGCAAGACTGTCCCGCACATAATTGCGCAGCGCGTAGAGCCAAAACAGCTTGTACTCATAGTGGCGGTCGGTAATTTCGCGGCCGTTGGGCACGTACAGGGACCAGACCTCGGTGCCAGTATCGCCGATGCGGGCGCCGATCGCACGGGCCTCAATGTCTTGCGGTTCGTCGGGGTCCTTGTGAAAGCCCGGCTGGCCAGGAAACTCGCGGCGGATATCGTGGAGTTCGTGGCGGGAGATCAAAGCCACGCCGTTCCATTGGTGAAACCCGCAGTGGGCGACGTGGTAGCCGGCGTCTGCAAATTCTTGGTACGGAAACTTCTCGTCGGCGCATTTGGTTTCTTGCACCGCAAGCACATCGATTTTGTGGCGCTGCAAAAAATCCAGCACACGGCCGGTGCGCGTGCGAATAGAGTTCACATTCCAGTTAGCGATCCGCATGGCGTTCAATCTTACGCCGGGTTTCCACTGGGCCGAGTGCCAGGGTATGCCGGGTGCGTGCTAGCTCTGCCAGGTAGCGCAGCGGTGGCGGTGGTGCTCGATGAAACCGAGCTTGTGATACAACGCGAACGCCGGGGTGTTTGTCGAAATCACCTGCAAATATGCGGTCTGTGCACCGTGTTGCTTGCCCCAGGCCAGCATGTCCGCGCCCAGTCGGGTGGCCAAACCACGACGACGCCAATCTTCTGCGACTTGCACCGCGGAATAGCCCAACCACTTCTGGCCATTCTCGGATTCCGTCAGCGTGGCGCGGGTAATCGCTACGGTGGCGCCGGTATCTGGTTCCAGCAAGCGGGCAAAGCCCATCTCGCCATCGATGCGGTTCGCCAATAATTGCAGCGCGTGTTGCGGAAGTGCCGTGCCGCGGAAGGTATACAGGTCGAACCATTCTTGGTCCGGGGCGCTATCGACGCGGAAAATCAGCTCGTCGGATGGGCTGGGTGTGGGCTGCTTGTCGACGTCGTCAAGCGCTTTTGTCATCACCAGAATCTCCGGGCCCAAATCCCACTGCCCTTCTGGCGCGCTGCGCAGTAATCGCTCGGCGGGGGCGCCGATGCGCTCGGGAATCAGCAGGCGTGGCGGCAGGTTGTGCGAGCGGTAAAACTCGAAGATCTCGCTGATTGGAACCGGTACAAACCCAGCCGAACGGCCGAGCGGAACCGCGGAATTGGAGCGTTCCGTGATCCCATCACCGGCACGCAGCAGCCACTGCCCGTCGGACGAGACCTGGTGGTGAATGCCGGGGAACGCCGCGGCGGTGGCTTCTTCGACGGCGCGGATATCCGAGTTGCGGATCCGGCGCGGTGAGAGCCGCTTGAGCACATAGATCTCCTCGTCGGCAATGGTCACCGACTCTTTGTCTGAGGGGAAACCGCCGATTTCTTGCGGGCGCACCACCAGCGGACTCGTGCCCAGAACATGCCCGGTGACATCGGAATACACCGGTGCACTCGGGTTGCCCAGCGCGCGGCGCACCACCACACGGTCGCCGGGGGAGACGTCGTCGCTGCGGAAAATGCGGGATTTCGTGTGGCGCGGGGCAAAAGGGTGGGTCATGTGGTGCCTTGAGGTGCCTTCGTGGAGATCGGTCGAGGCGTGCGGCCGCCGGTGCGGTTTAGCGCTCGTTGTGTTAGCGCTCGTCGTGGCCGAAAGGATCGCGGTCTTCGCCCGGCATCCAGGTCAGGCCTGGTTCGGTCCATCCGTTTGCCTTGATGGCCTTTTTGGCGGCGCGCTTATAGCGGCCGGTGAGCACGTCGGTGTAGAGGTAGCCGTCGAGGTGGCCGACCTCGTGCTGCAGGCAACGGGCGAAAAAGCCGTAGCCTTCGATGGAGATTTCTTCGCCGTTTTCATCCAGGCCGGTCACCCGCGCCCAGTCCGCGCGGCCGGTGGGAAAACCTTCGCCGGGTACGGAAAGGCAGCCTTCGTCGTCGCTGCCATCGTCGGCAGGCATGGTCTTCGGGATCTCTGAGGTCTCCAGCTTCGGGTTGATCACACATCCGCGGCGCATGCCGCCGTCGGGCTTGTCCGTGCCGTTGGGGCCGTCGACATCGGGGCAACCATAAACGAAAAGCCGCAGGCCGATGCCCACCTGGTTGGCGGCCAAGCCGACACCGCGGGCAGCGTCCATGGTCTCGTACATGTCTTTGATCAGTTGCTGAAGTTCTGGGGTATCCACTGGGGTATCGACCACGGTTGTGGGGTTATGAAGCACGGGGTCGCCGTGGATAACAATGGGGCGCACAGTCATGCCCTACAGTTTAACTATGACTGGAAACCAATCGCTCACAGACCGCGATAGGGAGCTTTTGGACTTCACACAACGCGCACCGCGGGCGGCCGGGGCGAAGGAAGAAGCCATCCGCAAAGAATTGGGGATGAGCCCGGTGCGCTATTACCGGCGGCTGAATATTTTGTTGGATTATGCGCCGGCGATGCAAGAATATCCGTTGTTAGTAAAGCGCTTGCGGCGGGTGCGCAATCGGCGTGCCGTGACCAGTTCTGATGATGCGGAATATTAGAGTGGCTAATGTGACGAATGTAAACCAGGGTGATGAGGCGAATATGAACAATTCTGACGCGTACGACGCCGGTGCTGGCGCGGGGTCTGCAGCAGGCGCTGGAGCAGCCGGTGCGGGTAGCCGCTTGCCGCTACGCGGGCTGGCGATGGTGCTGATCTCCGTTGCTATTCTGCTCGGTTTGTGGGGGATTTTCGCCCTGACCAGCTCGGACGAGACCACCGCGACGAATACGGCCGAGAATAGCCAGAACGCGAACCAGACCGGCGGTCACGGCGCCGACGGCGCGCACGGTGCCAACGGCGATAACAACGGCAACGCAGGTGCAGGCGCGCCCGCCGACGGCCACCCACACGAAGGCGAGCACGAAGGCCACCACGACGAGCACCACCATGGTGCACCAGGCGACGATGCCGCACACGATGGCGCCCGCCCCGAGGGTGCACCCGCGCCGGGCGGTGAGCGCCCAGCCGGCCGTGCAGGTGCTGGAGCCGGTGCAGGCGCTGGCGCACCGCAAAACTTCGATGTGACGGTGCTGAATAACTCCACCGTCTCCGGCCTGGCACACCGCGTGACGCAAACCCTGGAGCGCGAGGGTCTTCACACCCGTGAATCCGGAAACTTGCCGGGTGGCGATAAAGTCTTGCCAGAAAACACCGTCTTTTTCCCAGCCGGTAACGCCGCTGCTGAACAGCGCGCCCGCGAACTTGCCGACCGCGTCGGCGGAATCGCCCGCGAAAACATGGATTACTTGCCGCGCGAAGCCACCGATAACGACGGCTTGACCATGGTTCTGGTCGGAGAGGTCAACCTGTAATGGCGGCGCCGGGAACATCTCCCGAGGTCTTCAAACGCTCGGAAAAACCCACCGTCGGCATCGAGTGGGAAGTCGCGCTCATCGACCCAACAACCTGGGATCTGGCGCACCAAGCAGAGGCCGTCATCGACACTGCCCGGCAGATCCAGCCGGGCATTCACCTGGAAAAAGAATTCCTGCAAAACACCATCGAGCTAGTCACCGGCATCTGCGAGACCATCCCGCAGGCCGTGGCTGAACTCGACCGTGACCTCGCCGTCATCCGCCAAGCCGCGAAGCAGCATGGGCTCATCCTGTGGGCTTCCGGTGGCCACCCGTTTTCGGATTTCCGCACCAACCCGGTGAGCGCGAAGATGACCTACGCCGAGATCATCGAACGCACCCAATACTGGGGCAGCCAAATGCTGATCTGGGGCACCCACGTGCACGTCGGCATCCGGCACGAAGACCGCGTGTGGCCGATCATCAACGCCATGATGACGAAGTTCGCGCACCTGCTCGCGCTTTCGGCATCCTCGCCGGGATGGGACGGCATCGATACCGGCTACGCGTCGAACCGCACCATGCTGTATCAACAGTTGCCGACCGCGGGCTTGCCACCGGCGATTAACACCTGGGAAGAATGGCAAGGTTATATGCACGACCAGGCGGCCTCCGGGGTGATCAGCCACACCGGCTCGATGCATCTGGATATCCGCCCGGCCTCCAAGTGGGGCACGATTGAGGTGCGGGTTTCTGATGCCTCGTCGAACCTGCGCGAGCTTTCGGCGATCACCGCGCTGACGCACTGCTTGGTGGTCTACTACGACCGCATGTTGGATGAGCAGCTTGCCGACGGCGACACAAATAACCAGCTGCCGAGCCTGCAACCGTGGCATATCGCGGAAAACAAATGGCGCGCTGCCCGCTACGGGTTGGATGCGCTGGTGATTACCTCCCGGGATACGCACGAGCGCTGGGTCAAAGACGAACTCGCGGATTTGGTAGAAGAACTAGCCCCGATCGCGGAAGAATTGGGATGTGCCCGCGAGCTGCAGCTGGTCAGTGAGATCGTCGACAAGGGCGCTGGTTACCAACGCCAGCGGCAGCGCTTCGCGCAAGCTGGGGGAGACTGGAAGAAGGTTGTGGAAGCCACGGCCAACGAGATGACTACGTGGCGGCCGCTGGGTAGCTAGCTTTTGCGGGGGTCTTTTTTGCGCAGCGTGCGCTTGGCTGGGCGGTCGTTGCGCGACATCGCAGAATCCGGCGCGTACAAACCTTCACGACGCCCAATGCGGCCCAGGCGCTGCGCGGTAACCGGGCTGGTCAGCAGCGCGAAAATCACCAGCAAAAACAGCACCCCGATATCGGACTGCCAGCCGTTGTCGTAATCCGCGACCACCAGGTGGATCCCGGCGCCGATGATGCACATGATCAACCCGGCGGTCTGCGGTTTGGTCACCGCGTGCACGCGCGACATCGTATCGCCAAAACGGGCGACTCCGACGGCGGCGGAAAAGACGAAAATTGCGCCCACGGTGACTAACACCAGGGAGACGACGTCGGCAAGCAAAGCCCAATTCATGGTTAACTCACATCCCTTTTCCGGAAACGCGTGACGGCAACGGTGGAAATAAACGCCAGCATCGCGATGACCATCATGGCGTAGACCACGGTGGAATTTTTCGTCCACGCAATATAGGTGGCGCCTGCGCATTGCATCATCGCGACCATGCCATCCAGACCAATGAGCCGGTCCAGCGAATTCGGCCCGACGATAATGCGCCACACCGTGATTGCCAAGGCCGCGCTGATCAGTAATGCGGGGAAGATCATCAGCGTGGTATACAACTCTCGATCCATGGGCTAGGTCCTTTCGAAGATCTCGATCATGCGGGCTTCGAGGATTTTGACGCGCTCGATTTCTTGCTCGATGCGCTCGTCGTTATCCGCGTCGAGCAGGTGAATCGTCAGCGTGCGGTTGGCAATATCAATATCCGTGATCGCGCCGCCCGGCTGCAGGTTGTACAACGTGACTGCCAGGACCAAAACGAATTCGCTCGACACCCGCATCGGGGCGGTAACGATTGCGGTTTTCGGCAGCTCTTTCGGGCGCAGCGCCAGATAGGCCACGTGCAGTGAGGCTCTGAGCAGTTCGACAACGAATACCACCGAAAACCATGCCAGTTTGTGCCAGGAGACGTGCAGGCCAGCAACGGGCATCGCAGGCAGTGGTAGGAGGTAGACCACGAGCGTGCCGACGATTAACCCAGCGACGATATTGCCCCAGCTAATCTCGCCGACCAGGATGATCCACATGATCATCAACCAGGTGATAAACCATGGGCGGAAGCGGTTACGCAGGCCTTTAGGCACACGTTTTCTGAAGTGCGCTTCGCGGGCTGGGCTCTTCTGCGATTCATCGCGGGCCTGGTTTCCCTGCGAGCCCGGTGTCCTGGTTCTCATTAGGAATCGCCTCCCTTGCCGGATGTACGGGACGGTGTAGCAGACTCTGTGCGTTCTTCAGACTCTGTGTCTTCTGCAGACTCTTCCCGACGATCCTCACCGTCGTCGAGCCGCTCGAGTTCCAGGTTGCGCGTCGGCTCGCTCGGATCGGTTCCTAATACCGCGGTGCGGTAAATGTTGACGTCTTGGGTGGAATTGGCTGCACGGTCGGTGATGCTGGCGATAGGGCCAGCCACGACGCTGATCGTGGTGGATGCGAGCACCAGCATCGCGGTCGCTGCGATCATGCCGAATGGTGTGCGTCCGACGGATTCCCGCTCGGAGAACTCCACTTCCTGGGTGATATCCGCTAAAGGGGCGGGCCGGGCGATGGCCATGTTGCCTTCTGGGGCGTCTTTCCGGTCGCGGAGGAAGCCCTTGGACCAGACCATGACCATCACGTAGAGCGTCAGCAGGGAGGTCACCACGGCACCGCCGATCAGTACCCAGGACATCCAAGTATTGGCTTCGGCGCCAGCATGGAAGAGCATGACTTTGCCCATGAAGCCGGAAAACGGCGGGATGCCACCCAGGTTGAGTGCCGGGATGAGGTACAGCACGGCGATAATCGGTGCGGTATACATCAGCGACCCCAACCGGCGCAGCGACGATGTGCCCGCGTGGCGTTCGATCAGGCCGACGACCAGGAACAACGCGGTTTGCACCAAAATGTGGTGCACCATGTAGAAGATTGCACCGGATAGGCCTTGCGAGCTGTCTAGGCCGATACCGAAGATCATGAAACCGATGTGTGAGACCAGCGTGAACGACAGCAAACGTTTGATATCGTTTTGCGCCATCGCGCCCAAGATACCGATGAGCATCGTGGCTAGGGCGACGATCATCAGCAGCGAATCCAAGCTGCCGTCGGTGAACACGGTGGTGCGCATGCGGATGATGGCGTAGACACCAACCTTGGTCAACAGGCCCGCGAACACGGCGGTGACCAGCGATGGGGCGGTGGGGTAGGCGTCGGGAAGCCAGGAATCCAGCGGGAAAACCGCGGCTTTAATACCGAAAGCGACCAGCAACACGCCGAAAATAGCGGCCTGCGTGCCACCCGGAATATCTTCCATGCGCTGGCCAATCTGGGCCAGGTTCACCGTACCGACGGCCGCATAGGTTACGGCAATGCCGAACAGGAACACCATGGAGCTGGCCATCGAAACCATCACATAACCCACACCGGCACGAACGCGCGATGGGGAAGCGCCCAGCGTCATCAAGACATACGAGGCCACCAGGAAGATTTCGAAGCCGACGTACAGGTTGAACAAGTCACCTGCCAGGAATGACAGGTTCACGCCCATCGTCAGCAGCATGTACGACGGCAGAAAAACCGCGACGGGTTCATCCTTCGTGTCATCCCGGATGCCCTGCGCGATGGCGAACCACATCACCGCAAACAAAATGATAGAGCTGACGAACAGCATCATCGTCGACAAGCGGTCAGCGACCAGGGTGATGCCCAGTGGGGCGTCCCAACCGCCGATCTGCAGGGTTTGGATGCCTTCGCCGTCGACGACGATGAGCATGGTGGCCGAGAGCACCGCGAGTGCCAACAGGGTGAAGAACACGAAGGCACGCCGTACGTTGAGCATGCGTGGAAACAGCAGACACCCGGCCGCTGCAAGCGCGGGAAGGATCACCGGCAGCGGGATCAAAAAAGGCATGTACGGTAGTACTGCCTCGGTAAGGGATTCTAGTCTAGTCATCGGCGCCTTCCGTTCCTTTGGCGTCTTCGACGGGCTTTTCAAACGACTCTGGGCCGAAGCGGTCGCCTTCTTCGGTGGCGCGCCCGGTCTTCGGGTCGTCGGAGGCGTCGTGGTCTGGGCCTGCGGCAGCGTTGATCGGCCGGGCGGCAATTGCTGCGTCCTCGTGGTCGTCTTCCACGACGTCGGCAGAACGGTAGCGGTACTGGCGGTAAGCCAAGGAAAGCAAGAATGCCGTCAGCGCCATGGCGATCACGATCGCAGTCAGGATCATCGCTTGGGCCAGAGGATCGGCTTCCCGGTCCGGATAGAGCGAGGATTCGCTGCCGGTAATCGGTGGTGATCCGGCGGGGCCGCCAGCTTGCAGAATCAGCAGATTGGCGGCGTTGCCGATCAGCAGCAAACCAAGCACGATTTTCGTGACCGCGCGGTCGAGCATCAGATAGACCCCGGCGGCGAGCATCACCCCGGAGGCGAGTAGCAGGAACAGGTTCGCTTCCATTAGCTACGGCTCCTTTCTCCGGATTCTCCAGCGGTGGTGATTGCTTGTTGTTGTGTGCGTTTGGCAGCCTGCCGCTCGTTTTTGCGCTGTTCGTTTTTGCGCTTGAGGTTCTTCGCGCGATCACGTGCGCGCTGCTTGCGCTCTTCTTCTTCCAGATCCAGTTGCGTACCCAAGGAGGTGAGCACGTACATCGTCATGCCAATCACGATCAGGTACACCGCAGCGTCGAAAATCAATGCCGAAGGCAAGGAGACCGCACCGATGACAGGGATGTCCACCGACGCGTAGTACGACGTCAGCGGCGGATCGCCGAAGGCCATCGGTACCAGGGCTGAGCCGGTAGAAAGCAGCAGGCCGAAGAAGAACAGCCGTGCGGGATCGACGGGCAGGGTTTCTTCCAATTCAGCGCGACCACCGGCGACATAGCGCAAGGAAAGAGCCAGAGCAGCGACCAAGCCGCCAGCGAAGCCACCGCCTGGGGCGTTGTGGCCGGCGAAGAAGAAATACACCGATAGTGCCATCATCGACGGGAACAGCACGCGCGTGGCCACATCGACCATGATCGAGCGGTTTGCTGCACGTTCCGTTTCTACTTGGGCGGCCAACCAGCGGCGCGAA
This sequence comes from Corynebacterium drakensteinense, assembly GCF_041224285.1. Classification (NCBI taxonomy): domain Bacteria; kingdom Bacillati; phylum Actinomycetota; class Actinomycetes; order Mycobacteriales; family Corynebacteriaceae; genus Corynebacterium; species Corynebacterium drakensteinense. The sequence goes on from NZ_JAXOFP010000007.1 coordinate 61,826, forward strand.
ACCGCAGTGAGGATCGGCCGACGGGAATGCCGGACAAACGAGTTGGTGCGGAAGACCAGCGAGGCCACACCGAGCGAGGCGATGATCAGCACGATGGTTTCGCCCATCGTGTCCCAGGCGCGGAAGTCCACCAGGATCACATTCACGGTGTTCAAACCGTGCGAGATTTGTTCTGCCAGTGCTGGCATCGGCTCGGAAATTAATGGTGCCGTGCGCGCGTTCATGGCGAACAACGCGACGGTGACCACGGAAAATGCCACTGCGATAGACAGCCAGGCGCGGAAACGGTTGAACTGCGGGCTGCCGCGCCATTCCACATTGGTCGGCATTTTTCGCAGCACCAACATGAAAATGATCATCAGCACGGTTTCCACCAGCACCTGGGTCAAAGCCAGATCAGGTGCGCCATACATGGCAAAAATAAACGCCAAGAAGTAACCGGTGACACCGACCAAGATCACCGCCGACAGACGGTTGTGCATGACGGTCGCCGCGATCGCGGCAGCAATGATCGCTACCGCGGCCGCGGCTTGCCACGGTGATTCACCCAGGCTAAGCCGGATATTCGTCCGGTCACCCAACAGCAGTGCCACCAGAGGCAACACGGTGAGGACGACGAAAATGACACCCAGGTTGTACTGCAACGAACCGCGCTGGGTTGAGGCAGTCAAACGCAGCGAAATCCTCCGCAGTCGGTTCAGAATGGCGTAGTAGGCGTCGTTGGCGTTACCCAGTGCCGGATATTCGAAATAGGCCTTCGCCAGGGCGTGACGCTGCCAGTGGAAAAGACCACCAACGACCAGAATGCCCGCTGAAATTGCCAGTGGCACAGTCCAGCCGTGCCACAGTGCCAGGTCCGTCGCGTGCGTGGCTGCTGCACCGTGGCCCGCGCCAGCCAGCTGCGCATACTCGGAATCTAGGTGTTGATTAATGGCATTGGAGATGATGATCGGGCGCAGACCGAAGAAGATGGTCAACCCCACCAGTACTGCCGGTGGGCCCCAGAGCAGCACCGTGATTGGTTTCATCTGGGTGACTTCTTGGCATATGCCGCCGCCAGTAGGGTGGGTGGGTTTCTTGCTCGCAAACGCGCCGTAAATCACCCGGATGGAATAAGCGACCGTCAGCACCGAGCCGACGGTAATGAACACCAAGATCAGCTGGCGTGGCGTACCGAACAGCAGCTGCTCGTGCAGCACGGCTTCCAGGGCGGCTTCCTTGGCGACGAATCCTAGCATCGGGATCACACCGGCCATCGAGGCCGCTGCCAGAATAGCGATGGCTGCTAACAGCGGTTGCTTGCGGCCCAAACCGGAGAGATCGAAAATATCGCGGGTTCCGGTGGAATGGTCGATCGCGCCGACGACCATAAACAGCGTCGCTTTAAACAGTGAGTGCGCGACGGTCAGTGCCAGACCGGCCAGCATGGCTTCGCGCGAACCGATGGCCACGACTGAGGTGATAAAACCGAGTTGGGAGACGGTGCCGTAAGCCAGAATCAGCTTCAGGTCGCGCTGTTTCAGCGCCATCCAACCGCCCAGCAGCATGGTGAACAATGCCAGCGGAATGATCAAGGCGTGCCAGCTGGGCACCTGCGCAAAATCCGGTGCTAGGCGAGCAACCAGGTAAATGCCGGCTTTCACCATCGCAGCGGAGTGCAGGTATGCCGAGACCGGAGTCGGGGCAGCCATGGCGCCAGGCAACCAGAAGTGGAATGGGGCAATGGCGGATTTTGACAGCGCACCGACGATGACCAGCACGATGGAAACACCGATATACGGCACCTCGTTGAGTTCTGCGGTGGCCGCGAAAGCGCTGAGTTCCGAGAACCGCCACGTGCCGGTGGTTTGTCCCAGCAACACGATGCCCACCAGCATCGTCAGGCCACCGAGCACGGTGACCATCAAAGCCTGGCCCGCGGCACGTCGGGAAGAAGCCCGCTCGCCGTAGTAGGAAACCAGCAGGAAAGATAGAATCGAGGTGGCTTCCCAGAAAATGTAGAGCAGCAGGAAGTTATCCGAGGAGACCAGGCCCATCATGACGGTGGCAAAGGCCATCATTTGGCCTGCGAACATGGCCAGGCGTCGCGTCGTGGAAGTGAAATACCCCCAGCAATACAGCATCACCAGTGCACCCACCCCGGTGATGATCAGCCCAAACAATGCGGATAATGCATCGATGCGCAAATCGATATACAGCTGAATTTCCGGGACCCAGGCCAAGGAATATTCCAGCGTGCCCTCGTCAGTGAAAGTGCCGTCGACGAAATGCTGCAGCAACCAGAAAAAACCCACCGCGGGAACCACGGCGAGTAGGGCGAAGGCCGGGCGGCCCAACCAGCGGATCAGAAGCGGCGCCAGGATTGAGGCGCAGGCTAGGGAACCTAGCAGGATGAGCACAATTAATTCCGCCTCCCGTTTATTGCGCGCGGGCTAAAGACTTTTTCAAGTCTAGCGGAAATGGAGACGCGTCAACAGCAGAGCTTCTGCCAGTGCCAAGCGCGAAATTTCTTCAGGATCAACAGATTCGTTACTCGAATGTATGGCCGAAGCTGATTCGGCGACGCCGTACAGCCCGAACTCCGCATCTGGGAATTTTTCTGCCAACTTCACCGTTAGGGGGATGGACCCGCCGGTGCCGATCATTTCGGTCTCTTGCCCGTAGGCTTCGGCGATACACTCGCTGAGTAGTTCGAACAGCGCCCCGGAGGTATCAGCGGCGAACGACGGGTTGGCTGAGGTGATTTCGACATCGATGTGCGCACCCCAGCTGATGTTCTCCCGTAGATGTGCGGCAACTTTTTCTGCCGCCTGCTGGGTATCCACCCCCGGTGGCACGCGCAGGTTGAGCTGCGCCGACGCGGTAGCCGGCACGGCGTTGATGGCTTCTTCTACCGGGGTCGAGCTAAAGCCGGTGATCGTCACCGCCGGGCGCGCCCAGACCAGATCAGCCATCTCATCCTCGCTGGCGCCGAGCAGGTCGACGCCGTCGAGCAGTCCTGCGGCATCGCGGGCCTCATCCTCTTCGGCAGGGTAAGGGCTGCCGTCCCAGTTGCGGTGCTGCCCCAAACCGTCGACCGCGACTTGGCCGTCGTCGTCATGCAGTGTGGCCAGCACGCGCACTAGGGCAGCCACGGCATCTGGGGCCGCGCCACCAAACTGGCCGGAGTGAACGGGGGCTTCCAGCGTGTCGACGGTGACGGTCAGTTGCCCGCCACCGCGCAGGCTGGTGGTCAGCGTCGGCAAGCCCGCCTGTCCGGATGCGGTATCGGCGATGCAGATCAGGTCGGCGTCAAAAAGCTCGGGGCGTTCGTCGACAAGATCCTGCAAGCCCTGCCCGCCGCGCTCCTCGGAGCCTTCACAAACCAGAATGATGCCCGCATCGCAACCGCCGACGGCATCGACGGCGCGGATCGCGGCCAGGTGCATCAGCAGGTTGCCTTTGCAGTCGGCAGCACCACGCGCGTACCAGCGCCCGTCACGCTCGGTGAGGATGAACGGGTCGGATTCCCATTCCTCCGGGGTGGAAATATCGACGACGTCATGGTGGCAATACAACAGCACCGTCGGGGCGTTGTTTTTCGCCGCCCGCTTGCCGACGATCGCCGGTGAGCCGTCGCTGGTGTCGATGATTTCGGTCTCGAGGCCACGCTCGACCATGAGGTCGCGGATCATCGCGGCTGATCGATCCATGTCCTTGGCGTGTTCGTCATTCAGCGCCAGTGAGGGGATGGTGCACAGCTGCGCCAAGTCACCAAAGGTGCGCTGGCGTTGCGCGTTGATGTGGTGGCGCAGTGCGTGCGCGAGATGTTCGTGGTTTGGGTTGGACGGGTCGTGGTAGCTGGACACGGCGGTTACCCTTCGCTGTTGGTGCCAGTGGCTTGCGTGGTTTGCGTGGCTTGTGTGGATTCCGTGCCCTGCGAGTTCTGCGCAGCTTGCGCGGCTTGTGCAGTTTGCGCGGCTAAGCGGGTGATAAACAGCGCTTCGGTGGTGGCCAGGCGGATGATTTCTTCGGGGTCGACCGATTCATCTGGCGAGTGGATCGTGGTTTGCGGCTCGCACAGCCCGTAGACGGCGATATCGGCATCCGGGTTGGCTTCGGCCAACGCGGTGGTCAGCGGGATGGATGCGCCGTTGCCGGTGTTTTGCACCTCGCGGCCGAAAGCGGTGGCCATCGAGGATTCGAAAACGTCGAAAGCGGCGGATTCGGTGCTGGTAGAAAACGGGCTGAAGACATCTTCTGCCGTGACCTCGATGTGCGCGTTAAACGGCACGGCATCGCGGATTTGTTGCGCGGCAGCGTCGACGACGTCCTGGGTGTCCAGGTGGAACGGCACGCGCAGGTTCACCACGGCTTCTGCGTGGTGGGTGACTGCATTGACGACGTCGGAAGTTGGGCGGGAAGTAAAGGCGGTAATCGTCGCTGCTGGTCGCGACCACAGCTGCGAGGCAATTTCGGCGTCCGTGTCTTTGCCGTGCAGCCCGACGCCATCGAGAACGCCGGCATCAGAGCGGAAAGTTTGTGGGTCGTAGCTGGCGCCATCCCAGTGCCACTGCGGCTCGTCGGTGGGTTCGAAGCCGGTGATGACGGTGTGGCCGGATTCGTCGTAAAGCGATTGCAAGGCGCGCATCAAAGCCAAGGTGGCATCTGGGGCCACGCCGCCGAACAAGCCGGAATGGACTGGGGCGCGCAGCGTGTCGACGGAAACCTTGAGCTGCGCACCGCCGCGCAGGGCAGTGGTGATGGTGGGGGTGCCGGCGGCGACGTTTCCGCCATCGGCGATGAGCATGACATCCGCCTGGAACAGTTCCGGGCGCTGTTTAATCAGTTTGTCCAGGCCGTCGCCGCCCTGCTCTTCGGAGCCTTCGACGAGCACGCGCAGGTTGATTCCCAGATTGTCCAGACCGACGGTGGCATCGACTGCGCGCAGGCCAGCCAGGTGCATCGCCAGCGAACCTTTGCAGTCGGCGGCGCCGCGGGCATACCAGCGGCCGTCGCGCTCGGTCAGGGTGAATGGGTCTGCGGTCCAGTCGGTAGGATCGCCGGCTAGGACGACGTCGTAATGCGAGTACAGCAAGACCGTGGGGGCGCCTTCGATCTTCGGGCTGGATGCGAGATAGGTGGTGGAACCGTCGACGGTCTGGATGGCATCGACCTGCAGGCCGGCTTCGGTGAGTGCTGCGTCAACCCAGTTTCCGGCATTGGTGTGCTCTTCTTTGAGCTGTGGGTTGTCTGGCAGGTAGACGGAATTGAAAGCGATGAGTTCTGCGAGTTGCGAGAAAATCTCTGCACGCTGGCTGCGAATGTGCTCGGCCAAAGCCTGTTCGTTTTCTGCGGAGCTGAGATTTTCGGCAAAGCTGCGGTTGCTGCTGTCAATGTTCATGCTCGCTAACCTAGCAGGAAAGTTGCGCGAAACGCCGCCGGAAAAATCTTGCACTCGGGCGGGGTGAGTGCCAGAATGGTTGCTAGCACTTCCGGTAGTGGAGTGCTAAACCACTACTAATAGACCTATCACGCAGGTGAGGATGGTGCACACTCACACCATTCGTGCCGTCGCGGGCGCCTGGCGTGATCGTTCCCGTGAGTGTTGTCCTTCACCAATAAAAGGAGCACAAAACACATGGCAAAGCAGATTGCTTTCGACGAAGAAGCACGCCGTGGCCTAGAGCGCGGCCTGAACACGCTGGCCGACGCCGTCAAGGTCACCCTGGGACCAAAGGGACGCAACGTCGTCCTGGAAAAGTCGTGGGGCGCGCCAACGATCACCAACGATGGTGTCTCGATCGCTCGTGAAATCGAGCTGGATGAAGCATACGAAAAGATCGGCGCAGAGCTGGTCAAAGAGGTAGCAAAAAAGACTGACGACGTTGCCGGCGACGGCACCACCACCGCTACCGTGCTGGCGCAGTCGCTGGTGAAAGAGGGCCTGCGCAACGTTGCTGCCGGTTCCAACCCAATGGGCATCAAGCGCGGCATCGAAGCAGCCACCAAGGCCGTGGTGGAGCGTTTGCTGGAAACTGCCAAGGAAGTAGAAACCCAAGAGCAGATCGCTACCACCGCCGGCATTTCGGCGGCTGATCCTGCGATTGGCGAAAAGATCGCCGAAGCCATGTACACCGTCGGCAACGGCCAGGTGAACAAGGATTCTGTAATCACCGTCGAAGAATCCAACACCTTTGGTGTGGACCTCGAGGTCACCGAAGGTATGCGCTTCGACAAGGGCTACATCTCTGCTTACTTCGCCACCGACGTGGAGCGTGGCGAGGCTGTGCTGGAAGACCCATACATCCTGCTGGTTTCCGGCAAGGTTTCCAACATTAAAGAACTGGTTGGTCTGCTGGAAAAGGTCATGCAGTCCAACAAGCCGCTGCTGATCATCGCCGAGGACGTCGAGGGCGAAGCCCTGTCCACCCTCGTGGTGAACAAGATCCGCGGCACCTTCAAGTCCGTTGCCGTGAAGGCTCCGGGCTTCGGTGACCGTCGCAAGGCAACCCTGCAGGACATGGCTATCTTGACCGGTGGCCAGGTTATCTCTGAAGAGGTTGGCCTGTCGCTGGAGACCGCCGACATCTCCCAGCTGGGTACCGCGCGCAAGGTTGTCGTTACCAAGGACGAGACCACCATCGTGCAGGGCGCTGGCGAGCAGGCGCAGATCGACGGCCGCATCAAGCAGATCCGCGCAGAGATCGAGAACTCCGATTCCGATTACGACCGCGAGAAGCTGCAGGAGCGCCTGGCGAAGCTGTCCGGCGGCGTCGCCGTGCTGAAGGTCGGTGCTGCTACCGAGGTTGAGCTCAAGGAGCGCAAGCACCGCATCGAAGACGCCGTGCGTAACGCCAAGGCTGCTGTCGACGAGGGCATCGTCGCCGGCGGTGGCGTGGCCCTGCTGCAGGCTGCTTCCGCCCTGGATGCGCTGGATCTGACTGGCGACGAAGCCATCGGTGTGAAGATCGTCCGCGAGGCACTGTCTGCACCGCTGAAGCAGATCGCCTACAACTCCGGCCTGGAGCCCGGCGTCGTTGCCGATAAGGTTTCCCGCCTGAACCCAGGTGAAGGCCTGAACGCCGCTACCGGTGAGTACGTCGACCTGATGGCTGCTGGTATTAACGACCCAGTCAAGGTCACCCGCTCTGCTCTGCAGAACGCTGCTTCGATCGCAGCGCTGTTCCTGACCACCGAGGCTGTGGTTGCGGATAAGCCAGAGCCAGCCGGTGCTGACGCCGCTGCTGGTGCCGACCCAATGGGTGGCATGGGCGGCATGATGTAAGCAGCTGCCGCTGTATCGCTGCGCAAGCGCCGTTTCCTGAGTGATTGGGGAGCGGCGCTTTTTCTATTTGTAGGGTCAGAATCGGGTGAGTAAAGCTATGCGAAAATGATTTTTGTTTGCAATGAAATCACCCGAAATGGGGTGGATCACAGTGTGTCGATTCTCCGTGACTCTGAAGAAAACTGTGACAGAAAAATTAGCCCGTGGTTAACCTTGGCTGGTTCGGAATTCGCTGTAAAGCTGCTGAAATATAGCAATGAGCTGGCTATTTGTTTTGGTTAGCGTTTCCTTGTCTCTTGTGTGATCCGTGGTTGACGAATGAATATTCGGTGAACGGCAAAACTAATGGATATGCCAACTTTTTTATCTGGCGCTGCGTGGACAGAAACGCTTGACAATTTATCGTTCTGTGACACAATAAATCTCATGACGCCCTGGGGCGTCGGGAAATTGAACATCCACCCTGGGAGTGCCGGGGGAATCCTCATGAGGAGAAATTCATGAACGTTGAAATCATCCAGGAACAGCTGGGCAACGCTGTTACCTTCTTCAAGGCTTTCGAGAACATCACCAAGGGTCTGGAATTCTTCTATGACGGCGAAAACAACGGTTTTTCCAGCACCATCAAAGACGCCTTTAATCCACTAAGCGCTAAGATCAGCAGCGAGTAGTCCGAATATAAATTTTTGACGACTTAACATCGTTTGAAGCGGTGGCTGGTCGTTACCATTTCATCATCCCCAAGGAGACAACATGGAAAACCTCGTAGACATCTCGTCGAACGCCGTGAGCTTTTCGTCCGGCTTCAAAGGCATTTTCGAAGCTTTCAAGAACATCTTTGAAGGCTTCGAGGGCCTCGCGAAGCTGCTTCCAGGCGCTAAGTAATCCCATTGGCTAGATAGCCACCAGGGTTAAACTCCTCTTCCAATTCGGAAGGGGAGTTTTTGCGTCCCGGAAACCAACTTCAGTGCAATAGAACGTCGCAATACCGACTGAATAAAGTGTATGAACATTGCGTAAAGACCCGAGACAGAAACCACACCGCGGGCTAGACTGGCACCATGGCAGCCGATTTTGAAGACGAACTCCCCACCATCGACCTCGCAGAAACCGACGGCTACATCGTCGATGATTCCGACGAAGACGATCCCTCACTGATCACCCCCAGCGGCGAACCCGTCGACACGTGGCGAGAAAACTATCCTTACGACGAGCGCATGACGCGCGAAGAATACGAACGCACTAAACGCGCGTTACAAATCGAGCTGCTGAAATTCCAAAACTGGACGAAAGAAACCGGCCAGCGCCACATCATTCTTTTCGAAGGCCGCGATGCAGCTGGCAAAGGCGGCACCATCAAGCGCTTCAACGAGCACCTCAACCCACGCGGCGCACGCACCGTCGCGTTAGAGAAGCCGTCGCCACGCGAATCTACCTCCTGGTACTTCCAGCGTTATATCCAGCACTTCCCGGCTGGCGGAGAAATGGTGTTCTTCGACCGCTCCTGGTACAACCGCTCCGGCGTCGAACGCGTCATGGGCTTTTGCACCGAATCCCAGCACGCGGAGTTTCTGCGCGAAGTGCCGATGCTGGAAAACATGATTCTCGGCTCAGGGATATCGCTGACAAAATTCTGGTTCTCCGTGACGAAAAAAGAACAACGCACCCGGTTCGCCATCCGACAGATCGACCCAGTGCGCCAATGGAAACTTTCGCCAATGGACCTGGCGTCGTTGGATAAATGGGACGATTACACCAACGCCAAAGAAGAGCAATTCCGCTACACGGACACCGAAGAATCTCCGTGGATCACGATCAAATCCAACGACAAAAAACGCGGCCGCATCAACGCCATGCGGTACCTGCTCTCCAAATTCGAATACACGAACAAAGACCACGAGGTGGTCGGAGAACCGGACCCGCTGATCGTTCAACGCGGCCGCGATCAGATCGGGGACTAGCGCTAGCGCTCCATCGGAAGCTCAGCTTCTGCCCAAGCGGTGGTGCCACCCGCAACGCTAAAGGCGGTGGCGCCGATGGCCTGGGTCAAGTACTCGCAGGCCTTGGCAGAACGGCCACCGGATTTACAGATGACATAGACATCGTGATCAGTGTTGATCTGCTCGACGTAGTCCGTGAACTCACTCAACGGGAAGTTCACGGTACCGCTGGCATGCCCGGCGCTGTATTCGTCGCGCTCACGGACGTCGATAAACTGCGCGCCCGCAGGAACCTCGTGCACGGAAACTTCGTTGACAGTCACTTCTTGCTTGTTGCCTTCGTTACTCATGACACCAGCCTAGTGCGAAAAACTTGCGCTCGCGGTGTAACCGTGCGGTTACCGCGAGGCGCAAGTACCTGGGCGCAGGTGCTGGACTCAGGTACCGGCCACTGATGCCGGGTGCGGTTTAGTGGCGCGCGTGGTCGGCACCGCGGGTCGTTGGTTCTGCGAGTGGTTTGGTGGCGTTCGAGCCCGCGTCGGCTCAGTCCCACAACCGATGCCACAACCAGGGTGGGCGTGCAAACGGGCGCCTGCGTTTGGCAATGGCCCGCACGTGTTCCGCCACGAACTTCGGGTAATGGCTAATCGTCGTCGCAGTGTAATGCAGCGGCGTCCATCCACGATGGACGGCGTCGTTGAGTTTGTGGCGGTCCAATTCAAACTGGCGACGGTTTTCCGCATGGTGATAGGCAAAGCCGTCGACTTCGATGGCGATTTTGTAGTCTTCGAGTACCAGATCCCAGTGGTAAGGGCCGATCTTTACGTTATTGCGGACTGTGAAATGCTGCTCTAGCGCGCGAGTGAGTTGACGCTCCGGCACGCTATCGGTGCCGATGATTGCCCGGTTGAGTGCGCGTGTGACCTGCTGCGGCAACCGCTGGAAATCCTGCTTGTTCTGCTGCAGCCGTCCGGGCCCGTCCTTGCCGGAATAAAAGGCTTCCAAGAAGGCGACGGCTTCTTTTCCCGGCAGCGCCTCGACAGCTTGCAACGGGTTGCAAATATTGACGCCATCCCAGGTAAGCGTACCTTTCGGGCGGGCGCGTCGAGACGTGAAATACTCGCTCGGCGGCAGGGAAGACTCGCGCAAGACCTGTAGCGGAAACTGCAGTGGTTCGTCTAGATGCTTGCGTGCTGCGGATGCGCCGTCGAGCGCGCAGTCTGGCCACTGCTCGCTCATGATGCGCGCGAGTTGCTCCGGCGTGGGTTCTTCTGACAAGTAAAGCCCGTTGGCGATGCGGATTGCACCGTGCTGTTGTGCTTGCTGGGCGGCTCTTTTCCCCCGAAAAATGTGCACTCTTATCCCCCGAAAGTTTGCGAATTTGCGTTTTGGTGCGATTTTTACAAATAGTGGGCCTGAAACCCCCGATTTTCGCGGCCTATTTGTAAAAATCGCGCGAAACACATGAAACTCACGAATCAGGCCGCACGAAACGCACGCCGACGCGCCCCGTACGGACCCAAGCTGGCTATAACAAGCTACGACCTAGCCCTTGTAGCGCTCCAAAGCCTCTGCGTGAATCTTTTCTGCCTCGGCCTTGTCGCCCCAACCCGAACCGGTGACTTCCTTGTTTGGCTCCAGGTCCTTGTAGCGGGTGAAGAAGTGCTCGATTTCGTCCTTGGTGTGCTGGTCGACGTCGTCAATGTCTTGGATGTGCGCCCAGCGTGGGTCGTCGACAACTGCCAACAGCTTGTCGTCGCCGCCGGCTTCGTCAGTCATCTTGAACACGCCGACGATGCGCGATTCCACCACCACGCCCGGGAACACTGGCTCTGGCAGGATGACCAGCGCGTCAAGAGGGTCGCCGTCCTCGCCGAGAGTGTGGTCGATGAAACCGTAGTCAGCCGGGTAAGCCATCGGGGTGAACAGGTAACGGTCCAGGTAAACCTTGCCGGACTCGTGGTCGATCTCGTACTTGTTGCGGGAACCGCGTGGGATTTCAATGGTTACTTCCACACTCATTGCATCCACCTTTCTGTGTTGGAAATTCGAGGAACTCGATTGCACAGTTTACCTTCCTCGCCGCCGGACCTGCGCAGACCTGCGGCACCCATCCGCGCTAGAATCAACCGCCATGAAGGTCTTTTGGTGGGTATCGCTGGTCATCGCCATCGTTGTCGTCGCTGCTACCACGGTGGTTGGCGTCGCCTACCACCAGGCTTATCGCGACGTGGAATCCGCGCCCGCCTACGAGCTGGCGCCTGCGCAGTTGCCGATCCACCCGGTAGAAACCTCGCTTGACGACGACACCACCGCGCCCGCCAGCCCCGCCGCAGGGTTCCAGGCACCGTTGATTGATGGCGAGCTGGGTGCAGCCGTTGTCGATCTGACCGCAGGTCAATCTGTGTATGCACACCAGGCTGATCGCCAGCTGCTGCCGGCCTCGTCGACGAAAATTTTGACCGCCACCGCCGCATTGGCGGGCATGGACCTGGATAAACGCCTGGAAACCGTCATCGAGCAAGACGGCGGACGCGTTGTTATCCGTGCCGCCGGCGACGTGTGGTTGGATGATGCGGATCTCGATGCCGCAGCTGCGGCGATCGGCCAGGCGGATTCCGTCGAGATTGATACCAGCTTGTGGTCGGGGCCTGTCCAAGCCGAAGGCTGGGATCCGTCGAATGTGGCCGAAGGCTATATCGCGCCGATGGAACCGGCGATGCTCTACGGCGGACGAATCGGCGCGACCACTGGCGACGTTCCGCGTTCGACAAACCCAGCCTTTGATGTAGCCAAAGCCCTGGCCGATCGGGTGGGGGCGAGCCAAGTTGGCGTGGTTAACGGCGCACCGCCGATGCCGCAGGTCGCCGTGCTGGAATCGCCAATTCTGCGCGAGCGTCTCGAGCTGATGATCAAACACTCCGACAACGTGATGGCCGAAGCCATTGCCCGCGAATTCGCCGTTGCGCAGGGCGCGAGCGGGGCGACGTTCGCTGATGCCACCACCGCCACGCTGCAGATTCTCCGCGAAATCGGCGTTGAGGTAGGCAATGCGCAGATTCGCGATAACTCTGGACTGTCTGCACACAACCGCCTGACCGCGAACCTTTTGGTGCAGTGCCTGCAGCTCGCTGCAGGCGACGGCAGTGACGACGGTGACGGGAGCACCAGCACGAGAAGTACCGGTGACGGCGCCGGGGTGGATGGTGCCGGCGGCGACGTGCGCACCTTATTGGATCTGTTGCCCGTCGCCGGTGGTGATGGCACTTTGGATGATCGCTACGCCGAGCTTTCTGCCCGCGGCTATGCCCGCGCGAAAACCGGCACGTTGACTGATACTTCGGCGCTGGTGGGCATTGTTACTGGTCGTTCGGGGCATACCTATGCCTATGGCTTGTTGGTCAATGATGCGCCGATTTTGCCTGCTCGGGCGCAGCTGGATGAGTTCGTCTCGGCCTTGCGGGAGCACTAAGTGACGGCACGTGGCGGCAGGGCTGCCGATGGTGATTCAGAGCGGCGCGGCGGTGCAGCGCAGAATAAAAGCGTGGCCCCGTTTTGGCCACGGCGCTCGCCGCATTTTCTGCGGGTGCGCACTGCGCTGCGGGATGCACTGAATCGACAGGGCATTACTGGCGAGAACACGAGCGCGGCCGTCATCCTCGCTGTGAGTGGCGGCCCCGACTCCCTGGCTTTAGCCGCGGCGGCAGCCGCAGAAAAACTCCCGGCGCATGTAGTCAGCGTTGATCACCAATTGCAAGCTGGTTCGCGGGAAGTCTCTGACAACGCCATCGCGCAGGTGCGGCGCTGGGGGCTGAGTGGGGAAGTGGTCGCCGTGGATCTCGGTGTTGCGGCTGGCGCTGCCACGACCTCGGAGCCGGAGTACTCTGAGCCGAACCACTCTGCGACGGGCAACCTGGAAGCTGCCGCCCGGCATGCCCGCTACCGCGCACTCTGCGAGGTCGCCGGCCAGCGCCCGATTCTGGTGGCACACACCGGCGACGACCAAGCAGAAACCTTGTTGCTCGGCCTGCTACGCGGCAAAGCCGCCGCGATGGCAGAAAACAGCGACTACCAGGGGCATACCATCGTGCGCCCGCTGCTAAACATTCGTCGCGCAGATACCGTCGGGGCCTGTAGAGAACTCGGAGTAGATGCCTGGGATGATCCCCACAACAGCCAGGATGCTTTTCGGCGCGTCGCCATCCGTCAGCATGTGCTCCCGCTGTTGGACGAGATCGTCGGTGGAGATGCCACCGCGCCGCTGCAGCAAGCAGCCAACCTGCTGCGTGACGACGACACCTACCTGCAAACACTGGCACATACGGCATTGACGGAATCTGTTGCCGCCGAGAACTCGCACCGAGAGCGTGAGCACCACCGTGAGCAGCACCGTGACCAACGCCAACACCGCGACCAGCACCAGCAGCCGAGACACCAAAAACCACCGCGCCTCACCATCGCCACGCTGGGACCTGCCCCGGTAGCGCGTCGGGCGATCGCCGCCTTCCTGCACCAGCACGGGGCGCGGGTTAACGCCAGTGTGCTAGCGGCTATCATGGCGTTAATCGACGACTGGCACGGACAAGGTGCCGTTTCTGTCGGTAACGGGTTGGAACTAGCCCGGCAAGCTGGCACACTGGTGCTACTACACAGCGAAATTGACGGTGCCACCTAGGCGTCGACAAGAATTGCGTGATACAACAATTACAAAAGCCTCAGCGAAAGGCCACCCATGGCAGATCACACTCACACCACGGTGCAAAAATCCGTTGACGATAAGTTCTATGACGTCCCGGAAAGTCGCTACGGCCGCGATGTCGAATCGGTGCTGATCAGCGAAGCAGAGATCAAGCAGCGTGTGCAAGAACTCGCGGATAAGGTTTCGGAAGAATACCGCGGGCGCGACTTGCTGCTGGTGTGCGTGCTCAAAGGCGCGGCGGTGTTTTTGACGGACTTCGCCCGCGCGTTGTCCATCCCCTCCGAGATGGAATTCATGGCGGTATCGTCCTACGGCAACTCGACGACGTCGTCGGGCGTGGTGCGGATTCTGAAAGACCTCGACCGCGAAATCGAAGGCAAAGACGTGTTGATCGTCGAAGACATCATCGACTCCGGCTTGACGCTTTCGTGGTTGATGCGCAACCTGCGTAACCGCAACCCGCACTCGCTGAACGTGATCACCTTGCTGCGCAAGCCAGAGGTCGTGACCGCCAAGCTGGATCTTTACGACATCGGCTTCGACATCCCCAACGAATTCGTCATCGGCTATGGGCTGGACTACGCGGAAAGCTACCGCGACCTGCCTTATGTTGGCACGCTGCACCCGGACGTGTATTCGTCGTAAAGCACATCTGGCACCCCAATGTGTACTGCTCGTAAATAGGATTCATGAAAAACAAACGCATTATTCAAATCGGGGCCGGCGCTGCCGTTTTCCTGATGCTGTTGTTCACCATCACTCGGCTGAGCGACGATACCCGCCATTTTCTTGACGTAGATACCTCGGTTGCGCTGGAGCAGCTGGCCGATAACAACGTCGAAAAGGCGCAGATTGACGACCGCGAACAGACCTTGCGCCTGGAGCTGCGCGACGAGATCACCGTCGACGAACAAGACGGCGTCGATTCCGTGATCGCACAATACCCTGCGCGCACGTCCCCGGAGATTTTCCGCGCGGTGCAAGACGGTGACGTGCAAGAATACGACACGAACGTCACCAGCGACAGCTTCTTGATGAGCATGCTCTCGTTCATGCTTCCGATGCTGCTGTTGTTCGGTCTGCTGTTTTTCTTCCTCACGCGCATGCAAAAGGGCAGCATGCTGGGCATCGGCGGCAACAAAGCCAAAGAGCTCACCAAAGATATGCCCACCAACACCTTCAAGGATGTGGCGGGTGCCGACGAGGCCGTCGACGAGCTGCACGAGATCAAAGACTTCCTGGAAGATCCCACTCGCTACCACGAGCTGGGCGCGAAAATCCCGCGCGGTGTGTTGCTCTACGGCCCACCGGGCACCGGTAAAACCCTGCTGGCGCGTGCTGTCGCTGGTGAGGCAGGGGTGCCGTTTTATACCATCTCGGGTTCGGACTTCGTCGAAATGTTCGTCGGCGTGGGTGCTTCCCGCGTGCGCGATCTGTTCAAGACGGCGAAGGAAAATTCGCCGTGCATCATCTTCATCGACGAGATCGATGCCGTGGGACGCCAGCGCGGTTCCGGCACCGGCGGTGGCCACGACGAGCGCGAGCAAACCTTGAACCAGATGCTGGTGGAAATGGATGGTTTCGGTGACCGTGAAGGCGTGATCCTGATTGCCGCCACCAACCGTCCGGACATCCTGGACCCGGCGCTGCTGCGTCCGGGACGTTTCGACCGGCAGATTCCGGTGACCCCGCCGGACCTGAAAGGCCGCGAGGCGATCCTGCGCGTGCACTCCGAGGGCAAGCCGTTGGCATCGAACGTGGATGTCACGCAATTGGCGAAGCGCACCGCTGGCATGTCCGGTGCGGACTTGGCGAATGTGCTCAACGAGGCGGCGCTGTTGACCGCGCGCATCGGCGGCAACGTGATTACTGCCGACGCCTTGGAAGAAGCCACCGACCGCGTGGTGGGCGGGCCGCGCCGTTCCAGCAAGGTGATTTCTGAGCACGAGAAGAAAGTCACCGCTTACCACGAAGGCGGCCACACGCTGGCGGCCTGGGCGCTGCGCGATATCGAGCGCGTGTACAAGGTGACCATCTTGGCGCGTGGGCGCACCGGCGGGCATGCGATGACCTCGCAAGAAGATGACAAAGGCATGTACAACCGCGAAGAAATGTTCGCTCGTTTGGTCTTTGCGATGGGCGGGCGTGCTGCCGAGGAACTCGTCTTTGGTACCCCAACCACCGGTGCTTCCAGCGATATCGAACAAGCCACCAAGATCGCCCGCGCGATGGTCACCGAATACGGTTTCTCCCCGGCGCTCGGCACCGTGAAATATGGCGAGGAACAGGGAGATCCGTTCTCTGGTCGCGGTGGCGGCGGAACCTCAGGGTATTCCGAGCAGATCGCGCGCACGATCGACGAAGAATTGCAGTATTTGCTGGATAACGCGCACCGCAAAGCGTATTCCATCTTGGCCGAACACCGGGGATACCTGGATACCTTGGCGCGGAACCTGTTGGAAAAAGAGACCCTGCGCCGGCCAGATCTGGAGGCGATTTTCGACGGAATCGACCCACAGCGCGTGGATATCTTTGATGGCGACGTGCGCTTCCCGCAACAAGCAGGCCATGATCCGGTGAAGACTCCCGCGGAACTGGCAGAAGAGCGCGGCGAAGAGCCACCGAAGCGTTTGTCCTTGCTGGAGGCTTCACTGCGGGCACGTGAACGTCGCCAAGCAACCCAGCACAACGGCGCTGGCGCTGGGGCTGGTGCAGGCTCTGGTGAGCACGGCGTAGAAGAAGGCGAGATCGGCCTGATCTTCGGTGACAACAACGCGGTCGGCGTGGCTGGGTTGCCGAAGCTGGAGAACAAGCGCGACGATGCGGCTGGCGAATCCGTCGGCGCGCAGGACAGCGGCGCTGCACGCGGTGAAGGCGGCGACACGAATAACGATGGCGGAAAGCACCGCAAAGAAGATGCCGCACCATATGCGGAGAACGACGAGCATGGCAACAACGATCACCATGGAGACACCGAGCGATGACTAACTCCGAGACAACCGGCAACTTCGATCAAGAACGCGCAGAAGCCGCCGTGCGCGAGTTGCTGTATGCGGTGGGCGAAGACCCCGACCGTGAAGGTTTGCGTGATACCCCAGCTCGCGTGGCCCGCGCGTACAAAGAGGTTTTTGCTGGCCTACACGAAGAACCGACCGATGTATTGGAACGCACCTTTTCCGAGGACCACCAAGAACTGGTGCTGGTGCGTGATATCCCGATTTATTCCACCTGCGAACACCACCTGGTGCCGTTTTTCGGCAACGTGCACATCGGCTACATCCCGGGAAGAAACGGCGATGTCACCGGGCTGTCGAAGTTGGCGCGCCTGGCAGACCTGTATGCCAAACGCCCGCAGGTACAAGAACGCCTGACCAGCCAAATTGCGGATGCCTTGATGGAAAAACTGCAGGCGCAGTCGGTGATCGTCGTTATTGAATGTGAGCATTTGTGCATGGCGATGCGCGGTATCCGCAAGCCGGGTGCCGTAACGACGACGTCCGCGGTGCGCGGCGGCTTCCGGGTGAATGCGTCCTCGCGCGCGGAAGTCATGAGCTTAATCCGCAGCTAACTAGCTAGGTAGGTCCACCATGAATGCCTCGAACCCTTCTCCACCAGCATTAGTACTGTCACGCAACAGTGACTCGGCAGCTCGCAGCCGTTGTCAGGTGATGGGCATCGTGAACGTCACCGATGATTCGTTTTCCGACGGCGGGCGCTACAACACCGTGGACCGGGCCGTCGAGCACGCGCACCGGCTGATTCACCAGGGCGCAGACATCATCGACGTCGGTGGGGAATCGACGCGTCCGGGAGCAACGCGGGTGGATCCCGAACATGAAAAACAACGCATCACTCCAGTGATCCGGGAGCTGGCTGCCGCAGGGATCGTGACCTCCATCGATACCATGCGCGCGACCACCGCCGAAGCCGCCGTGGAAGCCGGGGTGTCCATGATTAACGACGTCTCGGGCGGCATGGCAGACCCGCACATGTACCGCGTGATGGCGCAATCCGGGCTGCCGGTGTGCCTCATGCATTGGCAGACCCTGCAATTTGGCGATGCCAGCGGGGAACACGACGGCGACGTGGTCGCAGATGTGCATGCCAGCCTCGACCGGCTCGTCGACAATGCCTTGGCCGCGGGGGTTGCTGAGCACAATATTGCGCTCGACCCAGGCTTGGGCTTTGCGAAATCGGCCAGTGACAACTGGGCACTGCTCCATGCGCTGCGTAGCTTCACCGATGGGGCGTATCCGATCTTGGTGGGGGCGTCGCGCAAGCGTTTTTTGGCCGCCATCCGTGGGGCGCGAGGGCTGGAATCCGGCCCACAATTGGCAGATCCTGCGACCGCGGCGGTGACGGCATTATCCGCGCATTGCGGTGCCTGGGCGGTGCGCGTGCACGAGGTGGCGGTTTCCCGAGATTCTGTCGACGTCGCCTATGCCTGGCACACTGGTGGCAACTAGCGGCGCAACACGGGCGTGACGGCAAGAGGCGACGCTCACGGGCTCCAGCCGACCAGGAAAAATTGACGCAGACTACATTGACGCAGACTACGCAGAAAGGCAGGCAGCGCGGGGATGGACAGAATAGAACTCAAAGGCGTGGAGTGCTACGGCTACCACGGCGTGCTGGAAGAAGAACGTCGGCACGGGCAGAATTTCTTCGTCGACATCACCTGCTGGCTGGATTTTTCTGCGGCAAATAAGTTGGACGATACCGTCAACTACGCGGAGCTGGCCCAGCTAGCGCACGACGTCGTCACGGGTGAGCCTGAAGATCTGATAGAAACCGTCGCTTATCGTATTGCTGAGCAAGCCCTGGCGGATTACGAGCAACTCGCCGCGATCGAAGTGACCCTGCACAAACCGCAGGCGCCGATCCCACTGCCATTCAAAGACGTTGCCGTGGTTGCGAGGATGCGCCGATGAGCATCACCGCCGTGGTATCTATCGGTTCGAACATGGACGATTCCCGCGAATTGTTGGATTCGGTGTACCGCGATTTCGACGAGGCAGGCCAGTTGCGCGCGGCCTCGTCGATTTATCGCACCCCGGCGTGGGGCGTGGAAGACCAGCCGGATTTTCTCAATGCCATCCTCGTCGTGGAAGTGGAGCAGTCGCCGGTGGAGCTGTTGCACCGCGGGCAAGCACTGGAAAACGCCGCCGGGCGGGTGCGGGTGCACAAGTGGGGCCCGCGCACCTTGGACGTGGATATCGTTGCCGCGTGGGAGAGTGCCGCAAGTACTGTTGACACCGACAACGCCGCTGACACCGATAGGGGCACCAGCACGGCAAACGGCACCGACACCGAGATCACCAGTGATACTGATGAGCTACGCTTGCCGCACCCGTATGCGCACCAGCGCGCCTTCGTTTTAATGCCGTGGTTAGAGATCAACCCGGATGCCGTGCTCGGCGGGCGTCGTGTCGCCGAGTTACTGGCGGAACTACCCGATGAAGACACAGCCGGCATCACGCGCGGGGAAAGCTTCCGGTGATGTGCCGATGAAAACCACTTCGATTCCCTGGCTGGTCGCCACCGCCTTGTTCGCGTGCGCGTGCACCGCGATTATTGCCTGGCAGCTCTACGGGCGCCTGCCCGCAGTGCCGGTGTTGGTGGCAGTGGCGTTGTGGGCGATGGCGGTAGTCTGCGTGGTGCTCGGTCGGCGTGTGGCTGGTTCCCGGGAAGATCACGGGATCGGCATGGACAGCAGCCAACTCGACCCGCTGACTGCCGCGCGTTACTTGGTGCTTGGCCAGGCTTCGGCATGGACGGGCGCAATTTTGGGTGGCGGTTACGCCGGGATTGCGAGCTTTGTGCTCCCGAAAGCCAGCGAGCTGGTCGCCGCCCGCGATGATCTGCCCAGCGTGCTGGGCGCTGCCCTGGGTGGTGTGGCCTTAGCCGCAGCCGGGTTGTATTTGGAGCGGGCCTGCCAAACCCCGATGCCACCGGAGGCAAGTTTTTAGCTAAAGTGAACTCCATGGAGCAGGAGAAATCTTCGTACGCGTACGACTCCCACCAGCGCGCCGCTAGCGACGGGCACTACCGACGCGGTGGCGCCGGTACTGGCGATAATGACAAGCAGGTCGACCGCGGCCAGATCGGCGTGATCGTGCTGATCGTTTTGGCAGTGGTGGCGACGGTCGTGATGCTGTTGTCGAACTCCGAGACTGCGCTGCGCCTGGCATTGCTCGCATCGTTGTGGTCGGCGGTCATCGGGTTTTTCCTGGTCACCCGCTATCGTCGTCAAGCACAGGACGCGGAACAGCGCGTGGCGGATCACGAGCGTTTTGTGCGGGAGCAGCAAGAATCCCGCACCGCTGGGGCTGCTGCGCAGCCTGCGCTTGCCGACGCCTACCCCAACACGGTTGACGCCCACCGTTTTGAAGAAATGTGGGAGGACATTCGCAACGAGCTGTCGGTGATCCGCACGCATTTGGAGGAGTTGCAGGACCGCGAGTTCGGTTACGAGCCGGCCGCGTTGCAGGCAGAAGCGCGGCGTATCCGCGAGTTGGAGCAGCAGACGCAGCAGGCGAATTCCGCGTTTTCTTTCGATCAGGCGGGGGCCGGTCTGGGGGCGGGTAGTTATGGTGCGCCGAGCCGCGAGGCGATCGCGGGCAATTTGGGTAGTCAGCCAAGCCAGCCGCAGCCGAATCCGCTGTCTGCGCTGATTAGTGAGCGTGAGCAAGAAAAGCAATCGCAGCGTGTGGAGTACAAGCCTGCAGAAACTGTGAAGGCACAACCTGCTGCAGCGAAACCTGCTGCACCCAAGACCGCTGAACCCAAGCCTGCTCAACCAAAGCCCGCTGCAGCGAAGAAGACCTCCACGCAGAACTCCACAGCACAGACCACCACCACGCAGAACACCACTGCGCACACCTCCACGCAGAACACCACCGCGCAGAAGTCCACTGCGCAAGCCGCCGCAGAGCCACGCCAGCGCTCGAAGGATCCAGTGTTTGATACCTCCCGCTTCCACGCGGTGCGGTGGGATTCGGTCGGGGAAACCTCCAAGAAGCCGTCTACCTCGGCGAACCAGCAGCCAGCGTCGGCAAGCGAGAGCTCTGCTGCGGCGGAGGCATCCGCGAGCTCGAACCGCTTGCGCCCCTACAATGCTTCAGCACAAGGCTCCGGCTCACACGCCGCACCGCAGGAGGCAGCCACCAGCGCGAGTGGCGGGGATGATAACCGGCCACACCGGCGCCGTCGTGATGAGAACACCTCGGGAATTTCTGTTGCCGAGCTACTCAAGCGCACGAAGAAATAAGCAACGCGCGGCGGTAGCTCCTCGCTAGCGCGCACAGAGACCAGCACTTCGACTACGAAAGATAAATCAGGTTCGTCGATTATGAGTTTTGCTTTCGGGCAAGCCACGCAGTTTGACCTCGCGGAGATCGCGAGGTTTTCGCGTGTCATGCGCACTACCGGAAAATCCCTGCACCTGGTGGTCCTTGGCCAAGACATGCACACCGGCCACCGCGTGCTGCTGCGTACCGCGAAACAACTCGGTGTTGCAGTGGCAGCGCTAGAGCTTCCTGACGACGGGGCACTGGCACCGGAATCCCTGGAGATCCTGCGGGAATCCGGCGTCGATGCCGTGGTTGCCTATACCCGGAAACCGGGCCAGCCACACAGCCTGTGGCCACAAGGCTTGCGCACCCAAATCACCGCCCCGGCAGGTTTGGAAGATCCCGCCGAGCTTGCGCAGGCGCTTACCACCCATCTCAGCCTGGTACACGCCGTGTCTCCCGAGACGATCGTGGCTGGGGAAAAAGACTACGAATTCTTGCTGCGCCTGCAGCAGGCGATGACGGATCTGCACCTGCCCGTTAAGGTACAGGGCGTACCGACGGTGCGCATGCCGGATGGATTGGCAATGAGCCTGCGCAACACGCAGATCCCAGAAGAATACCGCGAACCGGCCATGGCTTTATCCGCGGCGTTGACTGCCGGCGCGCACGTTGCAGAACGCGGCGGGCAGGCAGTTGTGGATACCGCGGCGGAGGTATTGCAGGCCGCCGGAGTGCAACCGGAGTATCTGCAGCTGCGCGCCCGCGATTTCGGCCCAGCGCCGGAACAGGGCGATGCCCGTTTGTTGGTAGCGGCGAGTTTTGGTGGGGTGCGCTTGGTCGACAACGTCGGGGTGCCCGTCGGGATTGGTTTCCGCAATCTCGATGGCGATAGCTAGTTAACGCGAGCTGCTCAGCCCAAAGCCAGATAGCCCAAAGTCAGACCGCCAGATAGCCAGACACTCAGACAGCCAGACAGACACCCAGATAGCCAGCCGTCGCCAAGCAGCTAATCCGAGCCCAGGTGCGCGGCGATGTCCGCCAGGGCGGCCGGGGTGCCGACCTCCGAATCCAGCAGCGGCACCTCAGTCACGGCGACCTGCGGCAATCGGCGGTGCAGATCGTCGAGTGCGGTATCTTCCAGCCGACGTCGGTTCGCCAGAAACTCGCCTTGATCTGCTGGCGAACGCCGGTTGACCACCGCACCGCCCACGGTGATCCCGGTTTTTGTCAGCTCCGCGTGCAGCTCTGCGGTTTCTAACACCGGCACCTTTTCCGCTGTGAGCACCAGATAAAACACCGCCTGGTTCTGCAGCGCATCCCGCAGCCGCGCAAAACGCTGCTGGCGCTTGTGCAAGATTGAGCGCAATGCCTGGTTACGGCGGTCCACGCTATCTTCGGCGGTGTGCTTCGGATCCATCCCGCGGATCAGCTCGGAAAACCGCTCGGATTTATCCCGCCGGTTCATCAGCCCCTGCGTCCAGGCATTCATCAACTCCGGCACCGCCAACAGGCGTGAGGTGTGCCCGGACGGGGCGGTATCGAAAATCAAGAAATCGTGCGTGGAATCTTCCACCACCTGCGCGATCGCCTCGACCATCGCGGCTTCGTGCGTGCCGGGAGAATTCCGCGCCAAATCCAGGTGCTTGGCCACCTCGCCGTGCAGGCGCTCAGGCATCATCCGGCGCATGGTGTCTTCTACCTGCGCAATATGCGCTTCGGTGGTTGCTGCCGGATCCAGCTCCAGCAAATCGAGGTTGGCCGTAACCGCAGCCGCTGCACCAGCGCTGCCGACGGTTTGCTCCCACATATGACCCAGGTTGTGCGCGGGGTCAGTGGAAACCAATTGCACGGAATAGCCGTTCTGGGCCAACCCGAGAGCTACCGCCGAAGCGATCGTGGACTTGCCGACGCCGCCTTTGCCACCGAAAAAGATGATGCGCCGACCAGCGCCGCTAGAACCACCAGCACCAGCACCAACACCATCACCATCGTCGACAAGAGCTTTAATCTGCTCTAACAACATTGGATCTCCTCCAACGGTGAGCGCAGCATCCCCATGCGGCGGTGCCAGGCATGAAAATCTTCGTAGATGATCGGCAGCAACTCGAGCGTATAAAAACTCGCCGGGTTGGGAATCCCCAGCGCTTCGGACATGACGAGCAGCTGGAACAGATCATCTTCTTCCTGCCGCGCGCGGGCAAACGTGGCCCGGTATGGCGCGGAATAATACTCGTTAAGGCCCTGGCCGAAGGCTTTGAGCTTGTCGACGATCGACATCACGTTCTACCCTGCCCGCTCTAATTTTCCTGCTTCAGCGCCCGCGCCTGCGGCAGGGGAGCGTCGGAGTCCTCGTCGGACCAGACCACCTTCGGGGTGTTGCGGGCACGCCGGTAGGCAGCGGTGGCCTCGAAAACCACCCAGACTGCGCAGATTAGGATGACGACGTCGATCAGCACCAGCAACCAGTTGCCATCGGAGATGAAGGTGCCCAGCTGCGCGATCGCTGCCCACAGGGAGGCAACCATGACGAAGATGCCCGGGATGACAACCAGCCAGGTTGGGCGGCGCAGGTGCGCCAGGATGATGGCGATGATCGAGAGCGAAAGCGCGGCCATGATCTGGTTGGTGGTGCCGAACAGTGGCCACAGCGTCATGCCGCCGGAGCCGTCGGCACCCGCGGAGAAAGTGAGCACGAGGGCGATGCCTACCGCGATGATGGTGGCGGAAAAGGCCTTCAGACGCACCCCGGCGACCTCGGCGATTTCCTGGACTACCAGGCGTTGCAGACGCACGCCGGTGTCCATGGTGGTGGCGGCGAACAGCACGGCCATCGTCGCCAAGATCGTCGTCGAGATGCCCACCGGAATCCCCAGGCCAGCGTTGACGATGTTGGTGCCGCCCTCGACGAAGGCGTTGATGCCGCCTTCGTTAAATGCGCTGTAGATTTCTTCCCACTCCGCTAGCGACTGGAAGCCAGCCGAGACCGCGATGATGGTACCCAGTGCCAGCAGGCCCTCGCCGACGGCGCCGAAGTAGCCGACGAAGCGGGCATCGGTTTCTTTTTCCAGCTGCTTCGACGAGGTGCCGGACGAGACCATGCCGTGGAAACCAGAGATGGCACCGCAGGCGATGGTGACGAACAGCAGCGGCCACATCGACGGGGTGCCTTCCGGCACATTGGTGTTCAGCGTTGGCGCGACGATGGATGGCGCCGAGATCAGCATCGAACCGTAGAGAATGCCCAGCGCGATGAACAGTTGCAAGCCGTTGATGTAGTCGCGTGGCTGCAGCAGCACCCAGACCGGCAGAAGGGAGGCGATCGCGGCGTAGATGAACAGCAGTATGATCCACACACCGTTGGCAGGGATACCCCACACGGTTTCTGGCAGCTCGATGGGGAAGCGGTCGCCGATGATGACCAGGGTGTAAAGGGCAACCACGCCGAGAACGGAGACGACCGGCAGGTTCCATTGCAAGCGGTAGACGGCCTGGCCGATCAGCAGCGCGACGACGATCGCACCCCAGGTCGGAATCACGGCCGAGGGGTTAGCGATGAGCAAGTTGGAGATGACGACGGCGAAGGCGGCGACGACCATCAGCAGCAGCAAGAAGATGACGACGAGGAACAGGTTGCGCCCGCGTTTACCGATATAACGCCCGGACAGCGTGCCGATGGATTGGCCGCGGTGGCGCTGCGAGGCCCACAGGATGCCCATGTCGTGCATGCCGGCTATGAAAATGGTGCCCAGGGTGACCCACAGGAATGCCGGCAGCCAGCCCCAAATGATGGCGACGGCAGGGCCGACGATGGGAGCGGCACCGGCAACAGAGGTGAAGTGGTGGCCCCAGAGCACGAACTTGTTCGTCGGCACGTAGTCGACGCCGTCGTTCATGGTGTGTGCTGGGGTTTTATAGCGCTCGGAAAGTTGGAAGATGCTTTTGCCGAGGAATTTCGAATAGATGAGGTATCCACCGATGATCATCGCGAGTCCGATGACCACTAAATACAGTGAGTTCACAGCTGTCGCCTCCTGTGTAGCTCTAGGTAGTGCGCAAGACGCATAACCATGCTGAAAAATAACCGATGCTTGTTTCCGCTGTCACGACGGGGGTTACCCGTGTGTCGAATCACAGTTATTGTCGCATGAGAGTAGCAAAATACTGTTATTGGGGGTTGCCGGGCTTATCTTTTGTGACAGTTTTCGACTACCCTGGGCCGGGTGAGTCAGCAGAAAAATTCCCCCGATGCCCCTGATAGCCTGCCGGAACAGTTGCGTATCCGGCGGGAAAAGCGCCAGCGTTTGCTCGACCGTGGTGAGCAGGCATACCCGGTCGCGGTAGAGCGCACCATGAGCCTTGCCGAGCTGCGCAAAGCCTACGTCGTTGTGCAGCCGGAGGAGACCGACGCCGCCGCTCACGGTGCAGCTAACGGCCAGGACGCGGGTGAGCAGCCGCAGGTCACCCGCGAAAATGGCGTGACCTATATTCAGCCGGGCGGAGATTCCGGTGATGAGGTGGCCATCGCGGGGCGCCTGCTGTTTAAGCGCGATACCGGCAAGTTGTGTTTTGCGACCCTGCAAGACGGTGACGGCACCCAGGTGCAGGCGATGCTCTCGCTGGCAGAGGTCGGCAAAGAGGCGCTGGATGCGTGGAAGGCCGACGTCGACATGGGCGATTTCGTCGCCGTGCAAGGTCGGGTGATTTCTTCCCGACGCGGCGAGCTGTCCGTGTTCGTGAACTCTTGGCAGATGGCCTCGAAGTCGATTCGCCCGCTGCCGGTATCGTTCGCGGAAATGGCGGAAGATACCCGCGTGCGGCAGCGTTATAACGATTTGATCGTGCGCAAGGAGGCCCGCGAGAATGCGATGACCCGCGTCAAGGTTATCCGTGCGCTGCGTAATTACTTAGAGGGCCAGGATTTCGTCGAGATTGAAACCCCGATGCTGCAAACCCAGCATGGCGGTGCCGCTGCGCGTCCATTCGTGACCCACTCGAACGCCCTGGATCTGGATCTCTACCTGCGTATTGCCCCAGAGTTGTTCCTGAAGCGCGCCGTCGTCGGCGGCATTGACCGCGTTTTTGAAATCAACCGCAACTTCCGCAATGAGGGCATCGACCGCTCGCACTCGCCGGAGTTCGCGATGCTGGAGACCTACCAGGCGTGGGGCGATTACAACACGGGCGCGACGATGATCCGCGAGGCCGTGCAATATATTGCCCAGGAAGTCTTTGGTTCCCAGGTGGTTACGCTTGCCGACGGCACCGAGTACGATCTTTCCGGCGAATGGCCAGAAATCGAGATGTACCCGTCGTTGAACGAGGCGCTGGCGCGCAAGTTCCCGGATCAGCCGGAAGTCACCGTCGATTCGACTGTCGACGAGTTGCTGGCGATTGCCGATGCTATCGGCCTGCAGGTTCCGAAAGACGGCGGATGGCAGCACGGCAAATTGGTTGAAGAGATCTGGGAGCTGTTGTGTGAAGACCAGCTGGAAGGCCCGATCTTTGTCAAAGATTTCCCAGTAGAGACCTCCCCGCTGACCCGTGATCACCGCTCGAAGCCGAAGGTGACTGAGAAGTGGGATCTGTATGTGCGTGGCTTTGAATTGGCGACCGGCTATTCGGAGTTGATCGACCCCGTGATCCAGCGTGAGCGCTTCGAAGACCAGGCCCGTTTGGCCGCCGGTGGCGATGAAGAAGCCATGGTCTTGGACGAGGATTTCCTGGCTGCCATGGAACAAGGCATGCCGCCAACAGCTGGTACCGGCATGGGAATCGACCGCTTGCTCATGGCGTTGACTGGTCTGGGTATTCGGGAAACGGTGCTGTTCCCCATCGTGAAACCGGAGCAGGGCTAGCTGCGAGCGCACACTCGACAGATACGGTTTTACGGAGTAGAACCGAAGTCTAAGCAGCAAAGGCTGGGTGACCCCCAGCCTTTGTTGTTTTTACTGGTTGTGGCGATACAAGCCACAACCTAACGAGCAATTTCTCCACGTCACTCGCGGCGTACAACGTCCGCGCCGCGTACAACGTCACTCGCGGCTTAAGTAGCTAAGTGGGTAGGAAGCACAGAAAAGGACCGCAGGGTATGAGCAAAGCTAATAAACGTGCACATGATGTGGAAACCGATCTGGCTTCCGGTGATCAAAACGTTGGTAGAAAACAACCTGGCGTAACGCAGTCCAGCGCAGATAATTCTGCGGAGAAACTCTCGTCGCAGGTCGTCGGCGTGCTTGTCACGCTGGTTTTGGCAGCGACGGTGATGATTTTGAACGAGACCTCGTTGTCGGTCGCCTTGCCAGCGATCATGCAAGATTTTGCTATTAACGCTGCCAGCGCGCAGTGGCTGATCACCGTTTTCATGCTGACGATGGCCGTGATCATCCCGACCACCGGATATTTGATCCAGCGCTTTAGCACCCGGCAGATCTTCTTTTCTTCGGTCGGGTTGTTCATCATCGGCACGATCATGGGCGCGCTTGCCCCGGTATTTCCGCTGCTCTTGCTGGGGCGCATCGTGCAGGCCGCGGGTACCGCGCTGATTGTTCCGCTGCTGATGACGGTGATGCTGCAGATGGTTCCGCTGGAGCGTCGCGGGACGGTCATGGGCTTTATCGGTGTCGTCATCGCGGTGGCCCCGGCGACTGGCCCTACCGTCGGCGGCATCATACTGGAGGCTTTCACCTGGCACGCGATTTTCTTGTGCATGCTGCCGCTGCTGGTGGGCGTGCTGCTGCTGGGTGCGAAGTTGCTTAGCAACGTGGGTGAAGACACCACCCAGCCGATCGACCTGGTCTCCGTCGCGTTGTCCGTGGTGGCTTTCGGTGGCATCGTCTATTCACTGTCTTCGCTGGAGACCGCGCTGGATAGCGGCAATAACGTCGGCTTGCTGGTGGGATTGCTGATTGTCGCTGTCGTCGCCTTGGTAGCGTTCGGCCTCCGCCAGCTGCGGTTGGGCAAAAAGAACAAGGCGCTGTTGGATTTGCGGCCGTTTAAAATACGTAACTTCAGCCTGGCCGTGCTGATCGCACTGCTCTCGTTCGCGATGCTGATTGGTACCGTGACCATGCTGCCGATTTTCGTGCAAAACGGTCTGGGCGAAAGCGCGCGCACCGCTGGGTTGATCGTGCTGCCCGGCGGCGTGATCCAGGCGGTGATGTCGCCGATTATCGGGCGCATCTACGATTCCGTGGGCCCGAAACCGATCATGATTCCGGGAGCGTTGTTGATGGCTACCGGCTCCTGGCTGTTTGCGACGTTGTCCGTCGATACGCAAGTGTGGCAGCTGGTCGCTTGCCACATGGTCTTTGCTTTCGGCTTCGGTTTGCTGATGACACCGATGATGACCACCGCGCTGAGCTCGCTGTCTGGCGAGTTGTACAGCCACGGTTCGGCGATTTTGACCACCTTGCAGCAACTGGCTGCCGCCGCGGGCACAGCGTTGTTGCTGGTGATTTTGACCCACGGCACCGATTCCAGTTTGGCGGAGGGCCTGGGCGAAGCTGCGGCAACGGCCGATGGGGTGCGCTCGGCGTTTTTCGTCGGTGCGTTGATGGTCACGGCGTTCATTCCGGCGACCTTTTTTATGCAGCGGCCACAACCGGATGCGGAACAGAAAAACTAGCGCGGAAATTCGCGCGTAGAGTGTGGGTATGAGTTTCGATTACGCACCATACACTGAATTGATCAACAATGTGCCCACCAAGATCTGGATGGGCAACGAGCAGGTCGACGCCGTCGGCGGCGCTTATTTCGAGGTGGAAGACCCAGCCACGGGGAAGGTATTGGCCAAGGTTGCTGATGCCGATTCTTCGCAGTGGATGAAGACCTTGGATCTTGCCGACGCCGCACAAAACACGTGGGCGAAAGAATTTACCGCCCGCCAGCGCGCGGATGTTTTGGTCGACCTTTTTAACGCTGTCCAGGAACGCACTGAAGATTTCGCCAAGGTCATGACCCTGGAAATGGGCAAGGCTTATGCAGAGGCGAAAGGCGAGGTCGGCTACGGCTCGGAATACTTGCGTTGGTTCGCCGAGGAAGCCGTGCGCATCGACGGCCACTACGGAAAGTCCCCATCGGGTGCTGGCACCATCCGCGTCACGCACGATCCAGTGGGCCCATGCTTGGCGGTAACCCCGTGGAACTTCCCATTTGCCATGGCCACCCGCAAGATTGCCCCAGCTCTGGCTGCTGGGTGCACGATGATTGTCAAGCCAGCGAAAGAAACCCCACTGACGATGCTGCTGCTTGGTGAGGTAATTTCCGAGGTATTCGAGAAGCACAACGTACCAAGCGGTGTGGTTTCTATCGTGCCGACGACGAAGTCCTCTGTAATGTCGCGCGAATTGATGGAGGATGCACGCCTGCGCAAGGTCACCTTTACCGGTTCGACGGGCGTCGGCAAGATTTTGGTTGAGCAGTCCGCGAAAAACCTGCAGCGCACCTCGATGGAATTGGGCGGAAATGCGCCATTCGTTATCCACAAGGATGCTGATCTGGACCGCGTGCTGGATTGCGCGTACGCAGCGAAGATGCGCAATGGTGGCCAGGCTTGCGTGGCGGCGAACCGCTTCATCGTGCACGAAGACATCGCCGCAGAATTCACCCGCCGCATTACCCAGAAGCTCGCGCAGGTCACCGTTGGTCACGGCCTGAGCGAAGGCGTCGACCTGGGGCCGATGATCACCGCTGCGCAGCGCGATGGCATTGCGAAGCTGGTCGACGACGCCCGCAAGGCTGGCGCCACGGTGCACACTGGCGGCGAGGTTCCAGAAGGTGAGGGTTATTTCTACCCAGCCACGGTGCTCTCGGAGATTCCGGAAGATGCCGAGATTTTGCGCGAAGAGATCTTCGGCCCAGTCGTGGCAATCACCACCTATTCTGATCTGGATGATGCCATCGCTGCTGCCAACGACACCTCGGTTGGCTTGGCTGCCTATGGCTTCAGCGAAAACGTCCACACCGCAGAGCGTTTGGCGCATGAGCTCAATTCCGGCATGGTGGCGATCAACCGCGGTGGTGTTTCCGATGTGGCTGCACCATTCGGCGGAATCAAAGAATCCGGCTTCGGCCGGGAAGGCGGTACCGAAGGTATTAACGAATATCTGGATACCCGTTACATTGCGACGCCGTAATCTGCTGTGAAGGGCTAGATCTGGTGTGAAGGGCTAGCATGCCACAGGTGAGGAGCCTCGCGCGCTAGATCACAAGTTCGGTGCCTATTCCCGCTGGGATTTCCCAGGATAGGGGATAAGGCACTTTTTTCTTACCTGGGTTTTCGGGTAAAGCGCTACGTGGATTAGCCAAACAGTTAATAGTCATATACTGTAGTGTTCCACATCACAAACCGGATTTTTCTGTGTGATGCGTTTTAAAAACCAAACATGTTTGCTAGGAAAACTATACTAATTAGGTCTCGCAGTATTTCGCTCTTGCGAGCAATTATTTTTTGTTTTCCAAGCAAGCATGGGTCAGAGCCAGTCGCTGCATATTAACCCCGCGCACCGCGGATATGTCGGCACGGAACTGAACTCTCACAGACATTTAGTGGAGGTGTCTTCTCGTGAGTACTGCAGATAACGCAGCCGCGGCGTCGTCAAGCACGCCAGGAAATTCGTCGAGCTCGGCTGCAGAGTCCGGCGCACAAGCTGCCAACGATAAAAACTTGTGGCACCGGATGCTCGACTGGCGTCCGCGGACAACAATCCCGCGCATCCTGGTTGTGCTCACTCTGGTGCTGCCACTGGTCGGTGCTGCGACGTTCATGTGGGCGATGTGGGACCCATCGAAATACCTGCGTGATGTTGCCCTGGCGGTTGTCAATGAAGACGAAGGCGTCGAGCGCAACGGCGAGTACGTCAACTACGGTGACCAAGTCGTCGAAGGCCTGCTGGAAACTGACTATCTGAACTTTTCCGAAGTCGATAAAGAGCAGGGCGATAAGGGCCTGACCCGCGGTGATTACCTCTTCGTCGTTACGATCCCGAAGGAATTCTCGGACGATGCGGTCACCATCATTAGTGACAACCCGCGCCAGCCGAATATTCACTTCGCAGAAAACGACTTCTACGGAACCAACGGTGCGGTGATCACCAACAGCCTGATTCCGCAGGTGCAAAGCAGCGTCGCTAATGCGATTTCTAAGAAATACGCCACCCAAGTCATCGACGGTCTGGACCGCATGGGCGAGGGCCTGCACCAGGCTGCCGACGGTGCAGGGCGCTTAGACGAGGGCGCTACACAGTTGAAAGACGGCGGTACTCGCGCCGTTGATGGCATCAATCGTTTGGACAAAGGCGCATCTGATTTGCAAGACGGTGCCGGTCGTCTACACCAAGGTACGACCGACCTGAAAGCCGGAACCACACGCCTGCAAGGTGGTGTCGCAGAACTGTCGAATGGTGCAGCGCGTCTGCAGGATGGCTCTACCCAGCTAGCAAACGGAACCGACGCCTTGGTGGATGGTACCGACCAGCTTGCCGACGGCGCTCGCCAGATCGACGAAGGCGTGAACCAGTTGACCGGCATGCTGCTGCCACTGTTAGAACATGTGCAGGGTGCATTGCCGGATATGCAGCCGATTATCGACATGCTGCACACCTTTGGCGCACACGCGGAGGCCGAAAAGCTTGCTGGAATCGTGAATCGACTTGACCCTGCAAACCAGCAGAACATGGTCAACCAGCTCAACCGTCTGCGCGACGGTACCGGCGAGCTGCACTACAACTTGGCTGACCCGAACGCGCGTTACCGCGGCGGTGTACTGCGCCTGCAAGATGGTGCTCACCAGCTTAACGACGGTATCAACCAGCTCAACGGCGGTGTCGCGCGCCTGGCAGATGGCGCTAACCAGCTGGATAACGGTGCCACTCGCCTGAATGCCGGAACCGGCGATCTGACCGACGGCGTAGGACGCCTGAAAGACGGCACCACCCAGCTTGCCGACGGTGGCGGCCAGTTGATGGACGGCATGACCCGCCTGAAAGATGGTACGGGCGAACTGTCCACCAAGCTTGCCGAGGGTGCTGCCAAGGCACCGAATATCACGAAGCCGGAAGAATCCGCGTCGAATATCGCGGTACCGATTAACTTCACCGCGTCGAACGTGCACCCAGTGCAGACGGTGCAAGACGAGTCTGACCCGACCGTCAAAAACATCACTGCCGGTGCAGCAATTCTGGTGATCGTCGTCTTCGGATACCTCGCCATGGCACTGCTGTCGACGCTGCTGCCACACATCGTCGGCAAGCGCGCCAACAGCTTCACCGTGCTGGGGCCGGTCCTGCGTGCACTCGGCCTGATCTCGCTGGTCAACTTCGCGGTGATCGGATTCTTCGCTGGATTCTCCGTCGCTCTGGGCTGGAAGCCGGATAACTGGCTGATCGGCATCGGAGTGCTGGCATTGACCGCGGTCACCGGTTCGGCCGTGTTCCAGTTCTTGCGTATCCTGTTCGGCCGCATGTACGGCGGCGTGTTCTCGCTGGGACTGTTCGCGCTCGGACTGTTCGTCTTCGGTGGTATCTGGCCACTGGATGCTACTCCGGCACCGCTGAAGTTCCTGCACAGCTTCCACCCAATGAGCTACACCCGCGATGCGTTCATGCGCGCCACCGATGGTCTTTACGACGCCACCTTCTGGGGCGGTCTCGGCGGCATGCTGGTCTTTGCTCTCTTGTCAACGGGGCTGTCGCTGGTCATCTACGCCTCTCGGCGTCGTGGCGCGGCTGCCGAACTCGACGAGGAAGTCGATTACGTGCGAAAGGCACGTTTGGGTGAGGAGCCATCGACCATCGCTCGCTAGTGATCGCAGAGCTTACTCAGCTCACACAACGTTTTGCCTGATACGAGCAAACTGTAGAAAGCTCTAGAAAGCTGCTGCAGAAGGCTGTAGAAGGTTAAGGCGGCGTTTCGGAAATCTCCACTCCGAGCGCCGCCTTTTGCTATTGGCCGGTGATAACAAAATGCCTGTTCGCTATTGGCGAACAGGCATTTGACCTGCAATAACTCGTCGAAAAGCAGAACGGGGTCGCGAAACGGGAAGGGTTGGTGATAGTTGCGCGTTATGGTGGGTGGAACATAACGCAAATCGGTTAGGGAGAACTAAGAGCACATGTTTGAACGGTTTACGGACCGAGCTCGCCGCGTCATCGTCTTGGCGCAAGAAGAAGCTCGCATGCTTAACCACAACTACATCGGAACCGAGCACATTCTGCTCGGCTTGATCCACGAGGGTGAAGGGGTGGCAGCCAAAGCCCTGGAATCCATGGGGATCTCCTTAGACGATGTCCGCAATGAGGTCGAAGAGATCATCGGCCAGGGCTCCCAACCACACAGTGGGCACATCCCATTTACTCCACGCGCAAAGAAGGTCCTGGAACTTTCCCTGCGCGAAGGCCTACAGATGGGCCACAAATACATTGGCACAGAGTTCCTGCTGCTCGGCTTGATCCGTGAGGGTGAAGGTGTTGCAGCCCAGGTATTGACCAAGCTGGGTGCTGATCTGCCACGTGTGCGTCAGCAGGTTATTCAGCTGCTGTCTGGTTACGAAGGCGGCAACCAGGATGGCTCCGGTAGCGGTTCTGCAGGCGCGCCGGGTGGCGGTGGACTGGCCGGCGCTGGTGCTGGCCCATCCATGGGCGGCGGCTCTGGCGGGGGCGGCAAAGGCGACCGCTCCAACTCGCTGGTGCTGGATCAGTTCGGCCGTAACCTCACCCAGGCTGCCAAGGAAGGCAAGCTGGACCCAGTCGTCGGCCGTGATTCTGAGGTCGAGCGCATCATGCAGGTGCTCTCGCGCCGCACGAAGAACAACCCGGTGCTGATCGGTGAACCTGGTGTCGGTAAAACGGCCGTCGTTGAGGGCTTGGCGCTAGATATCGTTAACGGCAAGGTTCCAGAAACGCTGAAAGACAAGCAGCTGTACTCGCTGGACCTGGGTTCGCTGATTGCCGGTTCTCGTTACCGTGGTGACTTTGAAGAACGCCTGAAGAAGGTTCTGAAAGAGATCAACCAGCGCGGTGACATCATCTTGTTCATCGACGAGATCCACAACCTGGTTGGTGCCGGTGCCGCAGAAGGCGCTATCGATGCTGCATCGTTGCTGAAACCGAAACTGGCGCGCGGTGAACTGCAGACCATCGGTGCTACCACCCTGGAGGAATACCGCAAGCACATCGAAAAGGATGCGGCACTGGAGCGTCGTTTCCAGCCGGTCAAGGTCGAAGAACCATCCCTGGAAGATACCGTGCTCATCCTGAAGGGGCTGCGCGATAAGTACGAGGCACACCACCGTGTGTCCTACACCGATGATGCGCTAGAGGCAGCGGCGAAGCTGGCGCACCGTTACATCAATGACCGCTTCTTGCCAGATAAGGCCGTCGACTTGCTCGACGAGGCCGGCGCTCGCATGCGCATCAAGCGCTTGATCGCTCCGGATAGCCTGCGTGAGGTTGATGAGCGCATTGCGGAAGTTCGACGCGACAAGGAGGCTGCCATTGACGGCCAGGACTTCGAAAAGGCTGCTCGTTTACGCGATAGCGAGCGCAAGCTGAACGAAGAGCGCGCGGAGAAAGAAAAGGCGTGGCGCGAAAACGACCTGGAAGATATTGCCGAGGTCGGCGAGGACCAGATCGCTGATGTGCTTTCGCACTGGACCGGTATCCCGGCGTTGCGTATGACGGAGGCAGAGTCCAACCGTCTGCTCAACATGGAAGAAGAGCTGCACAAGCGCATTATCGGCCAGAACGAAGCCGTCAAGGCGGTCTCCCGTGCGATCCGTCGTACCCGCGCGGGTTTGAAGGATCCGAACCGTCCTTCTGGTTCCTTCATCTTCGCCGGACCATCCGGTGTGGGTAAAACGGAGCTGTCGAAGTCGCTGGCGAACTACCTGTTCGGCAACGATGACGATCTGATCCAGATCGACATGTCGGAATTCCACGACCGCTTCACGGCGTCCCGCCTGTTCGGTGCCCCTCCGGGATACGTTGGCCACGAAGAAGGCGGCCAGTTGACCGAGAAGGTTCGCCGCAAGCCATTTTCCGTGGTGCTTTTCGACGAGATCGAGAAGGCGCACAAGGAGATCTACAACACCTTGCTGCAGGTGCTGGAAGAAGGACGTTTGACCGACGGTCAGGGCCGTGAGGTCGACTTCAAGAACACCGTGCTGATCTTCACCTCGAACCTGGGTACCTCGGATATCTCCAAGGCCGTTGGTTTGGGCTTCTCCTCTGAATCAGAGGCGGACCCAGATACGCGCTATGAGCGGATGAAGAACAAGGTCGACGAAGAGCTGAAGAAGCACTTCCGTCCAGAGTTTTTGAACCGTATCGATGAGACCGTGGTCTTCCACCAGTTGACCCAGGAACAGATCGTCGAGATGGTCGACTTGTTGATCGGCCGTGTTGCCAAGCAGCTGCAGGACCGCGACATGGATATCGAGCTATCCGAGAACGCGAAGAAGCTGCTGGCTCGCCGCGGTTTCGATCCTGTATTGGGTGCACGTCCGTTGCGCCGTACCATTCAGCGGGAGATCGAAGATCCAATGTCGGAGAAGATCTTGTTCGGTGAGCTTGGTGCCGGCGAGATCGTGTCCGTTGACGTGGAAGATTTCGACGAGGACAACAAGAAGAAGGGCACTTTCACCTTCAGCCCACGTCCGAAGCCGCTGCCGGAAGACGAGTTCGGCGAGCTGGATGAAGACGACGTGCGCGAAGTCGATGCCCCTGTTGCCGCAGATGACGCAGATAGCAACGACGACGACAACAATGACGGCAAGGGTGGCTCCGGTGGATCCGGCGACGACAACTCGGACGATCAGCCGGGAACCGTGGGTGACCCGAACGGTCAACCAGATACACTGAGTCCAGACTTGCCAAACTCCGGTGATTCTGGTGCGCTGCTGGAACGCCCTGAAGACGAGCGTGGCGATGATGATTCGGATGATTCCGATGGCCCATCTGGCCCGCAGCCGCAACCACAGCGTGACCAATAAAAAGCCAGTGGCGCTGGTGGCGCCGCCCGTGCTGGGTGGTGCTGCTAGAGCCCGTTGCCTAGCGGATGTGAAAACAGCCGCCGCATAACGAAGCTGGCCTGCTCCTCACTATGAGGTAGCAGGCCAGCTTTTGTCATGATGGCAGGGGCTAGTGCTAGCGTTTAAAACGTCCCGCAGCTGTTGCCCGGCTGGATAGCGTTGAAACGATCCGTCAAGTAGCGCAAGCCAGCTGGCATATCGCTAAACAATGGCAGCGCGTGGTTCGCACCTGGCTTGAGATTCGGCAAAATTGGTGGCACGTCGGTGCTGAGGAATTCAATTTCCCCGCCGTGGGCACAATAATTGCGTGCCATTTCTGCAGCTTGCCCGTGCGGAATGATGTCATCGTTACCCGAGTTGGAAACCAGCATCGGCCCCGAAATCGGCCGATTGCCCAGCTTCTGCGCATCGATCATTGCGCCAAGTTCGGTTCGGCGGTTAATGATTTCGGAAAAGGATTCCCCACTGTTGGTTAGCGTACGGGTATCGGTAAAAGCCCAGTTGATGGTGCCGTCGCCGATGCAGCTGATTTCTGCATCAGCCAAAAAGCGCTTGCCTTCGTCGTTGAATTCTTCGTCGATGAGAGAGCGCAGCTCTGGGGTGCGCTCCAGGTAGCCGTTAAGGGTGTAGCCCAGGACCGCCACGATGGACGAACCGTCGACAGCTTCAAGCACCTGGCGCAGATCCGCAGGAGGAGCTCCCGCAAAAGTGCCCACCAAGTTCAGCTCTGGGGCATAGCTAGCCTTGTGCTCAGCAGCTGCTGCGACGGCGCCGCCACCCTGAGAATATCCAGCGAATCCGACTGGGGAATCAGCAGGTACACCGGCAGCTTGTAAGCCTGCACGCGCTGCATCGAGTACCGCGTGGGCTTCTTCGACGGAATTCACGTACGTGTGCGCGCCTGGGCTGCCCAGGCCGATGTAATCGGTGCTAATAATGCGGATGCCGGTGAGGTTCGCGAGGTATTGCAGCGGAAGCTCGTAGTTAGCATTGGCGCTCAGATACGGTTGCCCAACGGCGTTGTTTTGCAGGTGGAATGCCGAAAACAGATCTGGTGTCACTGACGGTGCACATTGATCGCCAGCACCGCGGGTGCCGGGCGCCATCACGATGGTCGGGGTTGGCCCGTTGCCTTGCCAAGGTGTAGTTGGCTCGATGACATAACCGGTAACGTCGACTGGCGCACCGTTGGAATCTTGCGAAGCGTAGCGGATGCGCTGCGCATATCCGGGTAGCTGTGGCCCGACGATGTTGAGCAGGTGGGGAGCTGGGGTGGCTTCCAGCAATGTGCCTGGCGTTGGACCAGTTGGCGACGCCACGGGAGCAGTGGTGGCGGAATCAGGAACCACTGCTTCATCGGCATGTGCTGCGGAAGCGCCAGCTGAGGTTAAAAGTCCTGCGGCCATGAAACTGGCGGCAGCTAAGCTGAAGCCTTTACGGATGCTGTTGCTAATGCCGGTGCGAGTCGGCGTGGCAGAGTCGGCATCGGTACTACTCTTTTGTTTAGAAAAGTGTGATTTAAAATACATGACGGCAAGCTTAAACGTAAAGGTCCAATTAATCACCCTCTTGTAATTTTATCGGCACCCCCATTTTGAGGGGGTGACTTCACATGGGTGCCCTGTGATTAACACGAGTTATCTGTAGTTTCAGGTGATTCTAGTTTGAGTTGGGTCTAGGCGAGATCCCAAACATCATCCGCGTGCCGTAGCTTGTGGATACTTGTGTACCGCTGTCTTCGAACAAATGCTGAAGATCTGCCATCGCGGTCGTTTTTTGAGTGGTGCCGGAAGCCTTACATGCGAGGGGTCTGGCGGCTGGGAGAGGATGAAAACTTGGTATTTTCCATGTGTCCAGTCGCAATCCAGTCCGTTTTGCATTATTTTGCCAAGTTTTCTGTCATCACGGCTGGGGCTATCCATTAGACGATTGGCCTCAGTATGGTTCCAGACAACATTGTCGTAGCGTCTTTTGATGGCCGGGATTTCCTGTTGAATTTCCCGGTTTGCGTAAAACGCAATATGTTTCGTCTTTTGGAAATAGCGGCCTGCTTGGCATATATATGCTCGTGAATTTTGATAAAAATCCCATGCTTTCGTAGTGGGAACGACTACCGTATCCAATGGTGTAATTGGCCGGTTTTTACTTACTTGTACCGTCCGGTCCACGCTTTTCATCCAGGTTGCGAAATTTTCTAATCTGCTCGGTGAGAGCTGTGATTTCTTTGCGGCGTTTAGTACCGTTTGGGAACGCTTCATACAAAGAATCACGCCATAATTGTTCATACTTTGATCCGAACCATCCGGTCCAGAAACCCAGGGGTAACCCGGCGATGATCTGGTCCCGCGTTTCTTCTCCTATAGGACGAAGCTGGCGGCGGACTTTTTCTAGCGTGTCTTTTTGAGCATCATAAAATGGGGGAAAGAGAAACCAAGGGATCCCATTGAATTCCTCTGCAACTGTCTTGGCAAGTCGCCTATCTATGGCATGACGGAGCAGAACTTCAAGGTATGAGAGTTGTTCAAGAGCTGCGCCTGCCATTTGAGCGTTCCAATTGTAAAGCTGTAGCGTTTTTGCTGAGTCGTCCTCTGCTGCAAAGCGAAATGGGCGAAGTCTCGGTTCCGGGAGACTTTCTAAAACGAGTTTGGGATCGATTCTATTTTGATCATCCATATTCTAATGCTACAATGACAGACGAACGCCCCGGTGATGCCTCTGCCAAGTGCAAGCACCCGGGGCTCCGTTATTTCCGTTATTGCAGTGCAGCTCTACTCCGGAAGCGCGAATCCGCCACCGCCAGGAACTTCGCGCACCAAACCGTCGGCAAGCAAAGACCGCAACGCCCGCTCCCGCTGCTCATCTTTCGGCCACACCACGTCGATTTCCGGCTTGGGGACGGGCTCGGAAGCCTCCCGCAACACTGCCATGATCTTGCCGCGCACCTGCCGGTCGGTGCCCGCGAATTTCTGCACCCGCTTTTTCTGCGCAGCCATCTCCGATTCACTCGGCGCTGGCGAACCAGCGCGCACCCACGCGCAACCGG
Source organism: Corynebacterium drakensteinense (assembly GCF_041224285.1). NCBI lineage: Bacteria > Bacillati > Actinomycetota > Actinomycetes > Mycobacteriales > Corynebacteriaceae > Corynebacterium > Corynebacterium drakensteinense. The sequence continues at coordinate 101,095 of NZ_JAXOFP010000007.1, forward strand.
CACGCAGCGGACACACTGAACACTGCGGTGAGCGCGCCGTGCACACCAACGCGCCGAGCTCCATCAAAGCGACAGAAGTTCGTGGCCCGGAACCGTCGGCAAGCAACGCACCCACTTGCCGTAACTGCTTTTTCGCTGGCTGTGGCGCCAGAAACTGCCCCTGCCAAGCGCGTTCATAAACCCGGCGCACGTTGGTATCCACCACCGGAACATTCTGCCCGAAAGCAAAACACGCCACCGCCCGCGCGGTGTAATCCCCAATGCCGGGAAGCGCCAACAGCGCGTCAACATCCCGTGGCACCTCGCCGTCGTGACGCTCCACAATCGCCTGCGCGCACTCCCACAAACGCAGTGCGCGCCGCGGATACCCCAACCGGCCCCACGCGCGCAGCACATCAGCCTGACTAGCGGCGGCAAGGGCAGCAGGGGTGGGCCACCGGTCCATCCATTCCAGCCACTGCGGGGCGACGCGGGCGACCGGGGTTTGTTGGCTCATGACCTCAGAAACCAACACGCCCCACGCGGTGGTTTCCGCAGCGCGCCACGGTAAGTCACGGCCATTGTCGTCGTACCAATCCCGCAGGTCAGGTAGAAGCGCGGTGGCATCCAGTTCGATGGATGTTTGGGCGCTTCGCTTTGATTCCGTGTGCGCGTCCGAGTGATTCGTCATCGCGCATAGTTTAGGACAAAATAGAAGCTGTGAGTATGCAGAATGTGGCCAAGACTCCGCAGGCAGTGTGGGAGGCCCTTCGGGAGGGCAATGAGCGGTTTATGGCGAACCGTTCCGAGCGGCCAAATCAGGACCCGGAATACCGTTCGTTGTTGAGTGTGGGCCAGTCGCCGCGCGTAGTAATCTTTTCGTGCTCGGACTCGCGTGTGCCCGTCGAAATGGTCTTTGACCTAGGGCTTGGCGACGCCTTTGTGATCCGAACCGCCGGGCAAATCATTGATAGCTCGATCATTGCTTCGGTGGAATACGCCATTGAGAAATTCGACGTCAACCTGCTGGTAGTCATGGGGCACGAATCCTGTGGTGCGGTGCGCGCCACCATGGAATTTGCCGAAGGTGGTTCTGCACCAAACGGCTTCCAGCGCACCATCGTCGAGCGTGTACTGATGTCCGTGACAGAGGCCAACAAGCGCGGTCTGGTTACCCGCGAGGACGTCGAACGCCAGCACATCACCGAGACCGTGTACCAGCTGATGGCCCGCGCTCCGGGGCTGGGTCAGGGGTTGATCCGCCAGTCGATGGGGATCGTGGGCCTGCGCTATAACTTGAGCGAGGGCAGGGTAGAGCCGGTTGTTCTTAATGGCGTGCACTAGCTGTGTATGTACGGTCTGGTGCTAGGACACGCGTTGTCCTTGCGCCCAGTGGCTGCGGATTCGTTATAAATTAGGAATTGTGACTTCCCCAAGACAACCCCGCCTGCCCGAAGAAATCTACCGGCGCCGCCGCATCGCTGGCCTGGCAATCGCTATTGTGGTCGTGCTGTTGCTGGTGTGGTTCTTCAGTGCCGTCTTTGGCGGCAACGACGACCAGAACGCGCAGTCCACGGCAGATTCCTCGGCTGCTAACCAGACCGCGACCGCCACCGCGGCGCGTGAAGATAAAGACGCTACGGATAAAGATGCCGACGACGCAGCCAACGACAGCGCGGCGAAAGAAGCCGACGACATCGACGCCGCCGACGACGCCAAGCAGGCGGACCGCCCGCGCAAGGATGAAGACAAAAACTCGGCCGATGAGCGCCCATCGCCGTATGCCGAAGCCGATGAAACCACTGCTGCTGCCAGCACCTGCGATCTGCACAATTTGCGCGTGACGGCCAACAGCAACCAGGCATACTACGGCCCAGGGGAGCAGCCTTCGTTCTACATGTCTATCGACAACCCCACTGAGCACGACTGCACGGTGAACTTGGACGAGAACCCGTTGCGTTTCGAAGTTTATGACCTCAACACCAACCACCGCATGTGGGCGGATACCGACTGCTACCCGGCGGTAATCACCGGTGAGCAGGAATTCAAGGCTGGGCAAACCCGCCACTTCGAAGCCGTGTGGTCGCGTACCAACTCCGCGCCGGGCGAGTGCAACCACCGCCCAGCTACCCCTGCAGGCAACTACTTCCTGCACGCTGTCGTTGGCGATAACGCCTCCGACGCACTTACCTTCGCGCTGCGGGCCTAGGGGATAGCGGCATGTTTGCGCTGGCGGTGGCGGCTAACCGTAAAGGCCTACCCGCAGCGGCTAACCGCGCAGTTCACGCACCACGGCTAGTGCCTGGCGCAGGGTGCTGACGCTGCGCAGATCCAGCCCGTCGGCCGCTAAATCTCGTGCCAGAGCGCGGTCTTCTGCGTCGTTGCGGCTTGGGGCAACGGCGCAGCGATAACCGATACGCGCGGCTTCTTGCAGGCGCCGTTTCAAATTCGGCACCGTGCGCAATTCGCCGGCCAGACCGATTTCTCCAATGAACACGGTCTTGGCCGGCAGCGGTGTTTCATGCAGCGATGACCACGTCGCCAGTGCCACCGCTAGATCCGTGGCGGTTTCTGTAATACGCACCCCACCGACGGTGGCGACGTAGGCGTCTTTTTCATTGGTGCGCTCACCGGCACGCGCCTGCAGCACAGCCAGAACCAGCGGAATGCGGTTTTGATCTAGTCCGGTGACTACTCGGCGAGGGTTCTTGGCGACGGGATCTACCGTCAGTGATTGTACTTCTGCCACCAGCGGGCGCACCCCATCCATGGCGACGGTGACCGCGGAACCGTTGGGTGTCGCGCCGTGGTGGGATAGGAACAGCCCGGATGGGTCGGCAACTTCGCGGATACCGTCGGCGGTTTGTTCAAAACAGCCGACCTCGTCGGTGGCGCCGAAGCGGTTTTTAATTCCGCGCAGCATCCGCAGGCTGGACTGGCGTTCGCCTTCAAAGTTGAGCACGACATCCACCAGATGCTCCAGCACGCGGGGGCCGGCGACGTTGCCGTCTTTGGTTACGTGCCCGACCAGCAAGATCGGAATGCCCGTGGTCTTGGCCAGGGTGGTCAGCGCCGCGGTTACAGCCCGTGATTGGGCGACCCCACCGGCTACGCCTTCCACGCCGCTAGCCTGCATGGTTTGCACGGAATCGACGATGATGAGTGACGGACGGAGCGCCTCAACCTGGGCAAAGACCACATCCAGGTCTGATTCTGCAGCCAGGTATAGCGTGGGGGAAAGCCCGCCGGTACGTTTGGCACGGGAATAAACTTGCGCTGCGGATTCTTCTGCAGTCACATACAACGCCGTGCGGGTGGCAGGCTGTGCTTGCTGGTCTGCAGCGCTTTCAGTAGCGGCGACGAAGCTTTCTCCGCTATCTGCCTGGGGTTCTGGTTCTTGGCTCCAGCGTGCGGCGACTTCCAACAGCAAAGTAGATTTACCCACCCCCGGCTCACCAGCCATTAACACCACAGAACCGGCGACGATGCCATCGCCAAGCACCCGGTCTAACTCCCCGATCCCGGTGTGCATGCTGCGGGCCGAGCTAGCCGAAATCTGCGTGATCGGCACCGCCGCGCTGCTGGGCGTAAGGCCGCCGCGAGAGTTCTTTCCGCTGTTGCTGCGGCGACCAGCTCCACCGCCGAAACCGCCCCCGCGCGCTCCGCCACCCGCGGCATCGGAACCCAAGCCGCTGGCTGCGCTGGCAGAAAAAAGTGGGGCCGTTTCTTCCAACGTGCCCCACGAACCGCATTCCGGGCAGCGCCCCAACCATTTCGGGGAGGAATAGCCGCATTCGGAACAGGTGTGAATAGCCCGCTGTTTTTTCGCCATGTCTTTATCCTAAGACAGCGGCCGCACACGCAACCCACCAGCAGGGCTAAATTCGAACAATAAATCGAATGGATTGAGTGTTTGATGCTTAGCGCCAAAGGTCTGGCGCTAGCAGCCAACGCTTAGTGGCTGTGATCGCCTTCGTTGTGGGAGTGACCGCTGTGGTCATCGCCGTGGTCGCCGTGGCCGTGGGAATCGCGGCTGATCGAACCGTCACCGCGTGGGGCGTAGCCTTCTTCCCAGTCGCGGTCGTGTTCGCCGGTGACCAGTGGAGCAGCAGAAACTGCAGCATCAACGGTGATCGTTGCGTTGTCGAAGACGAATTCGACTTCGCGGCTTCCGCCGGGAGCGAAGTCATCGTTTTCCAGAGTGGTTTCGAGGTACTGGATGCAACCGCTTTCTGCCTGCGGGGTGTCCTTCAAAGCCAGCGCGCTATCACCAAAGACCGTACAGCCCGATTCGATAGGGTCCAGCGAGTCCACGGAGACTTCATTTCCGTCGACCGAAATCGATTGCAGGGTGTGTGCCTTCATCGATGGGTCTTGGTTGGTGGCGGTGAACTTCAGGGCAGCGGCGTTGTCGTCCAGCAGGATGGTGACGTCACGTACAGAAAGCTCGTTGTTTTCGCTGTCGGCGCTCTGGCCGTCGACGGTCGCGACCTGCGAAGACGTCTGGGTGATGTGGCCAGCCGAGCAGGCAGCCAGGGTCAGGGCAGCCAGGGCGGCAGCGGACATGGTTCCGCCGCGACGAACAACAGATTTCAGGGACGTCACTGTGGGGTCCTCCAACAACTCATCGAGCACAAAGAATTTTCAGACTTTACCTTAGCCGTTTACCCCCGGTTGCACACAGTTTCTGGTTTCCTTCGCATCACCCGGCGGGACATTCGGGGGCAAACTTTTTATGGGTGCTTGTCGACGCTCGCTGTGGTTGGCGGATTTAGTCAGGCTGAAACGTTCTCGTGCGGCCCGTTCTGGGTGTGCGATTCGCGATCCCGCTCGTCGTCAAGCATGCCTGCCGTGTTAAACTGACGGATTGAAGTCTGCCTGTTAAGCGAGGAGTGGGAATGGAAATCAAGGTCGGCGAGGTTGTTGTCTACCCGCACCACGGCGCGGCGAAGGTCGAAGCCATTGAAACGCGCGAGATGGGCGGGGAGACGCTTGAATACGTCGTGCTTTCCATCAACCAATCTGACCTGGTTGTCCGCGTGCCATCGAAAAACGTCGAGCGCGTCGGTGTGCGCGATGTCGTTGGCAAGGAAGGCCTGGAGAAGGTCTTTTCTGTGCTGCGCGAAACCGACGTGGAAGAAGCCGGCAATTGGTCGCGGCGTTACAAAGCCAATCAGGAGCGCCTGGCATCCGGTGATATTAACCAGGTAGCTGAAGTCGTACGCGATTTGTGGCGACGTGATCAAGACCGCGGCCTTTCCGCAGGTGAAAAGCGCATGCTGGTCAAAGCGCGCCAGATCCTGGTGGGTGAACTCGCGCTGGCTGGGCCCGTCGATGATGCCAAGGCCGATAAGATGCTCGCCGAAGTCGATGCCACCATCGAGCGCCACCGCGCAGCTGGTCTGACCGGCACTTCCGGCCCGGAGGTAGACACCAAGGTCGATGTTGACTTGGACGACCTCAGCTTCGATGACGAAGATTAATCCCGCTGTGTCTGCTAACCCTGCCCCAGTAATCGCCATCGTGGCTGCTGCCGGGCAGGGTCATCGTTTAGGCGCCGAAAAACCGAAAGCATTCGTCGAACTTGCTGGGAAGACCCTGCTCGAGCGCACGATTAACTCGCTGCAGGCAACCGGGCTTGTCGACGAGATCATCGTCGTGGCTGCCCCAGACAAGCTTGACGACGCCGCCGCAGTGCTCGAACGCTGTGAAGGCTGCGCGGAACGCTCTGCTGGTAGTACCGGCGTTGGAGTTGGCACCAACGCGAGCATCCCGAAACTGCGCTTGGTGCCGGGACGTGGTGAACGCGTCGATTCCGTGATGGCCGGATTGGAAGCCATTTCGGTACCCGCGGCGGATCTAATCGGCGCTCGTGCTGCCGACCCGGTGGTTTTAGTTCACGATGCTGCTCGCGCGCTGACTCCGCCCGAGATGATCACTCGCGTGATCGCCGCGGTGCGCGAGGGCGCTGCCGGAGTAATTCCGGTGGTGCCAGTGGTCGATACCATCAAAACTGTTGCAAGCAGCGCTAGCGGCGAACCTGCTGGCGACCACGACGGCAAGCCCGGCGGCGAGCTGCGCGTCGGCAAGACCGTGGACCGCAGCGAATTGCGGGCCGCACAAACCCCACAAGGCTTTCGGTATAGCGCGCTGCTGTCCGCCAACGAGACGTATTTCGCCAGAGTACAAGCAGAAAAAGAAGCCGGAGCCACAAGCTTCGTCCCGACCGATGATGCTTCGTTGCTGGAATGGCAGGGCGTGCCAGTCATCTGCGTGGCTGGCGATGAGCGCGCTCTGAAAATCACCACCCCCAAAGATCTGCTGCTGGCGCAGGCGTATCTGCGTGAAAGCGCGGAAGCGCCCGCGGCATCGCGCCCGGACTCCGCGCAATCCAGCGCGCAGCACCCGGACTCCGCGCAATCCAGCGCGCAACCGCAGCAAACCACTGCGCAGCCACAGCAATCTCAACCCGCTGCGATGCCCGTCCCGCGTGTGGGCATTGCGAGCGACGCCCACCAAATCGAGGCCGGTAAACCGTGCTGGATCGCCGGGCTGCTTTTCGACGGCGTCGATGGCTGCGAAGGGCACTCCGATGGCGACGTCGTCTCGCACGCGATGGTCGATGCTTTGTTGTCTGCGTCTGGCCTGGGTGATCTCGGTTCATTCGTTGGCGTCGGCAGGCCAGAATATGCCAACGTGTCCGGGGCGCAGCTTTTGCGCGAGGTCCGCGAGCTTCTCGATGACAATGACTTCCAGATCGGCAACGTCGCGGTGCAGCTGATCGGGCAGACTCCGAAATTCAGTCCGCGCCGTGAAGAAGCCCAGCAAGTCTTATCTGAGCTGCTCGGCGCACCAGTTTCGGTATCAGCGACGACGACGGATCACCTGGGTTTTACCGGCCGCGAGGAAGGCCGCGCGGCAATCGCGAACGCGGTGGTATGGCGCGCTAACTAGTGCGCGCGGCAGTGCGTAGACTAGTGGGTTGTGAGCTTACGGATTTTTGACACCGCGACGCGCCAGACCCACGATTTTCAACCCCTGCGCGAAGGTCAGGTTTCGATCTACCTGTGTGGGGCGACCCCGCAGGCGAAACCACACATCGGCCATCTGCGCTCTGGGGTGGCGTTCGATATTGTGCGCCGCTGGTTTCTGGCTAAAGGTTATGACGTCGCATTCGTGCGCAACGTGACCGATATTGACGACAAAATCCTCACCAAAGCCGCAGCCCACTCGCGCCCCTGGTGGGAATGGGTCTCCACCCACGAACGCGAATTTACCCGCGCTTATCAGTCCCTCGGCGTGATGCCGCCGAGCGTCGAGCCACGTGCCACCGGGCACGTGACGCAAATGGTCGCCTATATGCAGCGCCTGCTGGATAACGGCTTTGCCTATGCAGTCGACGGTTCGGTGTATTTCGATGTCGCCGCGTGGCTACAAGCAGAAGGTTCGGATTACGGCCACCTTTCCGGCAACCGCCCAGAAGATATGGAGCAAGGCGAGGCGGAAAATTCCGCAAAGAAAAACCCCCTTGACTTCGCGTTGTGGAAGGCCGCGAAACCCGGTGAACCGTCGTGGCCTACGCCGTGGGGTGATGGCCGCCCTGGTTGGCACCTGGAGTGTTCGGCGATGGCGACGTATTACTTGGGCGCGGAATTCGACGTGCATTGTGGCGGGTTGGATTTGCAGTTCCCGCACCATGAAAACGAGATCGCGCAGTCGAACGCTGCCGGCGATGGTTTCGCCCGCTACTGGATGCACAATCACTGGGTGACGATGGCCGGCGAGAAGATGTCGAAATCGCTGGGCAACGTGCTTGATATTGATGCGTTGCTGGAAAAGGTCCGCCCGGTGGAGCTGCGCTATTACCTGGGCAGCGCGCATTACCGCAGCGTTTTGGAATACTCGGAACCTTCCGTGCATGAGGCCGCCGCGGGCTACCGCCGGATTGAGGATTTCGTGGCGCGGGCGTCGAAGCTGGCGGGTACAGACGTCGACAAGCTTGGCATCGTGGGTGGTGAGCTTGCCGACGATTGCTTGCCGACGGGCGATGATGCTGCTGAAGTGCGCGCGCACTGGAAGAAATTTGTTGCGGCGTTAGATGATGATTTCGCAGTTCCGCGGGCACTTGCGGTGATTCACACGACGGTGAAAGCTGGCAATAATGCGTTGGCCGAAAAAGCTGCCACCAAGGCCGTTGCTTTAGCTTCGCTGGTGCGGTCGATGACTGCGATTTTGGGTATCGACCCGTTGGATGAGCAGTGGTCGGGTAGCGCCGCGCAATCTGCGGATAGTGGTGTGCAGCAGGCTCTTGCTAGTTTGATAGAACACGAACTCGCGCTGCGGGCGGCTGCGCGGAAAGACAAAGACTTCGCAACTGCCGACGGTGTGCGTGACCGCTTGAGCGCCGCTGGGATCGAAGTGATTGACACCCCGGATGGCGCGGAGTGGAAACTGCGCTAGCCTGCGCAGCGTAGTGCTGCGTTGGCGCAAACTGGATTAGCGTAACTGCGCTAGCATTATGCAACGTCGTGCTGGGAATACAGAATTTTAGATTTTTAGAGCAAGGATAGTGAATAGTTATGGCACGTACCCACGGTAGGGGCGGCGCGGGAATCCGCAAGACCAACAAAAAGGGCGCCACCAAAGGCTCCGGCGCGGTGCGTCGCCGTGGTCTGGCGGGCAAAGGCCCGACTCCGAAGGCGGAAGACCGCGTCTATCACGCGAAGCACAAGGCGAAAAACAAGCGTGAGCGTTCCAACTCGGGCAAGCATGAGGCGACGACGGAGCTGGTCGTCGGCCGTAACCCGGTGGTGGAATGCCTGAACGCCAAAGTTCCAGCGAGCATGTTGTTCGTGGTTGCGGGTACCGGTTCGGATGAGCGCCTCACGCAGGCGGTGCAGATGGCGAATAGCCGTGGCATTCCGATTACGGAATTGCCGCGCCACGAGATGGATGTCAAAACCGGAAACGGCATGCACCAGGGCATTGGTTTGCAGATTCCGCCGTTTAAATATGCCACGGTAGAAGACTTGATCTCTGATGTGCAGCAGCGCAATGAGACCGGCATGTTCGTCATTCTGGATAACATCACTGACCCGCGAAACCTCGGCGCGATTATCCGTTCGACCGCTGGTTTCGGTGGCCACGGCGTGATTATTCCGGAGCGTCGTTCGGCCTCGGTCACGGCTGTTGCTTGGCGTACTTCTGCTGGTACCGCCGCACAGTTGCCGGTCGCGCGGGCGACGAACCTGACGCGGACGGTGAAAGAATTCCAGAAGAACGGCTACCAGGTCGTCGGGCTGGAAGCCGGTGGCGAGCACACTTTGGATACTTACGACGGCGGCACCGATCCTGTGGTTGTCGTTGTTGGCTCGGAAGGCAAGGGTATTTCCCGGCTGGTGCGCGAAAACTGCGATGTGCTGATGTCGATTCCGACCGTGGGCTGGGTGGAATCACTGAACGCGTCGGTGGCAGCCGGTGCCGTCTTGAGTGAGTTCGCGCGCCAGCGCCGCGTCGGCTAGCTCGTCTGGTTTAGCCTGATTTGACAGAGGCGGCAGGCATGTTGCCGCCTTGTCTTGTATGGCCATTTGCCGGTTCATTGTTTCCACCTTCTTTCATTTGGAGACCAGGTCATTGGGTGGAGCGGTAATTGGTCAGATAGTATTGGAAGAAATAACTGTTCGGCAATTTCTAATGAGGCTTTCATGTCATAGACTTCCTCATTAGCGATTCCGAGTTGTTTAATAAATCTCGGGTAACGAAGGGGCCATTCATTACCCGGATGAGAAAAGCGTAAGGGTAACCGCATATTTCGCACTTGCTGTTGAGTTTTTAATGCGAGGGCAAGTTCTTCAGAATCAACTTCAAGATTGAGTGCGATTAAAGTGATGTCGTAGAGATCGCGAAAGCGCGTTGATGCACGACCTTCGTGCATTTCGTACATGGCGCAAATTTTGTCAGCTAGTTGGTTTTCTACTGGGTATGACAATATTTGGAAAGTCTGTGGCGCGAATGGGATGTTGAGGTTATCAGATCTCTTCACGGTTGTGGTTGAGGTGACCGGCGGAACTTGTAGGTCGCCGGAAACATCAATCCAGAATTCCAAAAATTTCCTCGTGCCGATTCGGGTGGTGATTCTTAGAGGAATATTTTCAATACCATCGTTGTTTTGCGGTTGTCTGGCATGTTCTACTTTAAATTCATAAGGTCCGACACGTGTTCCATTCATGCGAGCCACTAAATTTTTGGATGCTTCGAGGTATCCAGTTGGATTTTGTTGGCGGTATAAGTCTAAATCTTTGGTATGGCGTGCGCCGGGAAGAATGCAGTTGAGATTCGTTCCTCCTTTTATGACCCAGCCATCATCGATAGCCATCAGTTCTGCGAGGAAGATTTCTCGAAAGAACCTGTTGTAAACATGGTTTGGATTTTTACCTTCGTCTTTGGCCAGCTGACGTAAACCTGCGGTGATTTGGGTATGGGTATTTCGAAGCTTTGAATTATTCATTTCCGTTAGGCTCCGATGCGCTGAGGGTTCGCGGGGAAGTCGAATGCTGAAGGTTTTTCCTTATATCAGGAGAAAACTCAAGGGGTTTTAGTTTGTTGAGTGCAGCGGCAATTGCTGAATCCGAAATTTTTTCCAGTGTGTCTAGAACTGCTTGCACAACAGGATCTTCTCCGGCAGGGAGGGGAACAAGTTCATTGAGACGGGCTCGTAGTGCCACGGTGGTGTTTTCTCTAGCCCCAAGTGAAGTTGCAATCTCGGCAAGCTCAGTGCTGAGATCTTCCCTGCTGACTAGTCCATCTTGTAAAGCAGCAGTGATGATGTCAGTGACATGACCTGGTTCATGGCCGGATGCCAGCAAATCACGAACTGTTCTTGGGATTGTGGTGATGGGGAGGCCATCAAGGTAAGTGATGTCTGTATCGGCTAATGCAGCAGTATGGAAGATGACCTCTGGTTGCTTAGTCTGACGTCGCTTTTTCGTTGTAAAGTTGATTTTTTCGTTTTGTAGGTCGCCAATTCCATAAAGGCTCGCCGCGGTTTCATGGGAGACTACTGCGGTATTGTCGTTGCCATCGATTCTGTCAATAGCCATGGTCGCAGGGTCGAGCGCTAACCATTGAACTCGAACATCAAGTTCTGGTGTCCATAGCGTAGCGGCAAAAGCGTAAATTCCATGTCGGATCCTGGTGAGTAAAGATTTATTGACCAATCGGTTGAGGGTGACCGCATCGATTCCCTTTGCACGAGCTTGAGCTGAAGTGAACAGGCCCCATTGTTGGGTTGCTAAATCTGCTGTCAATTCAATCGCTTCACCCATCTTCATGTTGCAAATATTACCATATAGGTAATTATCGAAGTGTCAGAATTTTATTAAAGCGTAGAAAGTTGCAAAAATAACGGTATATGTAAGTATCGAAGAACGGTACCGCCAGATATAATCGCATACATGTTCGAATAGTGTGCTACCTGACTGCTACGCTCGTGAGCATGACACATAAGCCAATAGAACTTGCCCCACGGGTTTTATCGTGGGCCAGCATTATTGATCAGAACACCGCAGACCAAGCCGCTGGGTTGGGGCGGCTGGATTTTGTTTCTCCACATATCGCGTTGATGCCCGACGCACACAGCGGCAAGGGCACAGCCATCGGCACGGTTATTCCCACTGTCGGGGCTGTGATTCCGGCTGCTGTCGGGGTAGATATTGGTTGTGGAATGGCTGCAGTGCGCACCATTTTTACTGCCGACGATATTGCGCAGATTTCCCTGGAGCAGCTGCGGGATGAGGTTGAGCGTTCCATTCCGCTTTCGCCGGGAAATTACAATAAGAAGATCCACCGCGAGCACACCAAGGCTCGTATTCAAGAACTCGAGGAATTAGCCGAGCGTGACGACGTCGACCTGTCGCATTCCCCGAAGTGGCGCGAGCAGCTAGGCAGCTTGGGTGGTGGCAACCACTTCATCGAGTTGTGCCTGGATGGCGATAATAATGTCTGGTGTTTCCTGCACTCGGGTTCGCGCGGGGTGGGGAACAAGATCGCGCAAAAGCACATTAAGATCGCGACGCGAGAAATCGCAGAAGCGGGTGTTGAGCTTGCAGAAAAGGATCATGCCTACCTGCGTGAGGGGACTGAGTCCTTCGATACTTACCTGCGGGAACTCGCTTGGGCGCAACGGTTTGCACGGCTGAACCGCGATGAGATGATGGATCGCTTCGTTGACCAGTTGGCCCGTATGATGCGCCAGGCGCATGACGACGGGCGTATTTCCATGGAAGTGCCTGCAGATAGTGCAGATACCGAGGTGGAACGCGTGAACTGCCACCATAACTACACCGAAAAGGTGACCATCAATGATGAGTCCGTGTGGCTTACCCGCAAGGGTGCGATTGATGCCAGCGTCGGCAAGTTTGGGTTGATTCCCGGTTCGATGGGCGCGCGATCATATGTTGTGTGCGGTCGCGGTAACGCTGCGGGCCTGAACTCTGCGCCGCACGGGGCGGGGCGAGTGATGTCGCGTCGGCAAGCAAAGAAGCAGTACACCGCGGAAGATTTGGCGAGTCGCATGGGCGATATCGTGTACCGGCCAGGTGAGCAATGGGTGGATGAAATTCCGGACGCGTATAAGCCGATTGACCAGGTGATGGCTGATGCCGCAGATCTCGTAGAGGTGGTCACGGAACTGCGGCAGGTGCTTAACGTTAAGGGGACATAGGCGATCCCGGCGCATCATCTGTGGAGACATTCGCCCAGGCGAATAGGTGACATGGCCACTAACCGGTTAGACTGGTGATATGACTGTCATCAGAGATATTTTCCTGCTCATCGCCCGCATCATTCTGGGTGGCGTGCTCATCGCACACGGCTGGCAGAAGCTTAATGAGTGGACCATTGATGGTACCGCAAGCTCCTTCCAGGAAATGGGTGTGCCTTCCCCAGAGATTTCCGCACAGATTGCTACCTGGTTTGAAATTGGTGGTGGCGCAGCCCTGATTCTTGGCCTGCTGGTGCGCCTGGTCGGCCCAGTACTGTTCGTGCAGATGGCCGGTGCTGCGTGGTTTGCGCACCGCGATTCCGGCATCTTTGTTTCCGACGGCGGCTGGGAGTTTGTCGCCGTAATCGGCGCCGCAGGTCTGGCGCTGGCTGCTGCCGGTGCTGGTCGGGTCTCGCTGGATCACCTGTTTATCGCACCGTTCCGTAAGCGCAAGGATGAAAAAGAAGCCGCTGCTAACCAGCAGTCTGTTGGCGCTGGCGCTGGTTTTGCCGGTGCTGGCGTTGCTGGCTCCGGCGTTGCCGGCGCTGAGCAGAACTTCGGTGCTGAGCAGAACTTTGGCGGTGAGAACTTCTCCGGCCAGAACTCCGCCCAGAATTACGGCCAGAGCTCCGGGCAGGAATACTCTGACGACCAAGACTTTTCTACCCCGAACTTCGATAGCGATGCTGGTCACAACTCCACCGCTGATGGTGTAGATGCCAACGCAGAAACCACCCAGTGGAGTACCGATAACCAGTGGGATAACGGTAAGAAGTAAAAATTTGCCGTAACCGGTAACGGTAACTACTACGCCCTAGGCGATAACTTTCCGGAAATGACAACCGGGGCTTGCAGCCACCACCAGCACCAGCTGGCAGGCTGCAAGCCCCGGTTTTGTGTTTTTTATTGCTCGTTACCCGCGCCGAGCCCGTTCCGCGAGCTCAGCGCCGGTGATCTTTTCCTTCGCCGCCAGCATCGTGGGCGACGTGGTGGTGCGGATTCGCAGTGGCATCGTTTCCCGCGCCAAGTGCTTTCATGCGGCGGGCATAGGCAACCTCATCGCGGGAGGTCTTGCGGCTACGCAGGTTGCCAATAATGCGGCACACCAGATAAATCACGAAAGAAATCGAGGTCACGAACACCGAGACCGGCAGGCCGGGAGCCAGGGAGGCAACCAAACCACCCACGGCGGAAATCTCTGCGAAAACCACCGCTAACAGCACGGCCTTCACCGGCGACGACGTCACCTGTACCGCGGCAGCACCTGGGGTAATCAGCAGAGCCATCACCAGCAGGGCACCGACGATCTGCACGGACTGCGCGGCGGTCAAACCCACCATCACCGCGAACAACACGGCCAGCCCACGCACCGGAACCCCAGCTGCCTGTGCCATCAACGGGTCTACGGAGGCAAACAACAGTGGGCGCCACAACACGATGATCAGCACGGTAATTAGTACTGTCGTTGCCGCCAGCATCCACGTCGATGCGCCGGAGACACCGACGATCTGCCCGGTCAGCAGCGACATCGCCGTCGTCGTATTGCCCGGGTAGAGGTGGATGAACAGCACGGATAGGCCCAGGCCGAAACTCATGACGACGCCGATCGCCGAATCCTGGTTACCCCGCAGCCCGAGTACCGCCAGGATCACCGCCGCGGTAATCGATCCGATAATCGCGCCGAAGCCGATATTGATGCCGAACAACAACGCGGCTGCCGCACCCATCAGTGCCAGCTCCGAGGTCGCGTGCACGGAAAACGACATGTGCCGCAGCACGATCAAACTGGTGATCACACCGGATAAAACCCCCAGCAGGGCAGAGGCAATCAGCGCCTGCTGCACAAAGCCCACCGAGAGCAAATAGGTGGTATCTTCCCAATAACTCACTAGACCACCACCAGCTTCCCGTTGACGGTTGCTACTTCTATATGCGTGCCGTACAGCTCGCTGAGCACCTGGGTTTGCATAACTTCGTCGATGGTTCCCAACACATGGCCGCGCGGTGCTAGGTACAGCACGCGGTCGACGACATCAAGGATCGGGTTGATGCCGTGGGTGACAAACAGGACCGCCGCGCGGTGCTCGTGCAGCCGGGCGACGGTATCGTGCTCGCGGGCCATATCCAGCGAGAGCAGGGGTTCGTCGGCAAGCACCACGTCCGGGTCCGTGCCAAAGGCTTGGGCCTGGCGGATCAGCTGCTGTTGACCACCGGAAAGCGTGCCGACGGAACGGTCCGCGATGCCTTCGGCGCCGACGTAGGCCAGTGCCTCGTCGACGGCGTGTTTGCTCGGCCGACGCCCCGAAAACACCCCGTGGCCGAGAGACAGTGAGACCAAGTCGCGTGCTCGAACCGGCAGGTGCTTATCAAACATGTGCTGTTGCGGGATGTAGCCGATGCGCCCGTCGACGCGCACGGAACCGGAGGTCAGCGTGCGGGTGCCCAGGATTGTGTTCAGCAGCGTCGATTTGCCGGAACCGTTAGGGCCCAAAATGGCGATGAATTCACCGGGTTTTACCTGCAGGTCCAGGTCTTCCCAGAGTGGTTCCACTCCTGCCGAGGTAAATGTGACGGGCATGAAGGTTACTCACTGGCTTTCTGTGCGGCAGCTTCTAGATCATCAACCACGGAGTGGAAGTATTCCAGGAAGTTCTGGTCATCCGGTGGGGTCTCGCCAATGGCGACTACCGGCAGATCGTGTTCTTCGGCAGCATCACGGATGCGCTTGGTCAGATCCGTTTCGGTCTGCGGGTTGTAGATCAGCATGTCCAGCTGGTCGTTTTCGATAAGGCTCAAAAACGAAGCCAGGTCCGCGGCGGCAGCGTCGTTGTGGTTCAGCGTGGTGTGCCGGTAGGAATCTGGGGTGATCTCATCCATCTTGGTGTGGGTGAGAATATAGTCGGCGATTGGCTCGGTCTGTGCGACAGAAACCGCCGGCAATGCTTTGATGCGCTCTGCGAGCTCGTCGAGTTCCGCGTTGAGTTCATCGACTTTCACCGGGGCATCCGGGTGAGTTTCTTTAATGCGGTCGGCGACGCCATTGGCGACGTTCGACAACGCTTTGGTGTCGAACCACACGTGTTCGTTGTTCGCGACATCAAAGGTGTCGTTGTCGCCGTAGTACTGTGCGTGCGCGTCGGTGCCTTCGGGGATTTCGCCGGGGGCGCCGTGCTCGTGTGGGGTCAGCGGCAGCGCGTGGATGACGATCTCGTCGTCAAGCGGCTCGTAGAGCCAGGCGTCATATCCGCCGCCACCGGCCACGACGATGTCAGCTTCGTTGGCGCGCGCCAGATCTGCCGCGGTGGGTTCGAAGTGGTGCGGGTCAACGTCATTGCCTTGGATAATGGCGCGGACGTTTGCCACGGACTCGTCATTGATCACGGCTTCGGTGATATCGCCCCAGATGGAGGTCGAGGCAACGATTTCCAGGGTGCCTTCGCCGTTGGCGGCCCCGTCGCCGTTGCTTGTCGACGTGGCGGTGCCTTCTGTTTCTCCCGATGAGCAGGCTGCCAGGAACATCATGGCGGCGGTGGCGGTTGCGGTAAAGATTCCTCGACGTTTCGTGATCATAGTTAACACTATGGTCATGCTGAAAACAGTTGTCAATTGAAAATGTAGTGAAAATAAGCAGCTTGACGGCGTCTTCCTGGCCAGTAGCGGGCCGCAAAAACTGGAGTGCTCGCTCGTCGTTAAGGTCGCGAACAATGGCCTGGCCCAAGCCCGGTAGAATCGCCCGCATGGCACCGCGATCACGGGCTGGGCTCAGCAAAGGAACTTTGGCATCGATTGCCGCCGACCTTGGCGTATCCCGAACGAC
This sequence comes from Corynebacterium drakensteinense, assembly GCF_041224285.1. NCBI lineage: Bacteria > Bacillati > Actinomycetota > Actinomycetes > Mycobacteriales > Corynebacteriaceae > Corynebacterium > Corynebacterium drakensteinense. Next base: position 117,651 of record NZ_JAXOFP010000007.1, read on the forward strand.
GGTTTCCAACGCCTATAATCGCCCGGATCAGCTTTCTGCCGCCACCCGTGAGCGCATCATGGCCGCCGCCAAAGCCCGGGGATACCCGGGGCCGGACCCGACGGCGCGCTCGTTGCGCACCAAACATGCTGGTTCCTGGGGTGTGGTGCTGACTGAACATCTTTCCTATGCCTTCGAGGATATGGCCTCGGTGGATTTTTTGGCAGGCATCGCCGAATCCACCCATGGCACCGATTTTTCGCTGACGTTGATTCCCGCGGGCCCGGACACGCTTGCCGACGCCACCACTACCGCAGCCACCACAGCAGTGAACCAGGCCGGGGTGGACGGCTTCATTATCTATTCGGTGGCCGCGAACGATCCCTATTTGCGGGCTGCCCGCGCGCGTGGGTTGCCGGTGGTGGTGTGTGACCAGCCGACGGATTCTGGCGCACCGTTTGTGGGCATTGACGACGACGCCGCGATCCGCCCGGCCGCCCGCGCCGTGTTGGAGGCTGGCCACCGGCGCATCGGTGTGCTTGCGATTCGTTTATTCCAGCAGCGTGTTGATGGGGCAGTGGCTGCCGCCGATATTCCAGCCGCAGACATGCACGTGCAGCGCGGGCGTGTATCCGGTGTATTGGATGAATGTCGGCGCGCCGGGCTGGATCCCGCGCAGATCCCAGTGATTACCCGCCACATTAACGACGCCGAGAATGCGCGCAGTGCCGCCCGAGAGATGCTGGATAAGCACCCAGAACTGACCGCGATTGTCTGTACCACGGATTCTATGGCTTTGGCGGTGTTAAATGAGGCCCGGGAGCGCGGGATTTCGGTTCCGGAACAGCTTTCTGTGACTGGCTTCGATGGTATTTCTGAGGCTTTGCATGCTGGCTTGACGACGATCATCCAGCCGAACAAGGCCAAGGGGGCTGCGGCGGGGCAGATGCTGCGCAAGCTTATCGACGAACCGGATAACACGCCTTTGCACAGAATTTTGGGTACTTCTTTGCACGCCGGTTCCACGGTGGCTCCGCCGCATAATTAGAACGCGTGTGCTATGGAAATTGCGCAGAATCTGTAGTTATGTGAGCGGTAGAAGGCAGAATATCGACATGATGGAAAGGAGGAAATGATGGTTGCACCACTCGTTTGGTATGAACCTGAGGAAGCTTTGGAAAAGCTCAAGCTGCTTGAAGAAAGCGTTGAAGGCGGTATTGAAAGGTTTGAAGAAAGGGCGTGCGCGTACGACCTGTCACCAAAAGAAGCTGCCGTTTGGCAGGATATTCGTGAATTAAGGTGGTTGGTTGGCCGTGACTGACAAGTACCCAGATTCAAATAATGATTCAAACAATTTGTTGCATGCTGCGCCTGGAGTTCAAGCTTGATGTTGACAACGGTAAATGGCAGCAACACCTACGTACAGCGCGTGAAAACTGGCGCAGAACACAGCTGGCTGCAGCGGTAAGGGATTGCCCGGATGAGGCGCTCCGTGTACTTGTCGACGAATACGGGATGCCGGAACCAATCGGTTGGACATTGCCGGAATTCGACACGGCTTGGCAGAAAAAGTTTGCCCGCAGCTAAGCGTCTGCGCGTAGCAGACTGCATAAAGTTGCCGTGTCAACTGCCTGTTCGCCTCTCATAATTTCTTATTGAAAATTGCACCCAGCCCCAGTGCCCTCTGCTTCTTAGAATCGGGATTCTGCACAAAGCAGAAACCCAATCATGACTAGGAGAGTGCACACACATGCGCGCTGTGACCATCCATGCCGCCGGCGATATCCGTGTTGAAAATGTCGCTGCTGCGCAACTAGAAAAACCTACCGATGCCGTTATTAAAGTTGCGGCAGCTTGCGTATGCGGTTCGGATCTGTGGCCTTACCGCAGTGACGAAGAGGTGGACCCAGGTGCTCGCATGGGCCACGAATACGTTGGCCAAGTTACCGAAATCGGTGCGGATGTCCAGGATATTCAGGTTGGCGACTGGGTTGTCGGTTCTTTCGTTGCTAGCTGCGGTAAATGCGAAATCTGTCAGGCGGGTTACCCCTCTGGCTGCTTAAACCGGGAATTTATGGGTGGCGTGGGCACCCAGGCTGAGTATGTTCGTATCCCGCTTGCCGACGGCACCCTGGTGAAATTGCCCGCCGAACCAAATGAAGATCAGTTGCGTCACGTTCTGGCTGCCTCGGATGTGCTGGGTACCGGCTGGTATGGAGCCGATGTTGCCGGTGCTGGTGAAGGCAAGATTATTGGCGTGGTCGGCGACGGTGCCGTCGGCCTGTCCGCGGTCTTGGCTGCCAAGCAGATGGGCGCGGAGCGCATCGTGGTCTCTTCCCGGCATGAAACCCGTCAGGAGCTGGCGAAGAAATTTGGTGCCACGGACATCATTGCCGAGCGTGGTGAAGAATTCGTCGAGAAGGTCAAAGAGCTGACCGGCGGTGTGGGTCTGCACGGTTGTGTCGAGGCCGTGGGCACGGATGGTTCGATGAAGCAAGCCGTTGGCGCTACCCGCCGCGGCGGCAACGTGGGCTTCGTTGGTGTCAGCCACGGGGTGGAACTCGATGGCCAGGAGTTGTTCTTCTCGCAAGTTTCGCTGGAAGGCGGCCCGGCTCCAGTGCGGAAGTACCTGCCGGAATTGGTTGAATTGATCTATGCGGGCAAGATCACACCGGGTGATGTTTTCGATAAAACTCTGTCGCTGGACGACGCTGCCGCAGGTTATGCGGCTATGGACCGTCGTGAAGCTATCAAGGTCATGCTTAAGCCGTAAACGGTGTCATTTTCATTAACTTCTAGTTGTTGAAAATTCAGTGACAATGATGTTTAATGAAAATGTACTGAAAACGAGGCGGAAAGGATGTCAGAAAAATGACTCACGCAATCCACGAAGAGCACACCCACCAGCACGGCCCAAACTGCGGTCACGTTGCCGTTCCACACGAAGATCACGTGGACTACGTGCACGACGGCCACCTGCACCGCGAGCACGACGGCCACTGGGATGAGTGCGAGACCAACGAGCACCAGCCGCACGAATCTCACGAGCACGAGCATGGCCCAAACTGCGGCCACGTTGCCGTCCCTCACGATGACCACGTGGATTACATCCACGATGGCCACCGCCACGCAGCCCACGATGGCCACTGGGACGAGCACTAATTAGCTCCCAGCGCTAGTGCATTAGCGCTGCCGCCGGGCCACCAGGTCCTGCAATACGTTCGCCACCTCGTCAATATCTGCGACCCGGTGGCCCGCACACGTATCGCCTTCGCCCACCTTGACCCCCACATCGCCGGGGCCGAGGACGGCGAAGGCGTTTTCGTCGGTGGCATCGTCGCCGAAAAATACCACGGCATCTGCCTGTAAGCGTTGTTTTTGTTGCTGCAGCCAGGTGCCTTTTGTGATAGTCAGGGCAGAAAACTCCACGAGGTTCTTCCCCGGGGTCACCGGGTACCCATCTGCAGCAACACCCCGAGCCTGCGCTAGCACTTCTTGTGCAGCCACCGGGTCGTCTTCTGCGAGATACGCGACGTGGAAGACACGCTGGAAGGGTTTGTTTTCCACATAGGTGCCGGGATGATGAGCAGCAAGCTGTTCCAGCTGGCCCCCGACGGTGTCTAGGAAATTTTGTTGCGCAGTATTCAGTGCCACCGTGGGGCCATCGCGATCTTCCGCGCCATGCGAACCAACCATCAGCACCGGCTTGTGCAACGGGCATACCCGCTGCAAACCAGCGACGTGACGGCCGGATAATACGCCCACCGTGGTGCCGGGCAATTCTGCGAGATTCCGCAGGGCCCGCAAAGAATCCGGGTGGGCGGTTACCGCATAGGGGTCGGGTGCGAAACCGGCCAGAGTGCCATCAAAATCAGAGACCACCAGAAGCCGCGGGCATTGCGCAGCGGCCACGTAATCGGGATGGTTGAGTAGATTCACCGTGCTCATGTCCCCGAATTTTAGCGGGGCAGTGGCTGACTGTGAGAACCGAAGGCTGATCGTTAAAGCTAAAAGCTGACCGCTAGAGCCGAAACATGCGCAGCGCCGGCGAATTGACCGGGTGGCCGTCGTCAAGCCTGAGCACCAGCTCGCCGCGCGCATCGAAATCAATGGCAAAACGCTTGCCCGATTGCAACAGATCTGCGATGTGGCTGTGCACCCACGCGGCGGTGCCGGTGCATTCGGTGTCGATGTCATCGGTGATGACCTCGTTGAGCAGTACATATTCCGCATCACCGGCAGCAACTGACGCGCCACTATCGTCGCTAAAGCTCACCTGCGCTTGCAGCGGGGCGCAACCGGTATAGCCAGCCATGCTGTTTTGGCTAAACCCGAGCCGCGGCACACCCGCCAATTGCGCGGGTACTTCGGTGGGATCTTCGGGAGAAGAATAAATGTGGGTGATCTGCCACGTGGAATCTAACAGCGTGCCCGTTGATTCATCCGCGCAGGCGGCCAGGCCGAAAGTAGTTGCCACCGCCACGGCAGCTGCGCCCATTTTGCCTAACTTGCCCACGTTGCCGACGTTGCCCGGTTTTCTCGCCGTACCCATCCTGCGCCTCATGCGAAATCATCCAAATTCGATAAGAAAGACTGCGCCCACCGCGCAACATCATAGTCTTGCACGTGGCGGTGCATCTGTTGCATGCGGTGGCGCATTCGTTCGGGGTGATCACGCAGCCCTGTTGCTGCAGACACCATCGCCGCCTTGATCGATTCCAGATCGAACGGATTACACAGCACTGCCTGCTGCAGTTCTTCGGCCGCACCCGCAAACTCGGAGAGCACCAACGCGCCCGAGCCGTCGTCATGGCAGGCGACGTATTCTTTCGCCACCAAGTTCATGCCATCTTTAAACGGCGTGACCACCATGACGTCGGCCAGCCGGTAGTAGCGCTGCAGAGTGCGCTTGGCGACGCTCGTGTGTTGGTAATGCACCACCGGATGCCCAAGGGTAGAAAACCGCCCATTAATGCGCCCGACGGTTTCTTCTACCACCGAGCGCGTCTTGCGGTAGTGCTCAATGCGCTCGCGCGAGGGCGTGGCAAGTTGCACGAAAGAGACGTCCTGCGGTGCAAACGCGCCAGCTTCGAGCAGTTCTTCAAAAGCCTGTAAACGTTCGACGATGCCCTTGGTGTAATCCAGCCGATCCACACCCAAAAACACCGTCTGCGGGTTCCCTAAATCAGCGCGTAGCTGCGCGATCGCGCGCTCGTCATCCGCAGAAAAATTGCCTTGGGTGGCCGTATCCAGCGAGATCGGAAACGCTGCCACACCCACGGAGCGCTGATCTGGGGTAGCGATGCGCGCGGTGATTTCGCGCAGACTGGCCGTTCCGGTTGCCAGGAACTGCTGCTGCGCTACCGCGCCGGAAACTCCGCCGTATGCATCATGGTCTGAGGTGCCATAGCCTGCGGCGAGAAGCGCGAGAAAGTGATTTGCATCAGAGACCAGCTGGAAGCCAACTACGTCGGCACCGAGCAAACCGCGGATGATCTCATGGCGCCACGGCAGCTGCCGGAAGATATCTGGGTGGGGGAAGGGGATGTGGGCGAAAAACCCGATGCGCACATCCGGGCGCAGTTGCCGCAAAATTCCGGGAACGAGCTGCAGCTGGTAATCCTGTACCCACACTGTGGCCCCGGGGCTAGCAATCTCTGCAGCGTGTTCGGCAAAGCGGCGGTTGACATCGCGATACGCCGTCCACCACTCACGGTGGTAGGTCGGTGCGACGATCAGGTCGTGATACAGCGGCCAGAGGGTGGCATTGGAAAAGCCTTCGTAGAAGGCCGTGTAGTCATATTCCGACAGGGCGACCGGGTACAGCAGTGCCCCGGCGTCGTTATGAAATGGTTCGGGCGCAGCATCAGCCACGCCGGGCCAGCCTACCCAGCAGCCTTGACGTGATTCCAGGATGGGGGAGAGCGCAGAGACTAATCCGCCGGGCGAGGCCTGCCATTGCGAGCTACCATCGTCGGCAGTCACCAAATCGACCGGCAGCCGGTTGGCGACCACCACGAAATCATGCCCGCCAGCTTCATTCCCGCCAGCATCGTGCCTGATATTCACCACTCCACCCAGCCAGCAGGTTTATTCAGCCGATTTTTTGGCTGTTGATTTTTTGGTGGCCTTCTTGCTGGTCTTTTTTGCAGACTTCTTCGCAGTCTTCTTGGTCGACTTCTTCGACGCCTTCTTGGCGGTCTTCTTGGTCGATTTCTTGCTGGACTTCTTGGTGGCTTTCTTCGACGCCTTCTTGGAAGCCTTCTTTGTGGCTTTCTTTGGCTCTGCGTCGTCTTCGGCAGCGGGCTGCGGGTTCTGTTCCGCTGCCACCTTGGAGTGCACCAGCCCGTCTGGCTCGACACCCAGCATGGACATGAGGGTCACGCCATCCATGAAGTCTTCGGCGTAGGTGGCAACGATGCGTCGTGCAGCAGACGCGGTTTGCTCCTCGACTGCCTCTTCTTGCTCTACGTCGGGATGCTTGTCAGTGACCTTTGGTGGCATGGAGTGCTTCCTCCTGGAGCGGTGTCATTTCGGGTGTGCGGTGCGTATTGCCTACAACTGCGCCATTCTACGCTATGTTTAGTCGCTTTTGCGCCGTGAGGTCTGGGTTTGTGCGGTGTCATGCGTCTGGTTTTCGGGGGTGCTTGCCGACGCCTGCCCGTGTTTGTGGTTGCTGCTGGTGCGCGGGATACGTCGTGCTGCGGAACTACCTTTGGCGGCTGCACGCACGGCTTGGCGGTAGGAAAAGCGCCCGGCCCGCTGTACGGCCGCATATGCGCGGTAGGAGCGGGGGCGACGTAGGTTGCGTGCGAGCTTCTCGCCGAAGACCACGCCTGCGGCCAGGGCAGCGGAGATCGCGATGGCTCCGCCGGCGTTGGAAAAACCGACGATGGCTTGTTCGTTGAGCATCGCGTACATGCCGCGGTAGAGCATCAAACCGGGAAGCATCGGGGTATAACCACACACGGCGACGATCAGTGGTGGGATTTCATAGCGACGAGCCAGCAGGCCACCGGCCAGGCCGATAATGCCTGCGGTAACGCCCGAGGCCAGCACGACGCCTGCGCCCAGGGGCACCATGATGCCGTAGTAGAAGATCATGCCGGCACCGGCGGTGGCACCGGCGACTGCCACTGCGGAGCGACGCGCCTGACAGGCAAAAGCGAAACCTGCCGAGGCCAGCGCACCGAGTACGATGCGCAGCGGAATCTCGTGTGCGTTGGGTGGGCTGGTGTGCTCGAGTGGTGGTAGCTGCCAGCCGACGAGGATGGCGAACTGGATGCCGAGTGCCACGCCGCCGACGATCGCGCCGGTCATCAGAATGGCTTCGAATAAGCGCGCTGCTGAGGAGACCGGGGCGCCGGTGATGCCATCGACAAAGCACTGCACCAGCGTCAAGCCCGCGACCAGCACGATGATGCCGGAGGCAATCAGGTATGACGGCGAGAATGTCCAGCCGATATTGCCAGCGAAGGTATAAAACCCAGCTGCTGGCACGGTGGCGATGAACCCGCCGACCATGTTTTGGTAAAACGCCGGAAGGCGGAATTTTCCGAGCCAGGAGTTCGTCGCCATGATCGCGAACGAAATGATGAATGCCAGGATTCCCACTCCGGCGTCGCCGCCGAGCATGACGGAGACACCGCCGCCCAGCATGCCCCAGCCGACGTTGACCATCAGCGGCGAGTGCGGTGGGGTTTCTGCCATGATGTCGTCGAGGATTTGCTCGGCGCGTTCTGGTGGCGTGGCGCCGTTCTGGATGGAGCGGATTAGCCGGTCCACGGCGGTGAGTTTGGAGAAATCGACCGTCAAGTCAGGGGCAACGCGAAAGACGTTGACGGGGATGCGCTCATTAATGGTGCCGATATTGGCGTGGATGGTGATGGTTTTTGTGGTGATATCCACGTGTGCTTGGTACAAGCCGTAGGCGCTTAACACGGAGTGGATCTGTGCGCGCACGTCGGAGTTGGAGTTGCCGGAGGAGATCAGGATTTCGCCGATGCGTGCGGCGATTTCCATGACTCCGGTCAGATGCGCCGGGTTGGTGAGGTCCACCGGAGCCAGTGGTGATGGTGGCGGTGCGGCCTTGGCGGCGTCGACCGTGGAAATATTGGCACCGGTGCCCCGCAGGTTTGTTTTCAGGTTGTTCAACCAAGACACAGTGGCTCTACCTCATATCGCGCGTTTGCTGGGGATGATCAGTCGTGACTGTGCAGATTTTACATGTTCTGGCTGGATGCTTTTCGGGTGGTGTTTGCTGCGGTTTCTGCCGAATTTTCGGGTGGCAATTGCAGCGGAGTTTTTCTCTTGCCGACGCCTGGGCTAAAGTAGTTTCTCGTGCCCCGCGCAACGAGCTAGTTGTCATTTCGACGCCTAGTTGTTGCTCTTATTAGCGGATGCACGGTGCTGGAGTGGCGCAATTGGTAGCGCAACGCACTTGTAATGCGTCGGTTGCGAGTTCGAGTCTCGTCTCCAGCTCATTATCCCAGCCGGAACTTTGGAGTTTCGGCTGGGAATTTTGGTTTTGCACCTAGCCGGGGTTCCTGTTGTTTAACCCGTTTAACCCACCCGTAATCCGGGTTTCTGGGATAGTTTCGTGAGCCGCCGTGAGTGTAACGCAAGTGAATCCCTGTTGTTACCTGAATGTAATTTTGACGAGATTCATAAAAATTTTTGTTCGATTGTTGTTCAACACCCGAAATGAAAAACTGCAGTGGGGGGGGGCTGTTGTTCGATAGAAATTGAATTCCTGCTGTGAAAAGGGCGATATCCAGGATCTTTCGTCAATATTTAGCTTGAGGAAACCTGAATAAACCCTGTAGCTTATTTGAAGCAAGCATTTTGCTCGGCTTGAAGTTCCCTGACCCTCAGGAAGGGTCTCGTCTGATTCCCGGAAGGAATTACATGAACCACAACGTTCCCGCGAACAAACCAGTGCGCCGTAGAGGTGTCACCATCGCAGCCGCTGCTCTTTCTGTGGCTCTGGTTGCACCATTCGCGCAATCTGTTGCCTACCCAGAGATCACGGCTGCTGCGCAGGCGCAACCGGGTTCCACCCCTTCGCGTGTAGTTGAAACATTGAAGGTGAATCCCCCAACTTATTATGCGAATAGTTTTGGTCGGAACGTTGAAGTTGCAACGGCGGGAAGAACGGCAGGGCCGCGTACTGTCCGTCTCACAGGTATTCTCTCGTTGCCTGACACCGAGGAATACAAGGATATTCAAACTTTTTTCCCAAAGGGCACCAAATTTGAACCGCAACGTCTGGACTGGGAATTTACCTCGCCTGGTTGGTACGGAGTAGCTCGTGAAGATGAAAGTAACACTGAAAAACTGCGGGGACGCACCTCTGAGATGATTTCCGATGGAGGTGCATCGGGTAACACTAAGAGATGGCCATACGTGGTGCCGGAGACCGGGCAGGTAATCTTTGGTCTCCAGCACCAGAGCCGAACAGCAGGAACAACAGAACGTGTTCCATTGCGTGCACGATGGACTGACCCTAAAACAAAGAAAAACTATATCTGGAATTTCGAGCAGGAAATCGTAGTAGGTATCGGACGTGCGCCAAAACCAAAAGCGCCTGGTAACGGTGAGGTTGTAATTCAACGCCACTCTCAAGCAGAAATTCTTGAGAAATTAATTAAACCAACACCAGATATTAAAAACTCTGCAGGTCGTTTGGGTGCCTTCGTTCTTGGTACTGAGAAAACTGCGGTGGGGTCAAACTATGGGCTTTACCAAGGACCACGGGGTAGTCTGCTTGAAACTGCTAAGAAAGAGTTGGGCGACGATTTCTCTGAGTTGCCAGGCTTGTCAGGGGGAACTTACAAGAAGAGCGATCTTCCTGCAGCTCAAACTAACCATTACGCCTTTAAGTACGAGCCTGTAAAAGGAGCTACTGAGAGCGGGCGACCACAGTTCCATGTCGAGGGTAAACCTGACGAAGTAGTCACTTTTCGCCGTGAAGGAGGGCCAGATTCCCCTCATCCAGCAGGTGCGAAGTTCGCATTTGACGGTGAACTACCTGAAGGTGCAAAAGACGCTAGAATCGATCCGGATACTGGTGTCGTTACCCTGACGAACCCTGTTAACACACAGGTCAGCATTCCAGTAAAGGTGACTTACGATGATGGTACTGAAGATAAATCTACTGTCGTATTCATCCCAGCTGACAAGAAGCTTAATGACACAGTTGAGCCTTCGTACACCAAGCCAGGTGAGGGGAAACTGCAGTCGGAAGCTCCAATTTTCCATCCTCAGGATGATTCTGACTCTGTCGTAGACAAGCCTGAAAACACTCGTTTCGAATTGGGCGAAGATGCTCCGGCTGGCCTTACGGTTAAGATTGATGAGCAATCTGGTGTCGTAACTGTGACGCCTAGAGAAGGTGAAAGCCTCCAAACTCCTGTAGAAGTGCCGGTAAAGGTCGTCTACAGTGACAACTCGGTTGATACGACGACGGTAGAATTCACCCCCGCCGCTACTCCAGATTCGAGCACCGCAGATGAGCTAACCCCGTCGTACAAGCCGTTGACCGTTGAACAGGGTGAAACTGAAACTCTCGAGGCGCCAACTTTCGATAAGGTAGACACCCCAGACACTACGGAGGCCGATCCTGCGCCTGCCGGTACCACTTTTAAGCCTGGCGATCTTTCACACCTTCCGGATGGTCTGACCGCGGAGGTGAATGAAAACGACGGTTCGGTTGAATTAACCGTTGGAGAAGGGGTACAGACTGGTGAGTACAAAGTTCCAGTAGTTGTCAGATACGAAGACGGCTCTGAAGATACTGTAGAGGTTTCAGTTACTGTTGATCCAAAAGTCAAAGATCCTGAGCCTCCAGCACCGGCTCCTGTAGCTGATGATCTTGGTTACTCGCAGAATCTCCATGTTGCACCGGACAATTACAAGCGTAGTGACTCAACTGGAACGCCTGACCTTCCAGATACCATCCAGAAACAGGATGGCGACTTCTTCCGATTCGGTGAATTGCCCGACGGATTCGTCCCCAATCCAAATCCTTCCTGGAATGGTGTGGAAGAAATCATCCGCGAGGGTGCTGGCGAATCTGAGCGGGTTCTGCTTCGTCTAAACAAGCAGAACGGCAAAGTTGAGGTAAATGCTGGACCCGATGCAGATTATGCACTTGAAGAATTGCCAGTTGAGTATGCCGACGCCGATGGCAATCTCAAAGGTAAGGACACCGTATCTGTATCAGTTCGGCCAATAGCGCATTCGTGGAATGGTGAGCCAACGAAATCCGAAAATGGATCTGTTAACGTTCCGTACACCGGTAGCAAACCTGACCTGACTCAGGACCTAACTCCTTCAGTCACCAAAGGTGATGGTGAAGCAACGTTGGACGAGAATGGCAACATCAACTACACGCCAGGTGCAGACGATAAGCCAGGATCTGAAATTGAAGTAACGGTTTCCGACTCGGACGGTAATCCTGTCCGCGTGGTGGAATTCAAAGTTCCATCTGATGATGCTGCAAAATATGATCCGAAGTGGAAAGATTCCACTTTGGAACCAGAGACACCGACAATCACAATTCCTAACACGGGTGACGCGGTTCCAGCAGATACTGGATTCGAATACAGTGTCTCAGTGCACGTCGACAATCAAGGCGACGATGACTGGCAGGTTGAATTCGACGTAGAGACCCGTGAATTCACTGTTACACCGGGCTCTGATGCACAACCTGGCGATTTAATCCAGGTTGAAGTGGGTATTTCCTATCCAGATGGCTCTGAAGAGACTGTCACATTCGAAGTTGCACAGGGTGGTTCCAAGCATGGTTCTGGTGCGTCTGTTGATGTTCCTGAGTTCCAGCTTGGTGCGGATGATGTTGATCCGAAGTGGGAAGATTCCAACACTGGTGAAGGTGATGAGTTTGTCACTGTTCCAAATACCGGTGATGGTATTCCTCATGACACCGAGGTTGTTGTTACTTTGACTCCGGATGCGGAGAATAAGGGTTCGCAGCCGTGGGATGTTCGTTTGGAAGAAGATGGCTCTGTGACCGTCGTTCCTGGTGCGGATGCTGAGGTTGGTGATTCTGCTGAGGTTTCGGTTGAGCTGACTTATCCTGATGGATCGAAGGAAACGAAGACTCTTACTGTTGGTAAGGGTGGTTCCAAGCATGGTTCTGGTGCGTCTGTTGATGTTCCTGAGTTCCAGCTTGGTGCGGATGATGTTGATCCGAAGTGGGAAGATTCCAACACTGGTGAAGGTGATGAGTTTGTCACTGTTCC